>DASXLL010000067.1:0-12280 GCA_036496265.1 Pirellulaceae bacterium | reverse complement strand
GCTCAGAAGCAGCCCATCGTTTACATATCGCAGCTCAATCGGCCCGCCAAACCGGAATCCGCTCCTTCTGCAACGATCATCGTCCGTCGCCGCGATCACCAACGACTTCGGAATTGGCTCATTTTGCTCGCGAGTCGTCTTGTAAGCAGTCCAGCGATTGCCCTCATCGGCATAGACGAGCGTTACCCCAGCCGAACCATTCCAAAAATGCATCTTCAACCCGTCGAAGTTTTCGACCTGCAGCCGCAGCACCGCGCCCTCCGGCCACGGACATTTCAACCGGCCAATACCTTCGATCATCCCCGACTGGCCAAACTGCGACGGCACTTTGCTAATGCGAAAACCGGCCGCCGATGTCGCCGCGAACCACGGCGTTAGATCATCGCGGCCCGGCTTACCAAACGCCTCATCGAACGACTGAAAAGCAATTTGTTCGTAGCCCGGCGCATCAGTTGAATCATCGAGCGCCCCCTGCCACGGCGGCCGCTCCGTTTCGGACGGGCGCGGCGAACCCACAATCTTCGGTTCAGCAGGCGTCGAAGGTCGCGCTGCCTTCTCCGTCTCATTCGAGGTCGCCGGCGCTGCCGGTTCGGTTACCGAACGACTTTCCGTGGGCGCTGGCGCACTGCCAGAATGGTCGACCGGAGGAGCCGCAACCGGTGGATTGGTTACTTTGGAATCTGACTCGCTTGCCGGCTGAATCGGAATCCGCATCGCGGCCACGAACACCGCCGCGACAAGCCCAATCAGAGGCAGCCCAATCAAAAATACGAGCAGAGTCGTTGCCGAGGAGCGCGGTTCCTGATTCGGCAACAAAGGCATGGCAGGACTGGCGATGGAGGGAGCAAACGGCCTCCCTCATTCTAATTGCTGTTCGCCTGAGCGTGGCGTGCTTCCGCCATCACCGCCAACTTCCAAACCCCCGCACCCGCTTGGGCATCTCCGCCTGCGACTGCGGTGTATTAATCGACGCCGGCTGTGCCGGCACTCCGCCGCCCGGCGGCACAAATTTTGGATCAGCCATATCCACAAACGGATAATTCCCCAGCTGCGACCGTGGCAGCTCAAAGACGGTTGCCGCATCAATCAGCGGCTGATTGATGGCCCAGCGATCAATGTCTAGCTGCAGCCGCGGCATGCCGTGCGGCACCTGCACCGTGATTCGCTTGGGCAGTGCGACCCCATCCACAGCGTGATATTCATGCCCGCTGCAAAACGCTGAGCCGATCAGTTGTCCTTGCTCATCATAAACATGCTGCTCCAGCACCCAGGCATACTGCTTATGCAAAAGGAGCAATCGCGTGTACTGGCCACCGGCCGACGCCACCGTCGTCCGCAGCCGAATGCGATCATTGCCGTCGGCAAACGGCCCTTCCAAAACACTCGCCGGATCGATCTCGACCAATCCGAGCCCTTCGATCAACCATCCTGGCTCAATCGCAAACATTTGCCGCGCTCGACTCGTCGCAAATTGATCGTGCCGCGCATAAAACACCGACGGCTCCGGCATCCGCGCCGCCCACAGCCAAAACAGCTCGTCGTTGCTCCCCAAATCCAGCTCGGCTCCGGTCAATTGCGTCTTCGCCCTCAGCCGCAGTTTTCGCGGCCGCTGCACGGCAATTTCCGCACCCACCGACGGCGCACCAGGAATCGAAAGCGTCGCGCCCTGCGTTTGCAGCGACTGCACGCGCTGCGTGTTCGCATTCACCGCTGCCACAGCCTCCGTTGGGCTCGGCAGCGCTGAAAAAGCAATCGGCGGCGGATCACCCGTGCTGCGCCGCAACCACGATGCATGTGATCGGCAGCCAGTGGAAGCAAGCAAGAACCAAGAACCAAAAAACCATAGAACCAACGGACCAACGAAGACCAACCAGCGGCCCTTTGGTTCTTCGGTTCTTCGATTCTTGGAATTTCTTCGTTCAGCTTCCATGCGTCTGAAGCAGTTCCGACAACTGCTGCTGAATCGCCGCCGCCCGCTCCGGCGTCGGCATCACCTCGGCCACACGATATTGAGCTTCGTTGCGGCCGCAGAACAGCACCAGTTGCTCCCGTCCTTGGGAATCTTTTTCATGACCTTCCACCCGCAGCACCCGCCGCCGCACCAGCAACAGCGCCAGAACATACCGCGCATCTTCTGCCGCTGGATCTTCGAGCAATCGCTCGAAGTAGTGCAGCATCACGTCGTTCGGCGCCCAATGTAGCCGGCCAGCATGCGGATCAACAATTTTTGTCTTCCACCAGCCGACGGCGTTTTCCGGTGGCCCATTCCAAGCCGACGCCACAAAATCCTTCCGCACCACCGCCGCTCCTTCCGGCACCAGCGCCGAAAAGCACACGTCCCCCGCCACGAACTCATGGTCCGTCGCCGCACAGCGGCGCGAGCAGCGTTGAATTTCGAAGTCGATCATAAGACTGAGCCGGCCACTCCGCGACACTGGCAGATCGGGGCCGCGAATAGTAAGGATTATAAGGCAAACGCTCAATTGCACCCGCTTTTAAGTCTCTTGCACGGCAACGCTAGCACGTCTTTCACTCGTCAAAACAGCAAAATCAAAGGCCCGCTGTATTAACCTGGCCATTCATTCCTGCGAACCAATCTCATTCGGCGACTATTGATTCCGCAAACGCCTCCCATTGCCGGACAGTTTCCGCCTCGTTGTCTTTTCGAAGCTT
Source organism: Pirellulaceae bacterium (assembly GCA_036496265.1). GTDB lineage: Bacteria > Planctomycetota > Planctomycetia > Pirellulales > Pirellulaceae > CAYLLN01. Next base: position 9,607 of record DASXLL010000067.1, on the reverse strand, counting down.
CAGGTCAACCCGCTGCTTTTCGAGGTCCGTCTCTAGCGTGCTGAACTTCGCGAGGAATCGCTGCATGATCTCACTCGTCGGCTTTTTGACAGGCTCGCCGAAGGGATCTTTCGAGCCGGCGTCGGATAGTCCTTGCAAGTTGCGACGGATGCGTTCTTGCTCGGCAACGATCTCGGCAATTTGCTGCTCGACGGCCCGGCGTTTCGCTTGAGCCTCGGCAACCGCCGATTTGCGATCAAGCGCATCTTGAAGAGCTTTTTTCATGGCCGGCGAGGCAACTCGCGTATGCAAATAAAAGTTGAATACCGTCGGATCCACAGTGGACAGAACGTATTCCTCAAGAACCGGTTGCTCTTCGAGAACGGCAAGTCTGGCCGGTTTACCCGGCTCTGCGTCGACAGAAAACCGATAAAGCGAGCGCGTTTTTTCCGTCGCTTTCGGCTCCGCAATTGACCAAGCGGGATCGACGGGTCGCTCCACAAGAACCTGCTTCTTCCGATCCGACGAATTTTTGATTGTGTACCGAGCTTCACGCATCGCCTGGTGCTTGGCGTGCAGCCCACCCTTGCGAATTTGCAGCGAGACCAGCGTTTGTTCGGCCGGCTTTTGCTCGATGGCAACTTCCGTCTGTAAATCGAGCGCGTAACTGATGAGCCGTGTTGAGCCGGGCGGAATGTCTTCAATGCGAGCATCTCCGGCATACTCACCGCCATCAAATAGCGTGATCGGCCCTTGCAGCAAATGCAGCGGCGTCGAGTTGGTCAGCCGTAGGCCCGAAAGCGGATGCTTGGCATGAACGGCCGGATTGAAAATGACAACCTTTTCAACTTTCACCGCATCATTCACAATCGGCAACATCGCGGACTCACTGCGATTGAGCGTCACTGGCGCCGTAATGACATACCGGAATAACTCACCGGCATCCTGCCCGCTGGCGGCGGACGCCACCCCTTTTGTGAGGTCGATGCGCGACTGATCCTCATCGGCTGCGACCACAGTTGTGACGAATGGCTGCTGCGATCTGCCCCTTGGTCCGCCGCCGAACATGCCACCGCCACTCATGCCTCCGCCCGCGCCACCCATGCCTCCCATCATTCCGCCTCCCATTCCGCCCATCGCCCCGCGATTGCGGTTGCTCTGTGCTTTTGCTGCGGCTGCCTCAAACTCCTGCGTCCGAGCCCCCAAATCCTGCTCATAGACGCGCGGGCGCAGCGATGCATGCTGTTCCGGCCTCACGAACGGCCGGGCCATGTACAGCGGCTCATATAGGTCCATCAAGAAAGAAATCGGCCGCCCACTGATTAATGTGAGCTGGACATCGCGCCAATCCTGAGCCGTCGTGTTCTCGACAATCGCCCAGCCTTGCAAAAACGGCTGTGCATCATCGGCCAGCACCAGCCGATAGCTCGTTTTCCAAACCGCTGCTTCCTGGATATATCCGACCGACACTTGCCGCTTGCCGTCGCCGGAGAAATCGAGTTTGACGCGTTTTTGGTCGTCAGCGTGTGCTCGGGCCACGACGTCCAGAGCTTGTTGAAACTCGCGGTCGGTTTTTGAATCGAGAAAACGCGTTCGCGAAATATCGTCGATGCGAACACTTTGCAGTCCTTGCTCAGTACGAACGTTAAGCAGTTCGAGCAAGCGGTCGCCACCATCCGCGCCGGTCACGCGGCGCGACTCCACGCCCACAACGACGCCGCTAATCATCGACGGCGCCTCGATCTGAACCGACTGGCCACGTAGTTGCTGAAAAATCTGGGCCAACGTCGGATTTTCGGTAAGGTCGATCGCAAACGTGCGCAGCGTTCGATTCAGCGGCTCCGGCGAGCCATAATTCACGGCGGTGACGAATCCGCCATCGCGATCCTGAACGACAAGGCTCTTCAGTAAGTCGTTAATATCGGAGGTCTTGAACGCGAATTCGATTTGCTTGCGACCTTCGATTTCTCCGCGATGCTCGAAATATCCGACGCTGGAACTGAATAGAACGACCCGTTTCAGCGGTAGCGGCGGGCCTTCGCCCGGCAATTCTTGAGCGATTACCGGTTTAGCCACGAATAGGGCTAAAAGAAGATAGCTGCAAGTGAAACGAATAAAAGCTTGGGCAGCAGGCCATGGCGCAATGCTGCACGCACGATGGGCAAACATGTCGAATCTCCAGGGGCTTCAAGAAGGCACAACCGCGAATGGCAAAACCATCGGCTGGCAAAGGAAAGTGCTTCGCACAAGTGCGAACCGTCCGCGAGGTATCCGAAGGCCTGCGGCAACGATCACTTTCTGCCCCTGAGTGCGGGAATCGTAGTTGCCTCGTTTGCAAAAGACAAGATAATTGGCCTGCCCGGGGCAGTTCTTACCAGGAATCTTGCGATGCAGGCGGTTTCCCCCGCGGCGTTCTGCTCAGGCGCCATTCTTAGCATCCTTTCATTTGCCTCCGCGGCTGACGCACAAACATGGCTTTACGCGGACGACGATGTCGGCAGGCACGAACAAGAGTTAGAGTTGGCCTTGAATCGACGCGGCTCGGTTGCATTTGTCGAAGCACCGCTCCGCGATGTCGCCGCGCAGATCGCCCGACAGTTTCAAATACCAATTGTCCTGGCCATCAAAAAACTCGAAGAAGCAGGCATCAGTCCAGATACTCCGGTCACAATCAGGCTCGATGATCTGACGCTCGAATCGATTTTGCAACTTACGCTGAAGACAGTGGAGTTGGAGTTTACGATCCGCGACGAAGTTTTCGTGATCAGCTCACCGGAAGATATCCAGTCGCAGCTTCTAACGCGAATTTACCCGGCACTCGATTTGGTCGTTATGCCAATCGTCGGTTCCAAGGCCGTCGTCGAAGTAGATTACGACTCGCTCATCGAGCTGATTACCACGACCATCAAGCCGGATTCGTGGGACGACGTTGGCGGTCCCGCTGCAATCGATTCGTTCGACAACGCTAAAGTGCTGGTCGTTTCACAGACACAAGAAGTGCATCGCGAGATTGAACGGCTGCTCATTTCGCTGCGACGGGCCAAAAATATTCAGGGCATTCCATCGCTAGCCGCACCAACGAAAGTGAGCCGACCAGTGTCCGCAGCGCAGGTGGCGCGCCCAGCTTTCCTCGCTCCGGCTAGTGCCATGCCGGCGTGGCAATTGCCGCACGTTTATAAATAAAGCGTAAATCGACGCTGCGCGCCCCACGGAATTGCTCCGATGCGCACCGTCCCTCATTCGGCTGCGTGACGCGCTAGCAGCAATTCCACTGCCTCTGGCACCCACCCGCTGTGCCAGTCGTGCTTGCGCAGCGGGCCGTCGCGATACTCATGTGCGATGTTCAATTTGTCGAGCAGCGCATGCATCTGCTCGTGCTCGGGGCGAAAATTGCCATAGCCGGTGAGAACGAAACGTTTTTGCGACCCTAGTAATTCGCGATTTGTCTCCAATAAGTCGGTTAGTCGGTAGGCTTCAAAGTTGACCTGCGTGCCGAAAATCGGTGTGGTGCCGTATTTACCAAGCCGGTCCATCATGAGCGGAGCGTCCCAGGCGGCGGCGCGGCCGAAGATGTCCGGATGACGCAGCAGCAAGCTCCAGGCGCCCCAGCCCGATTTGCTGAAGCCGAGGAGCAAGCGGCCCTCTGGCCTTGCTTCGATGGGGTAGGTGCGTTCGACGAATGGCACGACGACGTGAAGGAAATAGGTCTCCTGCCGGATGAACGGGTCCGTCGGATGATCGGCGTACCAGGGCAAGTGCGAAAACGTCGGAGAAACAAAGATCGCGTGGTGCTTGTTGTGTAGGTCGTGCTTTTTGATTTCCGCGAGCCCGTCGCCATAGCGCGATTCGTTTTTCGCTTCGACCGGGAGTACGAAGACAACCGGATATTTGCGATTGGGTTCGCGAGCGTCCGGCAGAAGAACTCTGATCTGCGTTGTGCCTTCCTGAAATGGCGATTCGACCCCGTGGATGAGGATGCCATCGCTTTCACTACCTGGAGAAATGACCGGCGCCTCCTCGAAAACTGGCGCGAGCAAAGCCAAGCTGAGTAGGACAGCCATGTAATCCATTTAAGGTCGCCTTACTGAATGAGTCTCTGACGAAGTCTGGCTTCGCTCGTCGCCAGTCGGGCAGTTTAGTCAGGCAGTTTGTAACGATTGTAGAAGGCAAAACCGGCACCCTGAAGCCGAGTAGCGAACTGGCCGATGGAAACCTGTAGCAGTCAGGGAAGACGTGACGGACGATTTTGCACAGGGACGGTTTCAAATCACTTGTGACCGGGCCACCGCGTGAGCAGCAAATCGACGGCGCAGCTTCGACTGCATACGGAAACGGCGGATGAACAACCGAGCGTGGCGTCGGCGGAACTCGATCCGCTTTGCCGGGCGTTTGAGACGGCGACCGGCTGGCAGTTGCGTTATGAGGCGTCGCCCGTAGGATTCGGGGAGACATGGGCGACGCCGATCGATGTTGGCGGCAAGGCGGCTGGGCGACTGGCTTTAGTTCCAGGCACGGGAGACAACGATGGTTTCAAGGGAAAGGCGGCCTGTCGCACCTCCAATGGTCAGTCAGACGCTGGCTCCAAGAGCGAGCTAGCGCTAGTGCGACCTCTGGCACTCGCAATTGCCAGCCAACTAAATGAAATCACCCGCTTGCGGCAGGCTGTCTGGCAACGCGAGGCGGAATTGGCGGCGGGAGTTCCTGTTGCGGCCCGCAAAGACGAAGAGCCGCATCTGGCTGAGCGGTTGGAAGCAGTCTTAAAGGCGGGGGCCAATAGTGTCGGCTGTCAGGCGGCCGGGCTGTATTTGCTCGACGATGCGACGTCGTCGTTGAAGCTGCGGGCGATGTGGAATCTGCCGGAGGAACGATTGCTCGCGCCGCCGCGGCCGCTACGCGGCGCCATGGCCGACCTCGAAGCCCTGGTGGGCCACGCGGTTGCGCTGGAAGACGCCACGCTCGTGCCACATTGGAAATGTCCCGAAGATTTCGCGGCTGCGGTCTGTGTGCCGGTTTCGAGCCCGTCGATTCCGCTGGGAACGCTGTGGGTATTTAGCAGCGAAGCGCGTGGTTTTTCCGCTGAGCAAACGAACTTGCTCGAAATCATCGCAGGACGCTTGGCGGCCGATTTAGAGCGCGAAATGCTGCTGGCCGCCGGGACGAAATCAAAACAACGCAATCAGCAGATCGATTTGGTGAAGCAATGGCAACGGGAACGGCTGCCGAGCGTCGCGCCGCTGATTGACGACTACGAGATCGCGGCGTGGACGCAGCAGGCCGATGAAGTCGGTGGCGATTTTCACGACTGGATCGTCCTGGCCGATGGACGGCTCGCGCTGGTCGTGGGCGACGCCGAGGGAGTGCTTTTGGAAGCGGCACTGGGTGCGGCCACTGTGCAGGCGAGCGTTCGGGCTCATGCGGCTCACCGCCATTCGCCGGGAAAGTTGCTCAGCCGGGTCAATGAGTCGCTGATTGTCGCGTCACCGGGTGGACAGCGCTGTGGACTTGCTTACGCGCTGGTTGATCCGGAATCGGGCGAAGTTGTGCAGTCGATGGCCGGGCCCTGCGTTGCCTTGATCGTGGGCGTGGATACCCAGGAGATTACGACCAGCGATGCACCGAGGGTCGGAGACACATTAGACGCCGAATTCGGCAACGACCGCGCGAAGCTTGGGCCGGGCGAAGTATTCGTATTGATGTCTGGCGGAGCTTGTGGTGCCATCGATGCAGCCGGCCTGCGAATTGGCGAGCCAACGGTGGCGTCGCTCGTCGGCAAGCATTTGTGCGAATCCGCCGAGGCGCTGGCCGCACGAATCCGTACTTTGTTCGAGGCGGGTGGGCAAATCTCTGAGGACATGACCGTGCTCGTGGTCAAACGGCGGGGTTCGGCTTAGCACTTTTCACAACGCAGAGTATTTGCAGCGGCGCGGGGGCATTCTCGTCCATTTCTTGGGCCGTTTGACAGTCTTGCGCCTGCCGCGCTAGAATCGGCCGCAAGTTGTAGGGTGGGCTGTGCCCACCTTCTTGAGTCCATGGTGGGCACAGCCCACCCAACGTGAAAGACTGGCTATGAGCGGCGGACAGATCGATACAGTGATGCAGGAAGATCGCAAGTTTCCGCCGCCGGCGGAATTCGTTGCGAAGGCTCAAATCAACTCGATGAAAGCTTATGAAGAGTTGTACGAGCGAGCAAAAGCCGACCCGGAAAAGTTCTGGGGCGATTTGGCCCGCCAGGAGCTCCACTGGTTTCAGCCGTTCAACAAAGTGCTGGAGTGGAACGAGCCGTTCGCCAAATGGTTCGTCGGAGGAAAAACCAACGCTTCGTACAACTGCCTCGACGCCCATCTGACGACGCCGCGGAAGGACAAGAAGGCGATCATTTGGGAAGGCGAGCCGGGCGAGAAGCGAACGCTGACGTATGCGGAGCTGCATCGCGAGGTTTGCAAGTTCGCGAACGCCTTGAAAAAGCTCGGCCTCAAGCCAGGCGACGTGGCGACGATTTATATGCCGATGGTGCCGGAATTGGCCATCGCCATGCTCGCTTGTGCCCGCATCGGCGTCGTCCACAGCGTCGTCTTCGGCGGCTTCTCGGCTGAAGCCATCGCCGATCGCAACAACGACGCCAAAGCCAAAGCCGTCATCACCGCCGACGGCGGCTGGCGGCGCGGCAAACTCTTGCCTCTCAAGCAAACCGTCGATGAAGCCTTGGCGAAGTCACCGACCGTCCAACATTGCGTCGTCTACAATCGCGCCGATAGCAAGCCCGCGATGCAAAGCGGCCGCGATCATTGGTGGCACGAGCTGATGCAATCCGCCAGCGCCGACTGCCCTGCCGAACCCTTCGACAGCGAAACGCCGCTCTACATCCTCTACACCAGCGGCTCAACCGGCAAACCCAAAGGCATCAAGCACACCACCGCCGGCTACAACCTCTACGTCAAAAAGACCTTCGAATGGGTCTTCGATCACCGCGACGACGACATTTACTGGTGTACCGCCGATTGCGGCTGGGTCACCGGCCACAGCTACATCGTCTATGGCCCGCTCTCTGCCGGTGCCAGCGTGCTGATGTATGAAGGCGCGCCGAATTTTCCGGCGGAAGACCGGTTTTGGGACATCATCGAGCGCTACAAAGTCACCATTCTCTATACGGCACCGACGGCTATCCGCGCCTTCATCAAATGGGGCGACCAGCACGTCGATAAGCACGATCTATCGAGCCTCCGGCTGCTCGGCACCGTCGGCGAAGGCATCAATCCCGAAGCCTGGATGTGGTATCACCGTAAAATCGGCGGCGAGCGCTGCCCGATCGTTGATACGTGGTGGCAAACCGAGACCGGCGGCATCATGATGTCGCCGCTTCCTGGCGCGATTCCCACCAAGCCCGGCAGTTGCACCAAGCCGCTGCCCGGCGTCGTTCCGTCGATTCTCGACGAATCCGGCAAACCGGTCGAACGTAACCAAGGCGGCATGCTCTGCATCAGCCGCCCGTGGCCCGGCATGCTCCGCGGTATCTGGGGCGACGACGAACGCTACCAGCAACAGTATTGGTCGAAGCTCAAAGGCCACTACCTCACGGGCGACAACGCTCGCCAAGACAACGACGGCTACTACTGGATCATGGGCCGCATCGACGACGTGATCAACGTCAGCGGCCACCGCCTCAGCACGATCGAGGTCGAATCGGCCCTCGTCAGCCACCCGCTCGTGGCCGAAGCCGCCGCCGTCGGCCGCCCCGACGAAATCAAGGGCCACGCCGTCTCCGTCTTCGTCACCCTCCGCGGCGGCCAGGCTGGCGACGCCCTCAAAAAAGAACTCCAAGCCCACGTCAAAAAAGAAATCGGCTCCCTCGCCGTCCCCGACGACATCCGCTTCACCGCCACGCTGCCCAAAACCCGCAGTGGCAAAATCATGCGAAGATTGCTGCGCGACATCGCCGCCGGCAAAGAACTCGTCGGCGACACCAGCACTCTCGAAGACTACGCCGCCCTGGCGAAGTTGCGGGAGGAAGAGGAGTAACTCCATATGTCGCAAATGCCACCCACAGATCCGAATCCGTACCAATCGCCCGCCGCACCGACGCCCGTTTTCCAGCCATCGTCGGGAGCCCACGAGCGTTTGCACAAAGTGCTGAAAGACTTTCGGTCGCAGATTATTGCGCTCGGCGCCTTTTGGATTTTCATTGGAGTCGTGGTGATTGCCGCGGGCGTTGTCGTGAGCATGTCCAATGAGGCCAGCCGGGATCCGACCACGATGGACATTCTTGTCGCCGTCTTCGGCGTGATGGGCGCGATCTGGGTTGCCCTCGGCGTGTGCGTCTGCCTCAAGCAAATCTGGGCAGTCTATGTGGCGTTGACGTTTAGTTACCTCTCACTGATCGGCAATCTTCTCCGGCTACAAATCTGCGGAATCGTGCTGCTCGGAGCCGTCATCTTTCAGGCCCACCGCGTGCTCCGCTGGGCCAAGGAACTGCAGGCCGCAGGCATTCCATTGACGACGCGGCCAGAACATCTGCAATTCGAATCCGCGACTTAATGACCGGGCTAAAAGTAAAAGCCCCGCAAACGGGCCACAAACGGAAAGCCCGCCGATTGGTTTGCAACCGGCGGGCTTTGATGCTTGATCGTTAGCCGCGACCGATGGTCGCGACTTTTTTTTTGGGGCAGGCTGGAAGCCTACCCCACGAGGTCCCGCCGGGCCGGCGGGACCTACGGGCGATTAGTACATGTCGTGGTCGCCGCCGTGGCCTTTGGCGGCTTTGCCTTCTTTGGGCTTCTCGGCGATGAGGGCGTCGCTCGTCAGCAACAAAGTGGCGACGGAGGCGGCGTTGGCCAAAGCGGTGCGGGTGACCTTGGTGGGGTCGATGACGCCGGCTTTGACGAGGTCTTCGTACTGGTTGGTGAGAGCGTTGAAGCCTTGGTTGCCTTTGCTCTCGATGACCCGCTCGCAGACGATGCCGCCGTCTTCACCCGCGTTCTGGGCGATCATGGTGAGGGGGGCGCGGCAGGAGCGGAGGACAATGTTGTAGCCGACTTCTTCGTCGTGGCTGAGACCGTCGGCCTTGACCTGTGAGGAAGCGCGGAGCAGAGCAACGCCGCCGCCGGGGAGGATGCCTTCTTGAACGGCTGCACGGGTGGCGTGCAGAGCGTCTTCGACGCGGGCCTTCTTCTCCTTGACTTCGCTTTCCGTGGCGCCGCCGACGTTGACCTTGGCCACGCCGCCGGACAGCTTCGCGAGGCGCTCCTCGATCTTCTCGCGATCGTAGTCGCTGGTGGAGGCTTCGATCTCGCGGCGGAGCTGAGCGATGCGACCCTTGATGTCGTCGCCCTTGCCGGCGCCTTCGATGATCGTGGTGTTGTCCTTGTCGATGATGACCTTCTTGGCGCGGCCCAGGTCGTTGAGCGTGAGATTTTCGAGCTTCACGCCGAGGGCTTCGAAGATGGCCTGGCCGCCGGTGAGGATGGCAATGTCCTCAAGCATGGCCTTGCGGCGATCGCCGTAGCCGGGGGCTTTGACCGCGGCGCAGTTGAAGGTGCCGCGGAGCTTGTTGATGACGAGCGTGGCGAGGGCCTCGCCTTCGACTTCTTCGCAGACGATGAGCAAGGGGCGGCTCTGTTGCACGACGGCTTCG
>DASXLL010000066.1:0-7586 GCA_036496265.1 Pirellulaceae bacterium | reverse complement strand
TTCCGCCGCAGTCGTGAAGTCGGTCTCCGGGAACGAAGTTCTAATCAAAGGCAAAGTCAACAATCCACGCGGCAAAGACCGGATCGAAAAACTGACGGTCAAGGAGCCCGATAAAGACGCCTACGAACGACAGGTCGCCTTGGACGGCGAGAACCGCTTCGAGCTGACGCTCGGCCCGCCCAAGCCAGGCACATACTCAGTCTCGCTGGAAGCGCAGCGAAAATACTGGCTCGCCGGCACCCGCAACTTCACGCTGGCGGCTCCCAATTTAGAAATTCCGGCCGACTCCAGTGACTCAGCAAACCAATCACCGAGCGTCCAAGCTTCCGACGTCGATTTCCAACGACTCTTCTTGCTACCCTCCCTAACCGCCGTTTTCGCCGCGATCCTTCTCATCCTCGCCTTCCATCCCCCAGCTCGCGCCGACGCCGAACAAATGGAACGAGCGGCGTTAGCCAAATGACTTGGGAGGGCGACGCTCCCGCCGAGCCTCAGATTGCAATTGGGAGGGCAAGGCTCCCGCCGACCCTTAGATTGCTACGCCCGCCCCTCCAAATGCGCCATCACCAGCGCCACATCCGCCGGCGTAATCCCGCTGATCCGGCTGGCCTGCGCCAACGTCACCGGCCGCACGCGCGTCAGTTTCTCACGCGCCTCAAACCTCAGATGCCGAATCCGGGCATAATCAAACCGCTCGGGAATCCGTTTATCCGCCAGCCGTCGCTGCCGCGCCACCTGCTGCTCTTGCCGTGCGACGTAGCCCTCATACTTGAGGTCAAAAACAACCTGCACTGCCGACTCGCGAGAAATTTCGGCCAGCCGCGGCTCACGCGCAACCACTTCGGCCCACTCCGTCTCCGGCCGCCGCAACAGTTGCTCCAGCGTCACGCCTTCAACTCGCGTTTCCTTCAATAATTCAATCGCCGCCGCAATTTCCGCCTGCTTGGCCTCCAATCGCTGCCAGCGTGATTCATCTACCAAGCCAACCTCGCGCCCCATCGGCGTCAACCGCCGATCCGCGTTGTCATGCCGCAAAAGCAGCCGAAATTCCGCCCGACTCGTAAACATCCGATACGGCTCATCCACGCCGCACGTCACCAAATCATCGATCAGCACCCCGATGTAACCATCAGCCCGGTCCAAAACCAGCGGCTCACGGCTTTGCAACTTCAAAGCCGCGTTTGCGCCGGCAATCAACCCCTGCGCCCCCGCCTCTTCGTAACCCGTCGTCCCATTAATCTGCCCGGCGAAATAAAGCCCCGCAACATTCTTCGTTTCCAGCCACGGCCAAAGCTGATCCGGCGGACAATAATCGTATTCCACTGCATACCCGTACCGCATGATCTGCGCATTTTGCAAACCAGGAATCAGCCGCAGCATCGCGTCCTGCACATCCCGCGGCAGACTCGTCGAGATTCCGTTGACATAAACTTCATGCGTATTGCGCCCCTCCGGCTCCAGAAAAAGCTGGTGACCTTCCTTGTCGGCAAACCGCACAACCTTGTCCTCGATCGACGGGCAATACCGCGGTCCTCGCGACTGAATCTGCCCGCTATACATTGGCGCCCGATGCAAATTCCCCCGAATCAGCGCATGCACGGCGCCATTCGTATGCGTGATCCAACACGGAATTTGATTCGCCGCGATCCGCCGCCGTCCTGCATCATCCGTCAAAAACGAAAACGGCTCCGGATCATCGTCCCCCGGCTGCAACTCACACTGCGAATAATCAATTGTCCGTCCATTCAGCCTGCACGGCGTCCCCGTCTTAAATCGCTCGACGCGAAATCCCAGCCGATTGAGCGCCCCGCTAATCCCCGTCGTCGTTCCTTCCCCAGCACGCCCCCCTGGCGTTTTCACTTCCCCCGTGTGCATCACCGCCGACAAAAAAGTCCCCGTCGTCAAAATCACCGCCGCCGCGCGGTACTCCACTCCGCCACGAGCGCGAACGCCAACGATCCGAGCTTCCGGCTTCGGGTCGTCGGCATCTGAACTTGAAACTTGAAACCTGGAACTTGAAACCTGTTCCGTTTCAACAACCAAATCCTCCACCACCTCCTGCCTCAACGTCAGCCCCGCTTGCTCCTCCACCATTCGCTTCACTTCGAACTGATATCCCTTCTTATCCGCCTGCGCCCGCGGGCTGTGCATCGCCGGGCCTTTGCGGCGATTGAGCAAGCGAAACTGAATTCCCGTTGCATCGATCGCCCGGCCCATCACACCGCCGAGGGCGTCGATCTCCCGCACAATCTGCCCTTTCGCAATGCCGCCGATCGCCGGATTGCAGCTCATCTGCGCAACCGTATCGCAATTCGTCGTCAGCAGCGCCGTCTTCGCCCCCATCCGCGCCGCCGCCATCGCCGCTTCCACGCCGGCATGTCCCGCCCCAATGACTAAAACATCGTACTGGTAGTCGCTGGAAGACATACTTCGTATCGTAAATGGCCGGGCAGACGCGAGTCAGGGGTCAGGAGTCAAAAATGCAAATCCAAGGCGCAACGTTTCTAGTCACCGGGGCCGCCTCTGGCCTCGGCGCGGGCACGGCTCGCCGCCTGGCAGCCGCTGGCGCGAATGTCCTCATCGCCGATCTAAACCAAGCAGCCGGCGAAGCACTCGCCACTGAACTCGGCAGCCAAGCCGCCTTCGTCGCAACCGACGTCACTTCCGAGCAATCAGCCCAAGCCGCCATCGACGTCGCAATCAGCAGCTTCGGCGCGCTCCACGGCCTCATAAGCTGCGCCGGCATCCTCGGCGCCGCCCGCATCGTCGGCCGCGATGGTCCTCACGATCTTGCGCTGTTTCAAAGGGTGATCCAAGTCAATTTGATTGGCACGTTCAACATGCTCCGCCTCGCCGCGGCGGCCATGTCGAAGAACGAGCCCAATGCCGAAGGCGAACGCGGCGTCATCATCAACACGGCCTCCGTCGCCGCCTTCGAAGGCCAAGTCGGCCAGGCCGCTTACTCCGCCTCCAAAGGCGGCGTCGCCGCGCTCACGCTGCCAGCAGCCCGCGAGCTAGCCCGCTTCGGCATTCGCGTCGTTGCCATCGCCCCCGGCATTTTTGAAACCGCCATGATGCAAGCAGCGCCCGAAGCCGTCCAACAATCGCTAGCTGCTCAAACCGTTTTTCCCACGCGTCTCGGCCGCGCCGAAGAATATGCGCACCTTGTCCAGCAAATCATCGAAAACCCCATGCTCAACGGCTCCGTCATCCGTCTCGATGGTGCCATCCGCCTACCACCAAAATAAACCACTTTCACTAGCCGGGACCAAACTTGGTCCCGGAGCGAACCAACACGTCTTCCCTCGCTACCGATCATCGCCAGCAGTTCACTTCCTGCTATCACCGCCAGCACCCGCCCCGGCAATTCTGCTCGACTTTGCGGTTTCGCGAAAGTCTGACGGTTAGGCAGTCGATAACATGCCTGCCGAATTCTCGTTTCGGTAGCGCGCATGCGCTGCCAAGAGACGTGGAACTCGGTCAGGGGGGCCTGAAAACACGATCGCACTGCCGCTAGGCGGTGATTTGCCATTGGCGCGTAAGCGCCGCGGCAAAAAGGCTCCTGACCGAGTGATGGTAGGCACGATGCCTGCCCCACGTTGTCCAACCAAGGACGGGAATTCGATGCGACGGCCAGTCTCCTCTTGGCGTGTCCTCATTATTGGCCTTCTGGTCGCGATGACCGGCTGCGTTCCCACGCAGCCGTTCTATCTGCACGAGGACGGCGACCTCTCGCACTACATCGATCACGCGACGGAGGTCCAGCATCCGGACCTGAATACCGAGCTCTTGACCGAGACGTCCCAATCCACGCGGCCGCTGTCGGTGAGCCATCCCGAATTCAAGGAATTCTGGGATCTGACGCTCGAAGAATGCGTGGCGATCGCGCTGCTCAACAGCAAGACCATCCGCGGCGGCGCTGCGGCCCGTCTTCAGAACGGCCAAATCTTCGCCGGTACTCAGGAAGGCGCGCTAGTTCTCAATTCCGTCGGCCGTTTCGTGACTGCTTACGATGGTGCGGTCGTCGAATCGAACCCCGGTCAGCAGGTCGGCGGTCTTAGCAGCTTCCTCACCAACCAAACGGCCAACGGCGGTGGTGCTTTCAACGGCCCCACGACCGACGGCGGTCTCGCCAACGTCCGCCAAGGCGTCGAAGCCGCTCTCGCGCAGTTCGATACTCAGCTCAGCATCACCAGCGACCCTTCCAACGGCATCATGAGCACGACGGACCGTCCGCAAAACGTCCGCTCCACCTCGCCGTTCTTCCCCACCATCTTGAATCTGCACAACGGCGGCATGGACGTCGCCCTGTCGAAGCGCACCGCCGAAGGCACCTTGTTCACCGTCACCAGCAGCACCGACTACAACGAAGGTAACACCCGCGGTTTCAATTTCGCGAATCCCGCTTTGGGCACGCAGCCGTTCCTGCACACCTGGACTCAATCGATGCAGCTTGAGGCCCGCCATCCGCTGCTCCGCGGTCGCGGCTCGCAGATCAACCGCATGCCGATCATCCTCGCCCGCATCGGCACCGACATTGAAATCACGAACGTCTTTGCCAACGTCCAGGACATGCTCAACAACCTGGAAATTCGTTACTGGGACTTGTACCTCGCTTACCGCAACCTGGAAACGGCCAAAATCGCTCGTGACAGTGCCCTCGTGACCTGGCGCATTGTCTACGACAAATTCACCAACGACGTCGAGCCCGTCCAGGCCGAAGCTCAGGCTCAGGAACAATACTACAACTTCCGCGGCTCGGTCGAATCCTCCCTGCGAACGCTCTACGACGTCGAAAACGAGCTCCGCTTCCTGATGGGTCTCGCCGCCACCGATGGCCGCCTCGTCCGACCGAAAGACGACCCCACGCTCGCCCGCGTCGAGTTTGAATGGACCGATATTCTCGCCGAAGCCGTCGCCCGCCGGCCCGAGCTCATCATCCGCCGCTGGCAGGTCAAGCAGCGCGAGTTGGAGGTTATCCTCGCCCGCAACCTGCTCCTGCCGCAATTCGATATGGGTGCCCAATATCGCTGGCTTGGCGTCGGCCAGGACTTGATTCACAGCCAGGGCAGCCCCGATCCGGTTCCCGGCGTGACTATCGGCTCCAGCGCCGTCAATCAACTCTTGGGCGGCAATTTTCAGGAATTCAGCGTGCTGTTCCAGTATCAAATGCCCATCGGGTTCCGCCGCGAGTTGGCCGCCGTTCGCCACGCTCAGCTTCGCTTGGCCCGCGAGAAAGCCATTCTCGAGGATTCCGAGCTCGACGTTTGCCACGGCCTGAGCCACGCTCTGCGAAACCTCGAAACCAACTTCCAGCTTTCGCAAACCAACTCCAACCGCTGGAACGCGTCGAATCGCGAAGTCCAGGCCCGTGAAACGCTTTATAAAGCTGGCCGCGTGGCTCTCGACGACGTCCTCGAAGCCCAGCGTCGCCGAGCCGTCGCTCAAGGTGCCTTCTGGTCGGCTGTCATTGAATACAACAAGTCGATCGCCGATCTGCACACCCGCAAAGGCTCGATCATGGATTACGACGGCGTCGCCTTCGCCGAAGGCCCCTGGCCGCAAAAAGCCTACTGGGATGCCCTTTATCGCGCTCGCGAGCGTGATGCCGGCCTCTATGTCGATTACGGCTGGACACGGCCGAAGGTCATCAGCCGCGGTGCCGTCGCCCAAGGCTTGCCGGCCCTCAATAACAACACCGCCGACAACGGCGCGACGACGACTGCGGAAGAACTGCCCTCGCAAGAGCCGACGCCGGCCAGGCCGCCCGTCGAAATGAGCGAGCCCAGCCCCATGCCGCCGCCGCGCAGCCTGCCCCAAGACACGCGGCTGCAGCCCCGCCCAGCCAACCAGCGGGCCACCGTTTCCAATCCCGGCTACGACGCCGCCGGCGAACCGAAGGTCATGCCCTTCGGCATCCGCTCCACTCGCCCCCAACAACCCGTCGCCCCCGCCAGCTTCTGGAGCGACAATTCGTCCCCTCTCCCTCCGGGAGACGGGGCACCCGCGGCGCAGCCGTGGGTCGGGGGTGAGGGTGCCTCCAACTCCAATCCCCTCCGCGGCGCCCCACAACGCCCCATCGGCACCGGCGTCGTGAACGATGAGTAGCAGTTCAATTCCTCGCCGCCACCGGCCCTGTGCCGGTGGAGCGACGACTGCAAGCTACCATTCCGTTCCTAGTAGTCGTAGGGTGGGACCAGCAAGCGAAGCTCGCGCCGGCCCACCAACCCCGAACCCCGAACCCTCTCCCCTCACCCCGGAATCGGCCACGAAAACCCAGCCGTGAAACCGCCATCGACGTAGACGACCTGGCCGGTAACAAAAGAGCTTGCCTCCGACGCCAAAAACAACGCCACCCCCACACAATCTTCCGGCGTCCCTAATCTCCGCGCCGGCGTATTCGCCAAACCCCACGAACGCATCGTCTCGTCCGACCACAGCTTCTGCGTCAGATCGGTCACGATAAATCCCGGCGCGATCGCATTCACCCGCACACCGCTCGGCCCCCACTCCAGCGCCAGCGACCGCGTCATGTGCGCAATTCCCGCCTTGCTCACCGCATACGGCATCACATTCTTCAGCGGCCGGTCCGTATTCAGCGACGCAATATTGATCTGACAGCCCGACTTCCGCTCCAGCATCCCCCGCCCAATCTCGCGCGACAGCAAAAACGCCCCCCGCATGTTCGTCCCCATGATGAAGTCGTAATCATCATCCGTCACCTCAATCGCCGGCTTCCGCCGATTCACCCCCGCCACATTAACGAGCACATCCACGCGCCCAAACTGCTCGCCGACACTCGCCGCCAACCGCTTCACCTGCTCCCCATCCGCCACATCACAACCCACTCCCACCGGCGGCAACATCGCCCCCTCGCTTAACTTCGCCGCCGCCTCATCAGCCCCCTCGCTCGTCCTCCCCGTCACCACCACAATCGCCCCCCGCTCCGCAAATCCCCGCGCAATCGCAAACCCAATCCCCCGCGTCCCTCCCGACACCAACACCACCTTCCCCGCCACCGAAAAAATATCCGCCATTGATTTTGCCTCTCTGTAGCCGTCACGCTCCGCGTGACGAGCCCGGATTTCGAGATGTCGTTACCTTCCCATCCGCCCAGCGACCTCGTTCCCAGGCTCCAGCCTGGGAACGCACTACCCCGAGGCTCCCGCCTCGTCTCCCCGGTGCCACTGCTGCTCGCTCGCTGGCCAGCCGTGCTTCGCCATCCTGCTCCGACTTGCGTTCCCCGCCCCAACAAACAACACTAAATATACCCCGCCTACCCAACCTCCCCGCCCAGCCGAAATATTTCCGAAATTCTGGCCCGGTTTTTCGCGCCAATTGCAATATAGCTATGGGAGACCTACAAGACCCAACGTGCGCACCTTTCGCTAACGACCATGCCCATTTCTCTTTCCCCGTACCGCGCTAATACGCCGCCTAATATAAGAGCCTATCCGAGAAGTGATCTCGACGCAGTTTCGCCATTCCTCGTAGATTCAGGGATTCCCTTGTCCCTTGTTTTAGGAGTGCCGGCATGGAAGCCACTTCGCGAAAGGCCTATCTCACGGATCTCACCGACGCTCAAT
>DASXLL010000065.1:0-5244 GCA_036496265.1 Pirellulaceae bacterium | reverse complement strand
GAGGGGCGGCCATCGAGTTGATTCCGGTTTGGCCGCTAATTAGCCTGGAAGATAGGACGGAGAACTCTTCAAAGAATCCCACCCTGAGAAACTTATCCATGAAACGACAACTTTTGTGCCTGTTTGCGCTCGCAGCCATGCTGGCTTGCGTACCTTTAAGTTCAGCTAATGCGATCGGCGGTGTCGGCGGTCATGGCCGCGGTGGCCACATTGGTCGTGGCCACGGCTTTGGCGGTGGTTTCGGTGGCGGCTTCATCGGCTTTGGTGGTGGCGGTGACTATGGATGGGATGTTGCCGAACTGTATCGAGAACTCTACAACAACCTGCCCTATTTCGCGCTTCATCCGCCGGTCTACTACAGCGAACCGGTACCGCGCACTTACGGCTACAGCCCCTTCGCCTACCCGCCGGGAACAATGACCCCGGATGTCGTCAGCGAAGCACAGCCCGTGACGATCAACAATCCGTACGTCCCGACAACGCCGGCAAAGGCCGAAGTTAAGCCGTCCGACCGTTCCGCGTCGGCCGCTCCTGCTCCGGAGCCTCTGGTGATCGTCAATCCATTTGTCTCCCCTGCCAGCAGCGTGGCAAAAGGCGGCTGATAAATCACGCTACCTCGATGGATCGGATGAAGCCGGCGATAGCATCGCCGGCTTCTTTTTTTTCGTGAATCTGTCTTTTTTCCGCGGTCCATGCCCTAGCATGTGCTGGCGCTTGCCACTTGCTTGCGCTGCGGACTCCCGTTGCTTTCCGACATAAAGCCGGGCTGGACATGCCCTGTCCAAACGCTATGCTCGCGGCCTCTTCTACTTATCTAACTCGTCCGCTGCACCCGCGGACGACACAAGGAACAACGCGGATGGAACGAGTTCATCCGAATGTGAGTTACGCCGCGACGTGCGCGATGATCGCGCTTGCGCTCGGCGGCTGCCGTTCGTCGTCGAGTGGCATGGCCGGCAGCCCCTTCATGTCACCGGACCGCGTCCCTCCGCCGAACACGCGTGCGTTGCTCCCCGGCCAGGCCCAGCCCTATTATCAGGGCGATCCGCTGCCGGCGTTGCAAAGTGGGGCTAATTCGCCAGTAACCGCCATTGCGGCCCTCCCGAACGACGTCGAAACACGCTCCGCCTCAGGCCGCACGCTAACTTGGGCACAGCCCGGAGCCGCCGCGCAATCTCCAGCCCCAACCCAGGTGGCTCCCCCTGTCCCAATGCCACAAGCACAGCCGCAAACAATTGCAGCCGCGAGTGAAGCCACGGTCGCAGTGCCAAACGACGGTGATCCATTGCGATTCCCGCTGCCGGCTCCCAAGGCGCCAGAGCCTGCTGCCCCAATCGCTTCCACCGTTCCGGCTCCGATGCAGCCGCAACCGGTTCAACAGCTCGCGGTCCAAACACCTCCCAACGTGGTGCAGACGACATACAACGCGCCGATCCCGTCGGCTCCGCCGTTGTCGATGAATTCGCCGACGATGAGCCCACCGCAACAGCAGGTCGCCTCGCCTTGGCGCTCGCCGCAAGTCGCTCAAGCGGCCCCGGCGGCCAATTACGCCCCGCAACCGTTCGCCGTGCAGCCGAATGGCATTACGCCCACCGCCCTTCCTGCCCCGCCAGCGATTCCGGCCAGCACCATGGCCGCGACACTCCGTGCGGTCGATTCTCCGCCTCAGCCGGGCGACCCCATGCCACGCGTGCGTATGCCCGCATACGAAGCGTCACAAGCGAGCGCCGACGGATTCCGTCCACGCACCAGCATGCAGTAGTGTACTGCTCTCGCTCCGTTCGGTTGAGCTCACGGCCGAAGCCGCGAGAGGGCCCTTTGCCTACGGTTTCGCCATCGAGTCTTTCAGGGCCGCGAGCAAATCATCGGCCGTGTAGATACGACCGGTCGGCTTATTCAGATCCACGCCGCCGCGGGCCTGGGCCATCATGCTGCCCATGTTTTTCCCGCCTTTGGTTGTCGCGAGGTACTCGATCATCTTGTCGCCGTCTTTCGTTCGCATTAAATCGCGGATAGTTGTTTCGCCACGCGGAATCGTGCTCAAACGATCCAAGTGCGAATACGCTCCCGATCGCGACGCAATCTTCCGCATGAACCGCTTTCCATTCGGTGTGGCGAACTCCCGTACGAGAAACGAATCGTCTGGCAGTCCGCGCTTTGCAATGCTACTTGGGTCCGAAATCTTCACGCCGTCGCTCACTAACTTGGCAACCACTTTCTCAATTTGCGATCGAGTGATGAGATCGTCATTCTGATAGTCGGGCTGTGATGCGAAGAACTCTTCGACCACCTTGGCCACTGCGCGATCATCCGGCGCGTGTGGCCGTGGCGCAGCGACGACAAATTCGGCCATATAAATAGCCAACGCAGTGGACAGCAAAAGTGGCCACAGCCCGCCATCGCCCCGCCCAAACTTTCTGCGAACCAACATGCGTTCGCCGCGGTCCTGATAGCAAACATGAGAGAAATGAAGGCCAACCAACATGGGACACCTCGGCTCCAAGCGCCAGAAAAAACCACTTTCAGAGGGGGAAACAAAACTCCCCAAATATAAGTCGGCGCGCAAGTTGCTTACGGATCATCCCTTAGCGCTGCCATCACTACGTTTCGTCTCGGTTTAGCGCATAAGATTATTGAATTTCCGAATCCCGACGCTTATACTGAATCGCCTTTGCACGGATTCGTGGGGAAAACGCGGGGTAGGTAGTAGGAGAACGCCAATATGTCGCGTAACACGTACTTTGTGCAGGAATGCCCAACCTGCGGCCGGAAATTGGAAATTCGTGTCCAATATCTAGGCAGGCAGGTTGTCTGCCAACACTGCAATGCCCGGTTCGAGGCTTATGATCCAACCTCGGCCGGCTATCCGCCGCCAGCATCGAGCATGTCGTTGTTGGAACGGGCCGAGCAGCTGCTCCAAACCGCGGGTGCCTCGAACATCGTCGCACCGAGCGTTCTTACGGATGTGATCCCGGTGCGGCCCAAATAGCCAGCGCTTTAGCGGACCAGCTTCGTCAGATCTTCGAAGAACAGCGGATATGTTTTTTCGACGCAACTCGGGTTCGCGATCTGTACGCCCGGTATTCGCAATCCTGCGAGCGCGAAACTCATCGCCATGCGATGGTCATGATACGTTTCGATCGTGGCCGGTTTTAGTTCCCGCGAGTTCCCGGGCTTGATCGTCAGACCGTCGTCGTGCTCAAGAACCTCGACACCTAGTTTTCGCAACTCGGTTGCGACTGCACCGATTCGATCGGTCTCTTTGTGCCGAATGTGACCGACCTCACGAATTCGCGTCGGCCCTTCAGCGAAGATGGCAACGACGGCTAGCGTCTGCACTGTATCGCTGATCGCGTTCATATCGACATCGATGCCGAGCAGCGGCCGGCCGATCACGGTGATGCTGGCTGAGTCGCGCCGCACCTCGCACCCCATCTTCTCAAGGCACTCGACGAACGCCACGTCGCCCTGCAAGCTGTTCGCAGTTAGCCCTTCTACAGTCACCTCACCGCCGCAGGTCGCTGCCGCGGCCCAAAAATAACTCGCTGCCGAGGCATCCGGCTCGATTGGGTATTCGCACGCGGCATACTGCTGCGGTGCCGGAATTTGGAATTGCTGCAATTCACCGGACGTTTTCACGCTAACGCCAAACGATTTCATAACAGCGAGCGTCATCCGTACATACGGCCGCGAGACCAGCCGTCCATCAATCATTAGCTCTACAAGACCACGCGCTCGAGGCGCAGCCATCAGCACGCCGCTGAGATACTGGCTCGAGATATCGCCCCGAATTTTAGCCACGCCGCCGGGCAATCCGTTTGCGTGAACAACAACGGGCGGGCAGTTGTTACCGTTTTCGCTCGAGGCGTGCGTCCCCATCTGGTTGAGCGCCTCCAGCAAATCGCCGATCGGCCGCTGACGCATGCGCTCGACACCGTCGAGTCGAAATGAACCGTGGCCCAGTGTCGCAAGTGCAGTCAGGAAGCGGACGGTTGTCCCGCTGTTCGCGCAGAACAAGTCAGCTTCGAGCGCCGGTATCTCGCCGCCAGCCCCGTGTACCAGCAGCCGTGTTCCGGCCTCCTGCGACTCCACCTCAATCCCGAGCCGCCCGAGTCCATCAACCATCACGCGAGTGTCTTCGCTATCAAGCGCACCACTGAGCTGCGAAACGCCGTCAGCCAAAGCCGCGCAAACGAGCGCCCGGTTCGTGATACTTTTCGATCCCGGCGGCCGAACCTGCCCACGAATCGGCCCTGCGGCAGTTTGGATTTCCAACGCTTTACTCATGCAACGGCGAGGTCGCTTCAGCAACCGGGTGCTACGATTTAAGCCCTAAATCAGTTATGATATCTCTAGGGTATCTCACAATTCGCGCCCACTCCAGAAGGCAAGCACCCTCAGTCGCGATTCGCATCTCTGAGTGAAAAGTTCATATATGAAGAAGCTGAACGCCGGCGGTGGTTGGCCCGCCGTATTTTATACCTGGAAAAAGGCCCGCGAAGCTGGCGGCGTCCTCAAGCTCTGGCGTGCAATGCGCTCGAAGAATGCGTGCAAGACCTGTGCGCTTGGCATGGGCGGTCAGCGCGGCGGCATGGTCAACGAATTGGGCCACTTTCCCGAAGTCTGCAAGAAAAGTCTGCAGGCAATGGTCGCCGACATGCAGGGTGCCATCCGTAGCGACTTCTGGGACAAGTATTCGGTATGCGAGCTGCAACAACTTTCGCCGCGCGAGTTGGAGCACTGCGGCCGGCTGGTCGAGCCTGTTCGCTACACTCGCGAAACCGGCCGATACACACCGATCACTTGGAAAGAAGCACTCGAAAGCATCGCGGCCAAACTTCGCGCCACGCCGCCCGATGAAACATTCTGGTACTTCAGCGGCCGCAGCAGCAACGAAGCCGGCTTTCTTCTGCAACTCTTCGCCCGACTCTACGGCACGAACAACGTCAACAATTGCAGCTTCTATTGTCATCAGGCGAGCGGCGTCGGCCTCGCGAGCGTCACCGGTAGCGGTACGGCAACGATCGAACTCGAAGACTTGGAGCACGCCGACTGCGTATTTGTCATCGGCGGCAACCCAGCCAGCAACCATCCACGGCTGATGCGCACACTGCTTCACGTTCGCCGGCGCGGCGGCCAGGTGATCGCGATCAACCCGATCGTCGAAACCGGCCTTGTACGATTTAATGTGCCAAGCGATATCAAAAGCCTGCTATTCGGCAGCCGAATCGCCACGCACTATGT
>DASXLL010000064.1:0-6568 GCA_036496265.1 Pirellulaceae bacterium | reverse complement strand
TCCGCTCCTCCGCATCCAGGATTTCGACGAGATCTTCACGCACCCGCCGGAGGAGCATCTCCGCCTGCAAGGGGCTCGCTGCATGGATTGCGGCGTGCCGTTTTGCCAAAGCAACAGCGGCTGCCCGATCGACAACCTCATCCCTGAGTGGAACGACCTCGTCTATCAAGGCCGTTGGCGCGACGCGCTTGACCGCCTGCACAAAACCAACAATTTTCCTGAGTTCACCGGCCGCACTTGCCCCGCGCCGTGCGAAGGGGCGTGTGTTCTTGGAATCACCGATCCACCGGTCACGATCAAGAACATTGAGAATGCGATTATCGACCGCGGCTTCGCTGAAGGTTGGGTCGTGCCGCAGCCGCCGCCGACGCGGACGGGCAAAAGTGTGGCGATTATTGGCTCCGGACCTTCGGGCCTGGCTGCCGCGGCGCAGCTCAATAAAGTCGGGCATGCGGTCACTGTGTATGAGCGGTCGGACCGGATCGGCGGGCTGCTGATGTATGGCATTCCGAACATGAAGCTCGACAAAGGCGTTGTGCAGCGGCGCATCGATCTTTTGGCAGCGGAAGGGGTCAAGTTTGTCACGAGCGCCGACGTGGGAAACCGCGAATCGCCGAATTTCGTCGATCCGAAAAAACTGCACGAGGAGAATGACGCGGTGCTGCTGGCGACGGGCGCGACGAAGCCCAACGATCTGCCCATCTCCGGGCGTGGTCTTCCTGGCATTTACTTCGCCATGCAATTCTTGACCGCGAACACCAAAAGTTTGCTGGATAGCGGCCACAAAAACGGCCAATTCATCAGCGCCGAAGGCAAGGACGTGATCGTCATCGGCGGCGGCGATACGGGCACGGACTGCATTGGCACCTCGATGCGTCACGGCTGCAAAAGCCTCGTCAATTTCGAGTTGCTGCCTAAGCCGCCGAAGGAACGCGCGCCGGATAACCCCTGGCCGCAGTGGCCGCGGATCCTCCGCACCGATTATGGCCATCAAGAGGTGGCCGCCAAATTCGGCGATGATCCGCGGACGTTCTGTGTGATGAGCAAGGAATTCGTGCCGGACGACCATGGCAATGTGGCCGGCATCCGCACGGTGCAAGTCGAGTGGAACAAAGTGGACGGCCAGTGGAAGCTCAAAGAGCTGGTCGGCACCGATAAGTTCTGGCCGGCTCAGCTTGTTCTGCTGGCCATGGGCTTCAAAGGCCCTGAGCAATACGTCAGCGAGATGCTCGGTCTGGAGTGCGACCCACGGACGAACTATAAAGCTCAGCACGGCAAGTTCGCCACCAGCGTGCCGAAGGTTTTCGCTTGCGGCGACTGCCGCCGCGGCCAATCGCTCGTCGTCTGGGCGATCAACGAAGGGCGCGGGGCGGCCCGGGCTATCGATGTTTTCCTGATGGGCACGAGCGATCTGCCCGCGCCCGACGTGACGCTCGGTTTGGCAGCCGTATAAGAGGCACATGTCATGAAGCCCGGCCGATTCACCGAGTTTGCTTGCATCATCGGTGTTTTCTTTGCTCGCGTCGCGGCTGCAGCTGACTTGCCGGCACCATGGCAACATCAGGACATTGGCGCGGCGACTGTTGCCGGAACCGCTCGCGCCGCTGAGGGCGTGTTCACGCTCCAAGGCACGCTCGACATCTGGGGCAATAGCGATGGCTGCCACTTCGCCTGGCAAAAGCTGAAAGGCGACGGCACCATCGTCGCCCGCGTGCTCTCAATCGAAAACACGCAGGGCCACGCCAAGGGCGGCGTCGCCATTCGCGAATCGCTCGCGGCTGATGCCAGGCAAGCCTCGATGGTCGATACGCCGGCCGATGGCACGCAATTTCTTGTCCGTGAGGAAACGGGGGGCAAAACCACGTCCGAAAAGACCGCGTTGAACAAGGGAACGATGCCCTATTGGCTGAAGCTCGTCCGCCACGGCGACAAGATCACCGGCTATGAATCGCTCGACGGCCGCGATTGGAAGCAAACGGGCACTGTCACGCTTAAAATGGCGGAGGAAGTCTATGTCGGTCTCGTGGCCTCGTCGCACGTTAAAGACAAGCTCTGTGCTGCGGCGTTTGACAATGTTTCGATTGGGAAAAATGGCAAGTAACGACGAGCGGCGCATCAGCTCGGAACGTAAGTCCTATTCCTCGTCTTCAGCCAGTTCCAACGCCCACCGAATTGCGTGTTTGATTTCTTTCATCGTGGCCGTTGGCAGCCGCCCCAGTTTCCTTCCGAGCCGCACCCGCGGCAACGAACCAATCCCCTGGACGTTCGCAACCGACCCTTCGTCGAAGAACCGCACGTTGGAAATCACAACTTCGTACTTACTGCCCCGGTTCTGCGATGTAACCGGTACGTAAACGACGAGTGCTCTCGGCGGATCGGCATCTTGCCGCGAGACGATAACAACCCGCCAAAACTTCGCGGCTAATCCCAGATCAGCGGTCCAAACTTCACCTGGCGCTGGGTTCATCGATAAAATCCAGAACGTCTTGTTCTACGCGGCGGGAGCGGACCACATCGAGCAGCCCCTGATCCGCCACTTCGATAATCTCATTCACACGCGTCCGCACTTGCGACGCGACATCCGGTTCCCACTCCCGCAATTTCTTATCCAACCGTTCAGCAAGGATATCCATTGATAACACCCTGTTCGCTAGCGAATATCTTCTTTTTCTAGGATATCACATCCAACGCTCAATTGCCGTCTGAAATCTGTTCTCGGATGATTAGCGCGACCATCCGCCGCCAAATGGCCTATTAGCCGGCGATTTCTTTGCGGGTGAGGAGGCGATGCTTTAGCATGAATCTCTGCGTAAGGGCAGTTTTTTTGCAAGGGGAACCTTCTTATGACAGCCAACCCCTATCAAAGCCCCGAAAATGAAAGCGATTTGCCAAAACAGCAGGTGAGTTGGGCGAAATTCGGGCTAAAATTCGTCACGGTTGTTGCCGTTCTTGGGCTCATCATTGCACTCTTGCTTCCACTTCACCGTGGCGGCGCTCGCGAATCGGCGCGCCGGGCTTCGTGCGCCAACAACTTGCACAATATCGCGCTGGCGCTGCGAAGCTACGAATCGGATTTCCATTGCCTTCCGCCGGCTTACACGGTCGATGCGTCGGGGCAACCACTCCATAGTTGGCGGACGCTTATCCTGCCCTACATCGAGCAAAAAGAGCTTTACAAAAAAATCGACCTGTCGAAGGCGTGGGACGATCCAGCGAACCAGGAGGCTTATAACGCTCGACAACCGCTTTACGCATGTCCTTCAAGCGTTGCCGGTCGCGGAAAAACAACCTTTTTCGCCGTCGTCGCCCCTGGCGGTTGTTTCCAGCCGACCAAATCTATTTCATTCGCTGAAATAAAAGATCGTCGTGATCTGACTCTGCTGGTCATTGAGGTTTCAGATAAGTACGCCGCTCACTGGATGTCGCCACAGGATGCGACGGAGGAAATGATTCTGAATCGCGAGGCGGATGGCGAATTTCCCCATCCCGGCGGTTCGCAGGCAGCCTTTGTCGATGGGAGCGTCAGGTACTTGAGCGGAAATGTTCCTGCTGATGTTCTGCAGGCGATGATTTCGATCGATGGCGGTGACGACGTGGTCGCGCGACAGCAGTAAAGTCGCCGCAAGAAAAAATCAATGCATGCACGCAATGGATAAGAACCGGGAGGCTTACGCCTCCCGCTCGCCTATCGTTAGACCGTCTAACTTCTGACAGCGAAGGGCGCTGGCGATGCATTCACTGGCCGTCGGGCTTCAAAGATAGCGAGTGGCACGAGCCAACTGGCCCAGACGGAGGTGGGATAGACCCAGGGGGGATCGAACTGGAAGACAGTGGCGAGGCCCCCGAACAGGCGGATGATGACGGCGGAGCAGAGGAGGAGGTAGGTGCGCCACATCCAGAGTTGGTGGTCGCCGAATTGGCGGGCGACGGCGGAGCGCCAGCCGGCGGTGCAGCAGAAGGCGGTGGCGAGGGCGAGGAAGGCGAGGCCCATGCCGGCGATGGCGCCGGACATGGCGTAGCGGGCCATCCAGAGACCGCTGGGGGCGACGAGCAGGAGGACGTTGGCGACTTGGAGGCGGCCGAGGCGACGGTGCCAGCGAGGGAAGCGGCGGCGGAAGGCTTGGCTGATGAGGATCGTGCCGAGAATGAGCGAAAGAGGGCCGGAGAGCAGGTGGATGTAGAAGGCCCAGCTATAGGGGCCGTAAAAATACGATTCGCGGCCGAGCAAAAAGTCGGCGTTGAAATTGGGGGGCAGGTAGTCGCGGTAGCCGAAGAGGACGGTGAGGGTGACCTTGGCGACGAGCAGCACGGCGGCGGCGGTCAGGAGGCGGTTGAGCGTAGTCCCGGTCGCATTGGGCATTCAATCAGGATAACACGTCGCTTCAACGATCGTCGCTTTCACGAGGCGCGAGCCTCGGGTAAGCGCGTTCCGAGGGAGGGCGCTCGGAACGAGGAGTGGCTCATCTTGAATAACGACGCGGAGCGTCGAGGTTGTGCGATCCCACGCAGAGCATGGGAACGAGGAATAAACGCCATCTGGCGTCATGGTCGCGCTGACGAGGCGGGAGCCTCGGGTAAGTGCGTTCCGAGGGAGGACCCTCGGAACGAGTAAGCAAGGAATGAGGAAGAAGAGGGACGCAGAGCGTCGAGGAAGTGCGTTCCCACGCGGCGCGCCGCTCGGGGCCAATCAGGCCGCCTCCGAACTGCTACGGGCCCGTTAGCGCACTAGTTCCAGCGTTCCCCAC
Source organism: Pirellulaceae bacterium (assembly GCA_036496265.1). GTDB lineage: Bacteria > Planctomycetota > Planctomycetia > Pirellulales > Pirellulaceae > CAYLLN01. The sequence continues at coordinate 1,823 of DASXLL010000064.1, read as the reverse complement.
AAACTGGGATCTTCGACGAACGGCAGTTCCGGACCGACGCTGAACGTTTGCCAGCCCAACTCCCGATCGATCACGGCGTAGCTGAAACCCAGCGCCGGTTGATCGGCGGGGCTGTAGCCCGTCAAAGCAGCGGCCGGAACGAAGCCTTCGAGCACATAACCATCAGCCGCCCGCTGGCAGCGGACCTTCAGCGCCCCCGTCTCGATCTCGCGCGGGCTCTCCTTCGCCCGATTGATGGCCAGCAACATCGCCACAGGCTCATCCAGCTTCCGACCCGCGCCAATCGGCAAAAACGCCAACCGATGGCAAAACCGTCCCGCGCGATGGATGTTTTGCGTGTTCCGCGTATCGATGAAGAGCTGCAGTCCGTCGCTATCGTCGATTCGTGAATCGCGGCACCACGGCGGCTGCTGTTTGCCGCTAACGCCGGCATGGAAAACGATTCCCTGCTCGCTCCACGCCAGCCGCACATCCGCAAACGGTTTTTTCCCCGCCAATTCGGCGAAACACGGCAAACGATAGCGCTCATCCAACTTGATCCCGCTCGCCGACCAGCGCTCCTCCGTGTGCAGACACGGCGCGGCAAACCGAAACAACATCGGCGGCGAGATAAGACTTTCTGTCATCAGCAATCACTGAGCAAAACCAGGAATAAAAACGAAATGAAAAACGTCTAACCAAAAGGCGAGCGGGAGGCATGCGTCTCGTGGTACACGTCCGCCGCGAGAATCTTGCGATTCATTCAGTCAGGCAATTTCGAACCGCCTTCTCCGATTCTAGCCAATTTTTTCAATTCCGGGCGTCTCCGACCTCGCGGCCTAAAACCGCAGCTCCGGAATTCCCGCTAAATCCCGCGGCTGCCCCCAGACCTGGTCCGAACGGTAGATCGTTTCTCCGCGGTGAATCAAATTCACCAATCGCGTCGCCATCACCTTGCCGCCCACCGCGGCAACTTTCCGCGAAAAATTCCAATCCTCCGGTTGCGAGACCGGCCCCCACGATCCGTTCTTTTGCTCGATCGCATCGGTCTGCTCAAACCATACCTGCTCCGCCCACGGCTTCGTCATACGGATCACAAAACAGCCGGTGTTAACGAGCAGTACTTCGCGCGGCGCCCCAAGAATTTTCAGCGGCTCCGGCAATCGCTCCAGCCCTTCCACCGCCTCGACAATTCCAAACGTCTCCGGAAAGAGCGGGTGATGAACCTGCGCCTGCGTCAGCCGGCAATACTGCCCATAAGCGCTTCCCGCGTTCGCAATCCCCGTGCTGGTTGACCCGGTCTCATTTTTCAGAGGGACCACGGCCGACATCATGTCCGCGCCGTGCTTCTCCGCCTCAGCAATCAGCACATCGATCCACCACTCCGCCGGCTCGACGTCCGTATGCAGCATCGCAAACCATTCCACCTCGTGCTCCCCCCGCCGGTTGAGAGCGGTACACCACAGCGTATTGCAATTGAGCGTAATCAAGCTCGCGCTCGCCGATGCCACCTCGAATCGATGCTCGCGCGACGCCGCCCTCCAAATCGCCTTCGCCGCTCCCCACGTAATCCCATGACCATACGTCGGAACCGCGATAAAAACTTTGCTCATTGCGATGACCTGATCGGGTGAAGCGAATACTGTCCGTGCTGGTTATGCTGGCGACATGGATCCTCAGCAGAATCTTCAGCGACGGCTGTCCCGCGAGCAAGTCGGGCAACTTGATGAAGCGGCGCAGCTGGACCAGAACCTTCGAGCAGCCGATCCCCAGCAACCTGACGCACTGTACCGCCTGGGACTCTCCGAAATTCAAAGCGGAAACAAAGAGCGAGGCATAGCTTG
>DASXLL010000063.1:0-5136 GCA_036496265.1 Pirellulaceae bacterium | reverse complement strand
CGATCTATCGGCTTCCGAGCTAGCCGATTTGGCGACCGTTCTAAAAGACGTGTTGGTGCGATTCGACAATCTATGGCATCTCTCATTTCCCTATGTACTCGTGTTGCATCAGGCGCCCACTGATGGGGGTACAGCCGAGGGGTTCCACTTCCACATCGAAATTCATCCGCCGCTCCGCAGCCCAAATTTACTTAAGTATTTGGCCGGGCCCGAGCTCGGCGGCGGCAGCTTTCTCAGCGACACATCGCCAGAACAAAAGGCGGCCGAGTTGCGTGCCCAATCAATAGCGCACTACAAGGCACGAGCCGAGGCGCCGATCAAGTAATGACTTCCGACGAATTGCTTGACCCGATTCGGCGGCTACACGATCGACTGCGCGATCTGATAGTCGACGCCTGCCAAAAAAACGTGCCAGAGGCGCTGTCTGAGATTGTGCACGACGGAGCTGGCGACGTCACCTTCATGGTAGACCGCGTTTGCGAGTCGGCGTTAATCGAAAGGTTCACTCGTGAAATCGCGATTCGAGAACCGATCGTCCTCATCGGCGAGGGCCTTTCCGACGGCTGCATGACCCTGCCTGCCGGAGCGGACGCCGAAGAGGCTCGCTGGCGAATCATCGTCGACCCCATCGACGGCACCCGAGGGCTCATGTATCAGAAGCGCCCCGGCTGGATTCTGACCGGAGTCGCTCCCAATCTAGGGCCTCGTACTTCATTGGCTGACATTGTGCTCGCCGTGCAAACCGAGATCCCATTGCTTAAGCAGCATCTGAGCGACCAGCTCTGGGCCATCCGCGGTCGCGGCGCGCACGGCATTCGCTTCAATCGGCTAACGAAGGAGTCCGCGCCGCTAGCCATCACGCCGTCGACAGCGACAACATTACGAAACGGTTTTGCGACGGTCTGCCGGTTTTTTCCGGGCGGTCGCGACATTCTCTCCGCGTTGGACGACGACCTTTGCGCTCGTACCGTCGGACCGGTGCGAATTGGCGAGGCGGCAGTTTCGAATGACCAGTATGCGTGCACTGGCGGCCAACTTTATGGTCTGGCCGTCGGGCAGGATCGTCTTGTGGCTGACATCCGTCCCTTGCTGGCTCCGATTGTGCAGGCGCGCGGCGAGGCGATCGGCCATTGTTGCCATCCCTATGATCTTTGCACCAAGTTGATTGCAGAAGAAGCTGGCGTGGTCGTCAGAGATTCGCTTGGCGAGGCGATTGTTGCGCCGCTCGATACGGAGACAAACGTGGCCTGGATCGGTTACGCCAATCGTCATCTGAAGCTGCAGATCGAACCAGTTCTGTCCGAATTGTTGCAGGCCTACGGCCTAGTCGGCGTGAACGAGATGGTTACGCCCGCAGGCTAATGACGATTACCGCCTCGGACGGCTTTTTTTGACGCTCGATTAGCTTGTCGGTCTCCGGTTTGAATAGGATCGCCAATATGCTCGATCGCTCGTTCGCCCTTTGCGCGTTCTCGTTACTGGCCTCGGCCTTCATTGCCCCACGTGTCTCTTCAGCCGCTGCGCCGGAGCTTCTCGCGCTGAAAGGCGACCTCGTCGTCCACGATCCAGCGATTTTCAAGGAAAATGATACGTACTATCTATTCTGCACGGGCGGGAATCGTGGCCAAGGTATCGTGCCAATTCGCATCTCGCACGATATGCGCGAGTGGACGCGCGCAGGCTTCGTCTTTGATCAGTTACCCGAGTGGGTTGCTAAAGAAGTGCCGAAGGCTCGCAATGCTTGGGCACCAGATATTTCGTACTTCGACGGAAAGTACCATCTTTACTACTCGCTTTCATCGTTTGGGGTGAACGATTCGGCAATTGCCTTGGCGACCAACAAAACCCTGAGTCAAGATAGTCCGGACTACAAATGGGTCGACGAAGGCCTTGTGGTTAGTTCTCACGCCGGACAAGACGACTTCAACGCGATCGATCCCAATATTGCGATTGAAAGCGGCGATCGGGTGTGGCTCACCTGGGGCAGTTTCTGGGGCGGCATCAAGATGAGGCGGATCGATCCGCAAACTGGAAAGCCTTCGTCGGACGACACGACGCTGTATCCGCTGGCTTCCCGTCCGCGTAAAAACCCGCACCAAACGCCGCCCATCGAAGGCGCTATCGAAGCCCCTTTCCTCGTTCATCGCGGTGACTATTGGTACTTGTTCGTTTCATTCGACTTCTGCTGCCGCGGCGCAAAGAGCGATTACAAAGTTGTTGTTGGACGATCGCCGACGATCACCGGACCCTATGTCGACAAGAATGAAACGCCGATGGTAGACGGAGGTGGAAGCCTGGTCGTGGAAGCGGCGACCGACTCATGGCATGGAGCGGGACACGAAGCAGTCCTCAAGGATGAGGGAGCGGACTATTTGTTGTTCCACGCCTATTCGGCGACAACCGGTCGGCCGCAGTTGCAAATCTCGAGCATGGTCTGGGAAGACGGCTGGCCGACCGTGGCGAAGCTTCCATAAGATTTAGCGCCATCTGCAATATCAGCGGATATTTGGTTTTGCGGCCTACCGTTGCGTCGCTAAGCGACGGAGCCGAGAGTTGTCCATCGTCCGAATTGGGCCGTCAGCGGCGGCCCAAAGAATGAATCCACAATCCGCTTTACGAAGTCTCCAGATTCATCCTCTGATTTATCCGCTGGGAAAAGAATGTCGGGACGGTCGGTTCGTGGAATTCCCGCAATGGGTGCGTGCCATCAACGCCACGACGCAGCCGATGACGAGCAGCGCGGAGGTCGAGGGCTCGGAGACAACGGAAGTGGTAAACGTGATGTCGGTGCGCGTGAGCATACGAGCATGCACGTAGATCCACCGGGCTTGCGCCGTGTTAGACGCCAGGAGGACTCCGGCGAGAGCGACGATTACGATAGCACCATACGTCTTTATTTTCGCGCTCCTTTGAATCGGTTCCAGCTCTGATCTCTCTCCTTCAAGGGGTGTGCCAAGTTGGTACATTGCGCGGCGGCGATGTTCCCGCGCCCGTTTTCATTGCTTTTCGAGTCCGCGCGGTCCGACATGCGTCTCACAGCGGGACGTAAATCCCGAAACGGAACAAAGAAGAAGCCGTTCGGCGGTGGTTATCAAGCCGCCGGGACAGCCGGCGCGTCGGATGCGTCAAAAAACGACCCCTTGGATGACACACTAAAACTGTGCCAGAAACTCATCTCTACACGCGGGCTGACGCTCAGCGGCCATACTGACCGTAGAAACAGGCCTTCAAACCAACGTTTTTTGGCAGAATGGCCGCGGCTCAGTTATCATTAGCCAAATGTCCGAAGTGACTCGGTTACTGGTGGCTATCAGCGGCGGCGATCCGCAGGCGACAACAGAGTTGTTACCGGTCGTGTATCAGGAGCTGCGCCGACTGGCTCGCGCGAAGATGGCACAAGAGCGCGGCGAGCATACTCTGCAGGCAACGGCTTTGGTCCACGAGGCATATCTAAGACTCGTTGGACCGGCTGACAGCGAGTCGCCGCAGTGGGATAGTCGCGGGCATTTTTTTGCGGCGGCGGCCGAGGCGATGCGGCGGATTCTGATCGAACATGCTCGCGGTAAGAATGCAATCAAACGGGGCGGAGAGTACTTTCAGGTTGATCTGGACGATGCTTGTCGACAAATCGCCATGCCGTCCGGCGATTTCAATGACCTATTGGCTCTGAATGATGCGCTGACCAAGCTAACGGCTGAAGCGCCGGCCAAGGCTGAACTTGTCAAGCTCCGCTATTTCGCCGGCCTATCGTTAGAGGAATCCGCCGCCGCGTTGAAAATCTCACCCGCCACAGCGAAACGTCATTGGGCCTTTGCGCGAGCCTTTTTATTTAACGAATTGACGCCGCGCAAGTCGTCTTAGCAAAAATGCATGAGCTATGCGAACCTCTCCTGACGCATTGACTACTGACGACACGCGGGGAGATTCCCACTTGGCCGATCCACGTCCAGAAATTGACGCTATCTTTTCCGCCGCCATCGAGCTCGACTCGACGACGGACCGGGCGGCTTATCTCGCGAGTGCATGCGCTGGCAATGAGCAATTTCGTCTGCGAGTAGAAGAGTTGATCGACGCCTATTTTCGGGCGGGCGATTTTCTGGACCCGCCCGCAGTGGAGATGCCCACGGAGGCATGGAGCAGCGCGGCTGAGACGGTTGGTGAAAAGATCGGACGGTACAAGCTGCTGGAGCAGATCGGCGAGGGAGGTTTTGGCGTCGTGTTCATGGCTGAGCAGGAAGAGCCGGTGCGGCGGCGGGTGGCGCTCAAGGTGATCAAGCTCGGCATGGACACGAAGCAGGTGGTGGCACGCTTCGAGGCCGAGCGGCAAGCACTGGCGATGATGGATCACCCCAACATCGCCAAAGTCTTGGATGCAGGTGCGACCGAGACGGGTCGGCCGTACTTCGTGATGGAGCTGGTCAAAGGGATTCCGATCACGAAGTATTGCGATGAAAGCAAGCTCGCGACCGCTGATCGGCTGAGGCTATTCATCGCTGTTTGCTCCGCGGTCCAGCACGCCCATCAAAAGGGAATCATCCATCGCGATCTCAAGCCGACGAACGTGCTGGTAACGATGCACGACGACCGGCCGGTGCCGAAGATTATCGACTTCGGCATTGCCAAGGCGATGCAGGGGCGGCTCACGGAGAAGACGCTGTTCACTGAATTTCGTCAGATGGTCGGGACGCCAGCGTACATGAGTCCCGAGCAAGCGCAGATGAGCGGGATCGACATCGACACTCGCAGCGACATTTACAGCCTGGGTGTGTTGCTCTACCAACTGCTAACGGGCACGACGCCGTTTGCTTCGAAAGATCTGCTCAACGCCGGCTTCGCTGAAATGCAGCGAATAATCCGCGAGGTTGACCCACCTCCACCCAGTACACGGCTGACCAACTCAAAGGATTCGCTCCCGTCAATTTCTGCCCAACGGCAGACGGAGCCAGCGAGGCTCACAAAATTGCTGCGGGGCGACCTCGATTGGATCGTGATGCGCTGCCTAGAAAAGGACCGAATACGTCGGTATGATACCGCCAGCAATCTGGCCCAAGACATCGAGCATTACCTTGCCGATGAACCTGTGGAAGCTCGAAGGCCGACGCGGCTGTATCGCCTAAGAAAGTTCGTTCGCCGCAA
>DASXLL010000062.1:0-8361 GCA_036496265.1 Pirellulaceae bacterium | reverse complement strand
GAGTTCGCCAACGTCATCAAAAAAATGATGGCCAAGCGGCGCGAAGAGCGCCATGCCACGTTTTGGGAGTTTTTGAAAGAGTTCCGCTCGACGAAGGTGTTCAAGATTTTGCCGAAGCCGCCCAAGCCGGACGATCCCAAAGATCACCGCAAAGGTTTTGTTTGAGCTTGCCCGGCGACGACGAATCGGCAAAACTGCATGCCGTTGATCATCGATTGAAATTATGGCTACCGACACCGCTGAACCATCGACAAGCACGTCAGCCGCGCCCGGGCTCGAATTCGAGCAGCCGCTCGTCCAGATCGACGCCCGCCGGCGGACACTGGAACAAGCCACCGACCGCACACCCGCTCAAGACGAAGAGCTCCGTCAACTCCGCCGCGAGCTAGCCGAAAAGACGCGACAGATTTATTCGAGCCTGACGCCGTGGCAGACGGTTCAGGTCGCGCGGCATAAAGACCGGCCCTATACGTCCGACTATCTGGCCCTCGCCTTTGAAGATTTCGTCGAGCTTCACGGCGACCGCCGCTACGGCGACGACCGCGCCATCCGCACCGGCTTTGCCCGCCTCGACCGCTACAAGGTTCTCGTCGTCGGCCATCAAAAGGGCCGCACCTACAAAGAGCGCAGCGCCTGCTACTTTGGCTGTGCGCATCCGGAAGGTTACCGCAAGGCGATTTTGAAAATGAAGATGGCCGAGAAGTACGGACTGCCGGTGATCTGCCTCATCGACACGCCCGGCGCTTATCCGGGCATCGGCGCCGAGGAGCGCGGCCAGTCGCAGGCGATCGCGGAGAATATGTACGAGATGTCGCGCCTCAAAACGCCGATCATCTGCATCGTCATCGGCGAAGGGGGCAGCGGCGGGGCGCTCGGCATCGGAGTCGGTGACCGCGTCGCCGTGCTCGAGTTCTCCTATTACTCTGTCATCAGCCCCGAAGGTTGCGCGGGCATCCTTTGGAAGAGCCACCAATATGCCGAGCGAGCCGCCAACGCCCTGAAGTTCACCTCCCGAGATTTACTGCGGCTCGGCGTCGTCGATCATGTCATTGAAGAGCCACTTGGTGGGGCTCATCGCGACCATCACCAGATGGCGATGCGGGTCAAGCAATACCTAACGCGATCCCTTCGCGAATTGGTCTCGCTGTCAACCGACAAGCTCCTGGATGGACGCTACGAAAAGTTCCGCAAGATGGGCGTCTTCCTGGACAACCCCGCCGCCGCAGCCAATTCTAACGGCCACGCGTAGGGTGGGCTGTGCCCACCGACTGCCGTAGAGTGGGACAAGCGAGCGCAGCTCGCGCCGGCCCACCATGCCGGCCATACCCGCTTAAACCTCGATTGGTTCGACCCGGGCAATTTGCTGCAACGAAAACGTCGCCAGACGCTTCCCGATTTTTGCCCGCGGGTTATGGTGCGTGCCGATGACGACGGAAGTCGTCGAGACCATTGCCAGTCGCGGATTGTAAATCTCCCGCACCCGCCCGTCGTCGCGAAAAAAACGCAGCGGCTTAAACGGCCGCTCCTGCAGCAAATCAAGAAGCTCATCGGCAGTCATATCAACCTGAGACTGAAGGACCTAGAAGCGAATGCACGCCCATTTTAGCCGCGCCCCAACGTCCGATAATGTTTCTTATGTTCGATTCAGGACTCGTTTTTCCCTGGGAAATACGCAAATCGGCCACAACTCACTTTCGCTCCGCACTCATCAGCGTTTGAAGCCGCCGTCCGACGATTGCGGCACTGGCTGGGCTTCAATTCGACCGGCTGTCTGCGGCGACGGCGGCTGGCCCGATCGCGGCTGAAACTCACCGGTCGGAAAGCTCCCCGAGTGCGATGGCTGCGTTGCTGGCGGCTGGGCCAGCGGCGGCTGGTTCGACTGCTGGACTGGCAGCGCGGCCTTACCGCTAAACACGGCTTCCAGTTCCTGCTGCCAGGCCGGCGCTTTCTGGGCAGCCGATCGTATTTGCATCTCGGCGTTTGTCCAGGCCGGCGGCAATTGCCCGCCCTGCCCAACGGTATGGTCGTGCGGGATTTCCCGATCGAGGCGGTCAATATATGGTCCCAGGACCTGATGCAACTCTCGCGGGATCATCAGGTCCGCCCGGTCAATGAGGACGGCGATGTAATAGCCCGACTTCGACGTGCAGATCGCTCGCCGCTGGTCGTCGCCCAACAGAGCGACCGAAAACAGCGTGACTAGCACGCATAGGATCACGCCCTTGGCCGCGCCAAAAATCGCCCCCAGCTGCCGGTCGAATTCCTTCAGCTTCACACGCTCAATGACCTCACTGACCAGATTGAAGGCAATCCAAACCACCAGTCCCGTACCAAGGAACAAGATCAGCATGGACGAAAAGATATTCCACGGCGGCGACGCGTTGATGATCCCTGCTAGCGGCATGCGGAAGTGCAGGGCGACGAAATAGCTGAGGCCCAGCGACAGGATCGAGGCAATCTGCCACGCTAGCCCCTTCCAGGCGCCCCAGATAATGGCCAGCCCCAGCACGATCAGCATCAAGATGTCGTACGCCTGCATCCTTGCGGCTCCAGCTCAAAGTAGCCGTCACGCTCCGCGTGACGTGCCCAGTTTCGACCGCGAAATATAGCAAGCAGCCGTCGCCGGCCGAAGATCAACTCCTTTTGCCATTGGCCGGTCGGGCAGGGGGCTGATACGCTTCTCCGCCGCCGGCGGCTCCGACATTGGTCATTCGTGCTTCGTCATTCGTCATTTTGCGATGGCTGGCTTCCATACCCACATCTCGGTTAGCACGATCACCGGCGTGGCCTACGGCGTGTGGGGCTACCAATGCGGCGCGCCGATCCAAACCTGCGCGCTGGCCGGTGCGCTGTGCAGCGTCTCCGGCATGTTGCCGGACCTCGACAGCGATTCCGGGCGACCGGTCCAAGAGATCAGCGCGCTAGCAGCAGCCGTTGTGCCGCTGCTGATGCTCGATCGCTTCAAAGATTTCGGCTGGTCGCACGAGACAATGGCCATCGTCGGCGCGGCGCTCTACGGCGCAATCCGCTTCGGTGCGGCCGGACTTTTCAAACGCTACACCGTTCACCGCGGCATGTGGCACAGCATTCCGGCTTGCCTCGCCTGCGGTCTGGCCGCGTTCATCATCGTCTCCGGACCCGACCTCGCCATTCGCCTCTTCAAGGCCGGGGCAGTCTCGCTCGGCTTCCTCTCGCACCTCATCCTGGATGAAATCTGGAGCTTCCGAGTCCAAAGCGGTCGCCTGAACGTCAAAAAATCGCTCGGCACCGCGCTCAAATTTCTCGGCAGGGATCGTCTGGCCAACGCCACGATGAGCGGAATCGTTTCCCTGCTCAGCTTTATCGCCGTCGGCGACCCAATGCTGATGAACCACTACGGCTATCAAGTCACCGTCGGCCACCAAACCGCCGAACAGTTCTTCCACAACGCCTTGCAATTCGCCGGCACCCAGCCCAAGCCTGCGCCCGAAGCCGAAACGTTGCAGCGCTAGAATCTCTTCCGGCTATCGAGGAGTATTGTCACTGGTCCGTCGTTGACGAGTTCCACCTGCATCATCGCGCGGAACTTTCCCGTCGCGATCGGAATTCCCTGCACGCCAATCGCCGCGACAAATGTTTCGTATAGCCGTTCGGCGACTTCCGGCTGTGCCGCTTGAATAAAACTCGGACGCCGGCCTTTGCGGCAATCGCCCAGCAATGTGAACTGGCTCACCACCAGCACCGAACCGCGCACATCAGCCAGCGCGAGATTCATCTTCCCATCCGCATCGTCGAAGATGCGGAGCTGAATTGATTTATCTGCCAGCGTATGTGCATCCGCCTCACTGTCATCTTGCTCGACACCCAGCAGCACAACCAAGCCCTGCCCGATCCGTCCGATGATCTGGCCATCGACGGTCACGCTGGCCCGAGTCACACGTTGCAAGACAGCTCGCATATCTAATCACACCCATTCAGCATTCCGCATTCCGAATTACGCACTCCGCACTGTCTCTAACCCCTTCTCCGCTCTCACGCGTCCCACTTCCGCCAGAATTGTCTCGATCACCGCGTAATTCTCCGCGATCCGAGCAACCTGCACCCCAAACGCGGCTACGATGACGACGACGGCGATCATCGCTGCCGCGTAATGCGGCATGACGAACTGCGGTGAGCGTCTAAAGTTCGCGCCACTGGGATCGGCCGCAGCGCCGAGGCCCACGACAAAGATTACTGCAAAGATGCCTGCCAGCGCCCACGGAAACGTGCTCCGCTTCAATCGCGTGCTCTGCTCGGCTAGTTCGGCGCTTAACCCATATGTCTCGCAGACTTCCTTGCACCAGCGACTCGTGCCGATGAAGTAGGTAATCGTGATGCTGTTCACGAGCACCGTTACCATTGCCGCCGCAGCGCCGAGCAGCATGTGTATCGTCATCATCCGCCGCGGGCCGCGAAAACCTTCATCCGCCTTGATCGCCGCCCGTTTTGCCTCCCCCGCTTCGTCCGCCCCGCCCCGCCCTGCCCTGGCCTGCCGCTCAGCCTCCACAAGCTGCCTTTGAGCTTCCTGCTTCCGCTTTGCCGCCGCGTTGAAATCGCCAGCCGTCAAACCGACGACAAAATTCGCCGCCAAAAGCAGCACAGCGAGAACGGCGAGCACAGAAAAAATACGAGCCATGACTATTATGCCGCCGCTTCCGCGAACAACGCCTCGACAAAATCGTCGGCATTGAACACCGCCAGATTGCTTGCTTGCTCGCCGAGGCCGACAAACTTCACCGGAATCGCGAACCGCTCACGAATCGGGATGATCACGCCGCCTTTGGCAGTTCCATCGAGTTTTGCGAGTACGATGCCCGTGCATTTGGCCGCCGTGGAAAAGCCCTGCGCCTGGCTGAGCGCGTTTTGGCCTGCGGTCGCATCGAGCACCAGCAGCGTCTCGTGCGGCGCTTCGGGAATCAGCTTGCTGATGACACGATGCACTTTTTCGAGTTGCTGCATCAAGTTCGTTTGCGTTTGCAACCGCCCAGCCGTGTCGATGATGCAAATATCCGCGTTCGATTCGATCGCCGCCGCCACCGCGCGATGAGCCACGGCTGCGGGGTCCCCCCCCTGCCCTGCTTTGATGATCTCGACGCCGAGCCGATCCGCCCAAATCGTGAGCTGCTCGACCGCGGCTGCTCGAAACGTATCGCCCGCGCCGACGATAACTTTCTTACCTTCGGACTTGAACCGATGCGCGAGCTTGGCTATCGACGTCGTCTTGCCCGATCCATTCACGCCCACAACTAACACGACTGTCGGCCCACTCGCCGCCAATTGAACCGGCTGCTCCGGCTGCTGCAAGATTTTGCGAATCTCGTCCTTCACGCTCGCCAGCACCTCGTCCATGTGCATGACGCGAGCACGAAAATCGGTCCCAATCCGGTCACGTATCCGCCCCGCCGGCCCGGCGCCCATATCCGTCTTCACCAGGATCGCGTACAGTTCCCCCAAAAACTCATCGTCAACCAACCGCCCCTCGCGCTTGAACAAATCGCGAATGTCGGTGTTGAGAACGTCGTGCGTCTTCTTCAGCGCCGACCGCAGCATGCCGAATAAGCCTTGCTTCGGCGCACCGATTTCTTCCGCTGCCGCCTCCGGCGCACTCCCCTGCCCTGCCCCGGCGGCTGGCTCGTCGGGCTTTTTCTTGAATAGATCGAAGACTCCCATGTCAGATTTGGGATTTGGGATTTGGGATTTAGAATTCTGCGGGATCAGCAAGTAAATCCCAAATCATAAATCCCTAATCATCAATCGCCATTCACCTTTCTTTCCTCATAAACCGATCGAGCACTCCATTCACAAAAAGCGGCGACTGCTTCGCGCCATATCGCTTTGCCAGCTCCACCGCCTCGTTGATCGCCACCCGTTCCGGCGTCCCGCCGTGCAGCATTTCATAGGCGCCCAGCCGCAAAATGTTCCGGTCCGTCACCGCCATACGCTCGAGCGTCCAATTATCCGCCCGCTCGATCAGTAGCTTATCGATCTCCTCGCGGTGCTTGCGAACACCCGCGAGCAGCGACCGGCCAAAATCGATCAGCTCCTGATCGTTGTTCAGCCGAGTGCACAAAAACGAATCCGCCACCTCCGGGCTCCGCTCCGGATTCAAATCGTCCTCATACAGGACTTGAATCACGATTTCCCGAGCACGACTACGACGCGACATTTTTTCAGTTCCCTCTCCCTCTGGGAGAGGGCTAGGGTGAGGGTCTTTCGGATTGGTTGCGAAGTATAGCCCTAGAGGCGTTACTCGGCCGCTACAACAAATTATAGCTTTCCGCCGCGTTTGGCCGAGGGCAGTAAGTAGCCGTCACGCTCCGCGTGACGTGCCCGGCATTGACAAATCGTCCCCATTTTCATGGGCTCATCACGCGGAGCGTGATGGCTACCTAGTCGATGCCTACCCAAACAACGACCCCTGCGGATCATTTCCTCCCGCCGGCGCCATCTGCAAATGCTCATATGCCTTCGCCGTGACCACCCGACCCCGCGGCGTGCGGATCACGAGCTCGGTCCGCAGCAAATACGGCTCAACTTCATCCGTCAAAGTATCCGGCGACAGATTCATCGTGTGCGCGACCGCTTCGACACCCGCCGGCCCGCCACCGAATGCGCTGATGAGCGTCGTTAAGTAAGCCCGATCCTGCTTGTCCATGCCTAGCGTATCGATCGCTGCCATTTTCAGCGCGTCTTTCGCGACGTCGAGCGTCACCTCCCCCCCTGCCCTGCTATCCGCATAATCCCGCACCCATCGCAGCCGATTGTTGGCGATCCGCGGCGTATCCCGGCTGCGGCGCGCGATCTCCACCGCGGCGTCCTCATCTAACTTAACGTTCAATTTCTTCGCGCTGCGACGCACGATCTCCGTCAGCTCCGGCAAACTATAAAAGCCCAAATGCTCGCGCGTCGAAAACCGATCCCGCAGCGGTGCCGAGAGCATCCCCGCCCGCGTCGTCGCACCGATCAGCGTGAACGGCTTAATCCGCATATTGATCGTCCGGGCGTTGATCCCCTCCCCGAGCACGATGTCGAGCCGAAAATCCTCCATCGCCGTATAGAGATATTCCTCGACCGCCTTTGGCAGCCGATGAATCTCGTCGATGAAAAAAACCGCCCGCTCCTCCATGTTCGTCAAAAACGGCAGTAAATCCTTCGGTGCCTTTAGCGCCGGCCCGCTCGCCATGATGATCGGCACGCCCAGCTCCCGCGGCAGGCACGTCGCAAACGTCGTCTTCCCCAGCCCCGGCGGCCCGTCGAACAAAATATGCCCCAGCGGCTCCCCGCGCTTCCGCGCCGCATCGACGACAATATTCAGCCGTTCGATTACATCTCGCTGGCCGACCATCTCCTTGATTCGCTGCGGGCGCAAGCCGCGATCGAACTCCTCGTCCTTCTCAACCGCAGCCGACAAAACTGGTTCTCGGGGCATTTTCTAAGCGTTCAGGGTTCGGGGTTCAGAGCTTCTTCCAGCCGCCATTGATCGTGCACATTAATGGCGCGCTTCCACTCGCCATTTACCTCAACGCGCCCTTTCAGATCGCCTTCCGGTATGAGCGGACACCATCGCGAATCGACCAATAGCCATAAACCTCGTTTCGGTCCGGTCTGAACTTTGAAGTCAAAGACACCGTCCAAATCGTAATCAAAGAACGTTGTGCCGTCATATGCCGTGACATCGTCGGTGAAATCGCATTGCTTGAAGCCGTCGGCAACCTTGAACTGAAAAATGCGCCCTTTTTTGTCCCAAAAAGAGATCGAATCCGCGTGTCCATCTCGGTCCGAGTCCTCATACGACGTCATTAGTCGGCCATCCACGGGCCAGACCATCGCAGATGCATTCTTCTCATCATCGGCGGCGACGATGGCAAACCCGTTAAGAGTCCGGAACTTGGAGTGTTCAAGCCACTCTGGCTTTGTTTCTGGTGAGTAGGCGGGCCAGACGCGGCTGTAATCGTGCGGACCGAGCGCCTGATAGTTTCGATAGCTCGCGTACGAGAAAAGAATTGAGCACAAGACAAAGCAAGCCACAAACCCGAACGTGAACCACATCACCCGCGACCCGAGCCCAAAACGCCGCGGCACCGGCACCCATTCGTTGGAATGTGCAAAGGGATTTTCGGCCATAGGATTTGTTGGGACCTGCGCCACAACCGCTGTCCGTACTATTCAGGCTTACGCCTCATCCAATACCCAGGTCGTCGTTTTTCGTGTGCAATCGCCATGATGCACACATGATCTTCCAGCTCCAAATAGTACAGCACATACGGGAAAGTATGCGTGCGATGAAAGCGGTATGGCGTTTCCAAATAGCGCATTCCAATCTTTGAATTGCGCTCAATGCTC
>DASXLL010000061.1:0-2414 GCA_036496265.1 Pirellulaceae bacterium | reverse complement strand
CCTGGCAAGCGATGCCGCACTGCTTCAGCACATGGCCCGTGAGAGCGGTAGTAGTGGTTTTGCCGTTCGATCCCGTGATTCCGATCACCGGCCCTTGGAGGAAATAGGAAGCTACCTCGACCTCACTTATCGTAGGTATGCCGCGTTTGCGTACGGCCTCGAGCATCGGCAGATCGTAGGGCACGCCGGGCGAAAGCACGATGGCATCGGCGTCCAGAAGATTTTCCTCCCGCTGGTCGACGACGGGGATGTCCGTATTGGTAAGGGCAGGCTGCGAGTCCATTGCTGTGACCCGCGCGCCTTGTTTTTTTAGCAGCTCGATAGCCGCGAGGCCGGAGCGCTTGGCACCCATCACCACGAAATGTCTACCTTTTAATTGCACCCGGTTCGAACTACCTCAACTTCAACGTCGTCAGAGCGAACAGCGCCATAATCAGGCCGGCAATCCAGAAGCGCACGATGACTTTCGATTCGGGCCAGCCTAGCGCTTCGAAATGATGGTGAATGGGCGCCATTTTGAAGATACGCTTTCCGCCGCGCAGTTTGTAGCTTCCGACTTGCAGAATGACCGACAACGCTTCGATCACAAATACGCCGCCGATGAAGATCAGCAAAACTTCCTGCTTGATCAGAACCGCAAGAATGCCCAAGCCGCCCCCTAGCGCGAGCGAGCCGACATCTCCCATAAAGACCTGCGCCGGATGACAGTTGTACCAAAGAAATGCCAGGCTCGCGCCTACCATGGACCCACACAAGATAGTCAATTCCTGCGACCGGGGCAGATGCGCGAGATCGAGATAGCTCGAGAGACTGGCATGGCTCGTGATGTAAGTGAGCATGGTCATTGCGCCGCCGGCGATGATCATCAGGCCGATCGCCAATCCGTCGAGCCCATCGGTCAAGTTCACCGCATTCGAGGAGCCGACCATGATGAAAACGATAAAAAGATAGAACGGAACAAACGCCAGCGGGTAGGTCCAAAAGCTTTTGGTCAATGGCTCGATCAATAGCTCGGGCTTAAATTGCTTAAAGAAAGGAATGTTGATGGCGGTTGAATAGGCTTGGTTCGCGTGCAGCAGCAGCAGGAAGAAGCCGACCACCATTGCGCAAAACACCTGCGCCCAAAATTTTTGCCGCGCGGTGAGGCCGAGGTTGCGCTTCTTCGATACTTTGGCATAGTCATCGATGAAACCGATGGCGCCGAAGGCGAGAATGCCAAGCAGCGCTAGCCAGATGTAGGGATTGCGGAGGTCGGCCCACAAAAGAGTCGGGATGACGATCGAGATGACGATCAGCAGGCCACCCATGGTCGGCGTGCCGGCTTTTTTCCGATGCGACTGCGGCCCTTCTTCACGTATCTGCTGGCCGAAGCTCCAGTCGCGCAGTTTGCGAATCATGAAAGGCCCGAGCAGGAGTCCCAAAGCCAAAGCCGTCAAGCTCGCGAGCGCAACGCGCGTCGTGATGAAGCCGAAGACGCGAAACGTCGGGACGTATCGCTGAAACACATGGACAAATAGCCAATAAAGCATCGCTATTGCTCCATTTTCGCGAGCGCTCGTTCTACCTGCGTTCCACGCGAACCTTTAAACAAAATGGCATCGCCCGGCTGTACCCAGCCGCGCAAAAAATCGCCGGCGCTATCCGGATCCTCAAAAAAATAGACATTGCTTTCGGGCATGCCGGCGCGCCGGGCCTCGTTCACGAGAGTAGCCGCCGCGCCGCGGATGCCCACCAAGACGTTCACTCCGGCACGGGCGACATAACTTCCGAGCTCTCCGTGCAGCGTTTCGGACATGGACCCTAATTCCAGCATTTCCCCTAAGACGGCGATTTTGCGGACGGCCGTTTCGCTCGCCAGCACGTCGATCATCTGGCGGGCGGCTTCCGGATTCGAATTGTAGGAATCGTTCAGGATCGTGGCGCCACGCCATTGGCTGCGCTCGCCTCGCATTTTGCCCGGCTTCAGGCCACTCACCACGCCGGCCAGTTCGGAAAACGCGATACCGAAAAGACTCGCGACAGCGAGACCGGCCAGCACGTTCGAGATGCTATGACGGCCAGTCAGACGGGTGTGGAAGCGTACTCCGTTTACGGTAAACGCAACGCCCCCGGCATGTATTTCGATTCCGGTCGCACGGATATCGGCATCGCCGGCGAAGCCGTACGTCAATGTGCGGCCAGTATGGACTTCGCGAAATTTCCGGACTAATTCGTCGTCGGCGTTTAAGATCGCAACGCCCTGCGGAGGCAGCGATTCGACGAGCTCGCGTTTGGCCGCCGCTACGCCTTCGATCGACGCGAAGCTCTCCACGTGCGCATAACCGACATTCGTAACCAATCCGAATTGCGGCTCGGCCAGCGCGGCTAATTGGCGAATTTCGCCGGCGTGGTTCATGCCCATTTCGACGACAGCC
>DASXLL010000060.1:0-20332 GCA_036496265.1 Pirellulaceae bacterium | reverse complement strand
TTCGGCTGCCAGATGTGCGGCGCCAAACGGGGGATTGGAAGCGGTGGTTTAGGGCGTTGAGCTAGCGGCGGCTAGGCAGCAGCCAGCTCGAATATGTCTGCCAGACGTATCGATTCGAAGCCCCGCTGCTTGCCATTATCGATTGTCCAGACCAGCACGTGCGCCCACAGCGACTGCCAATTAGCCGGCAGCCTGCCCGCATCTTTCAGCTTATACAGCGCATCCAGCGACGAATCGGCGTCAATGCTCAATAATTCGCTCGATGGCGGCGCTTGCGCAGTGGGAGAGGTCGAAAAAAAGCACATGAGTGTCGCCATGAATCCTCCCTGAGAAGATGATCAAACACCGCCTGCGGATTCATGTTTCGCGGTTTTTCGAAAAACGTAATGCCCGGTCTAGAGTGGGCAATTTGCCGACAAAAAACCCCGCGATGGCCGAACGTTCCACGAAATCAACCTCCAGCACATTCATCGCATAATACGGCTTCTGAGAAGGATGCTTGATCGGCAGTGCTTCAACGCTGGCGCCGATCAGCGGTTCGAGTGCCTTCCATGCCCGCTCGCTAAACACCGGCGCACGCCCCAGCGAGGGAAAGTCGCCGACGGGAAAACGGGAACCCGCTTTAAGTCGGCGCAGTGCTCGTGCTGCAGTTCGCGAAACTTTTTCATTTGCCGCTCTTGGCGTTCTTCATCGCTTAGCTCGCCTGCATCGACGCTTTTCCGCAGCTCTCTACACTGCACTAACACCGGCAGCGGCATATGCGGGCCTGACGCTGGCCGGGATCGGAGAAAAATAAACCTTCGGCCGCGGATTCCTTCCTGGAAGAGGCGGCCAGAGGTGAGCACGGCGGTCATGAGCAGCGGACCGAGCATTGCCCCGAAACAGTAGCAGGCATGGAGCCAGTTCATGTGCCGCGCTGACAGATAGTGGGCGGCGTATCCGTTTAACCCCGCATCGATGGCCCCAGATCCGAAACCGTGAACCACCGCACATGAGACAAACAGCGGCCACGCTGGTGAGAACGCAAACTCAAGCATTGCGGCAGCCACAAGGGCTGTGCTGGCGGCCAGCAGTAGTCCGATTCCCATCGCATGCGTGAGGCGGCCAGATAGGAAGCTCGCGACGAAATATCCCAGCCCGGACGCTACAAACACCAAGCCGGCGGCTCCCTGAGGAAGGCGGAAAGTGTCCCGAACAGACGGCCAAGCGACGCCTATGACGGCATCCGGCAGGCCCGGGCTGACGAACCCGATATACGCGAGCAGGATCAGAATGATTCCAGAGCGAGAGCGGTCGCTATTCTTCACTTCAACCTCTAAGGCGCGGAATCGTTTTGAGCGTGCCGGTTCGACACGCCGAGGTGAGATAAAGCGAGAACCTCACGTTGGCAGAACGAGGCGCGAAAAGAGAATCCGGGGCCATTGGCCACGTTATGCCGCAGTCGCTTGGCTGTGTTGCAGATACGTTGCGGTAGGACTCGAACCTACCGTCGCTTGTCTCACCTGCCAGGTGGGGCTGATATTGCATCCGGAAGGCAACTGAACTTGGCTCAGCTGGACGAACAATCAGCAGCGGGGGCGAGTGGACGAACCCACCTGTATCCATGTTTTAATGAGTACACTTTGCGATCACGTTTGCCGGTCGATCGACGTAAGTCCTTACGTAGCAAAGTACACCCAGCAGGACTCGAACCTGCAACCTTTGGTTCCGAAGACCAATGCTCTATCCAATTGAGCTATGGGTGCGTCTGGCGGGCTGTGAGCCGCCGCTGAAGAGTATAACGCACCCCGGGCGGTTGTTGAAATTGCCATAGCCGCCCTTTTTTGGACGCTCAATGGCAGCGATTTTTCATCCCATCGTCAATTGAACGGCTCGCCGCGAAGGAGGTCTTTGACTTTGTCCTTCTTGCCATCAAACATGAACCAGTCGAAATCGCCGTTGCCGATCAGCGTATCGACGCTCGCGTCGTTAAGGACGGTCTTGCCGGCAACTAGTGCGATGCCGGTGCCGTGCAGCACGGCTCCCGCTGCCGTGCGCAGATTTTTGACGCGCGTCGCCAAAGTTCGCGATGAGCTCCATTCGGAGAGGATAGCGGCGAGCGCGACAGAGTTGGCGTCGTAGGCTGTTGTGCCCGCGATGAGCAAGTCGGTTCTCGAGCCGCCATACAATGAATCCTGTCCGGTTCCGCCGATCAGCACTGAGATTCCGCTGCCGGCATGAACGACATCGTTCCCCGCGCCGGCGTTCACCAAGAGAGGTAGCTTGATTTTCGCATCCACGGCGAACGAATCGTCTCCGCCGTGCAGATCGGCCATGATCCGCTGCACGCCGGCCAGCGAAAAACTTTGGGAGACGGCGGCTCCGGCCAACGTGCCGCTGACGAGCAAGGTCTGGTTCAAAAGCGTCAGTTTCAGATCGTCGCGCTGCTCAGAGCCAACGATCGTCAGCACGCCGCTCGACACTCCCGTTCCACCCGTTGCGATCGTCGCTGATTTTGTGGCCATACCGCCATCGTCGTCTTTTACCGTGACGACGACCGCATGAGTGCCGCTGGCGAAGAACGTATGGCTGGCGAGAACTTGCCAGACGCCACTGCCTCCCGTGACCGTCGCATCGCTCATCGAACCGTCGCCCCAATCGACGCTCGCTGTCTCGGTATCGGCCAGGCCGGGATCGGAAAACCCGCCTGTGAACACAACATTCTGGCCCAAGAGCGCCTGCGTGGGTCCCGCCCACGTCAATTGCTGCGGCGCGACATTGCTCGCCCTCACCTGAAACGACGCCGTCGCAGTTGTCGGGCCGCTGTCGTGAACCGCCACCGTCACCGTGTACAAACCGTTATCGCGATACGCATGACCGAGCGAAAACGTCTTGTCCGCCGCCAGAACCAACGCTTGTTGCGTCCCGTCGCCATAATCGACGCTCGCCGTCCACGCATCGCCGCTATCGGGGTCGCTGAACGATCCCCGCGCCGAAAACGCCGTCCCTTCATCAATCATCAAATCGCCACCGAGCGTAACCACCGGCCGGTCATTGACCGCTTTCACCGAAATCGACACGGTCGCCACATTGCTCGTCGTTTGACCGTCGCTGAGTTGATAAGTGAACGCGTCCGGCCCGTTGTAATCCTTCTGCGGCATGTAAGTGAAACTGCCATCCATCCGCAGAACCAACTGTCCATGCCCCGGCTGACTCTTCACCGCCAACATCAACTGGTCGCCATCCAAGTCATAATCGTTCGCGAGAATGCCCTTCGCATTCACGCTAAGCAGCGTATCTTCATCAACCGAAAACTGATCATTCCCCGCCACTGGTGCATCGTTGGCGCCTCTGACCGTAATCGTCACCGTCGCAGACGACACGGCTCCTTGCCGATCGGCGATCGTATAGCTGAAGTAATCGTTCTGACTCTCGCCCGCTCCCAGAAACTCAAAAGCGCCGTTGGGATCGTATTGGTAGCTGCCATTGCTGTTTGCCGTTAGTAGCGCGCCTGAAGTCAACACAATCTGCTGGCCCACATTGGCTTCCAGGCCGTTCACGCCCACAACGCTTTTGACATCGCCGCTGTCCGGGTCCGTATCGTTGGTCAGCAGTCCCGGCGCGGCAATCGTCAGCGAACTGTCTTCTGACGTTTCATAGCCGTCGTCCTGCGCCACCGGCGGCTCATTCACGTTCACCACCGTTACAGACAATGTCTGACTATCGGTATCAGAACCATCGCTGACTCCGACAACGACCTCATAAATATTGTTCGTGTCACTATCTGCCGGATTTTCGTAGTTTGGCGCTACGATGAACATTAGCGCGCCGCTCGTCGAGTCGATCGAAAACTTTCCCGCATCTGCTCCGCCGGCAATGCTATAGGTGAGTGTTTGGCCGGCATCAGGATCGGTGGCATCGACGTCTGTTACCGCGGTGGAATTCTCTGCGACGCTAACGATTGCGGAATCGCCGCCGCCGTTGGACGTAATGACAGGGGCCGCATTTATGAATTGCAATGTGAAGCCACTGCCGAACTCAGAAGTGTTGCCATTACTGTCGGTCGCTGTGGCGACGATTTTGCTCCCGGCTGCTAACCCCGCCATGGGAGTGAAGGCCACTGTCTTGCTGGTCGTAGCCTCCGCAGCCAGGTACGTGTCAAATCCAAGAAAAGTTTGACCTTCCTGACCGTCTGCGTCGGCTTTGAAAAATTCAATCCGCAGCGGATAGGAAGAGCTAGAAATTGCGGACGGCACGCTGTAGGTCATCGAAAGCTTGGCAGATTTGACCGACGCATCCGTAATGACCGGAAAATTCTGCAGCTTGTTTGCGCCATCATCGGCATCGCCTGCATCATTCAACGTTACGCCGATGCCGGTGTCATTCGGTGACTGTAAATCGATCCCCAACTCGCCATTTGAAAAAATTGAGTTCCCGAAGATCGCATCCGCACCGGAGCTAGAGTCGGAGACGTTGATACCATCCTTCCCATTGAAGGCAATGATGTTTCCTTGACCTACCGAAGTGCCGCCAATCGTGTTATTG
This sequence comes from Pirellulaceae bacterium, assembly GCA_036496265.1. Lineage (GTDB taxonomy): Bacteria > Planctomycetota > Planctomycetia > Pirellulales > Pirellulaceae > CAYLLN01. The sequence continues at coordinate 15,808 of DASXLL010000060.1, read as the reverse complement.
AGACCACCATCAATGAATATTCCATGGTGACCGTTGGGCAGCGGACTGGCACCGTCGGCGGCGACACCAATCAGGTTTCCTTCGATCAAGCTCTGTTTCACTCCGAAGGAAAGAATAATCCCCTCGCCGTCATTGCCGGACACGATATTTTGGAGGACTGAGTTACCACTAGCTTGATCCCAAATCTCTACTCCCTCTGAGCTGTTCCCGAGATCGAGCGTTCCAGTCACGTCGGTGCCAATGCGATTGCCTTGCACCAGATTATTGGTGCTGCCAAGTCCATCGATCCAAACGCCCGCGGTGCCGTTGGCCGAGATGATGTTTCGAGAGCCTGCAGTCGGGCCGCCAATCGAATTGTCATGTGCGCCCGCGAGAAGTTCGATTCCGACTTGCGTATTTCCTAGTGCTCCGGTGCCACCAGCCTGGGTGCCGATGAAATTGCCTTGAATCAGGTTATCGGAGGCGAGGCTGCCCTGTACTAAGATGCCGCGCAGGTCATTTCCGGAAATGAGGTTGCCCGCGCCTGCGGCAACGCCGCCAATGACGTTGTTCTTAACGCCGCCTCCAAAGTCCGCGCCCTCGAGCCGGATGCCCATGTATGAATTGGCCGACTTTTGCGTCCCCGTTGCATCCGTGCCGATGTAGTTTCCCTGTACAAGATTATTCGAGCTTGGCGTGGAAGGATCGGTGCTTTCGATGAGGAGGCCGGTGTCTGCATTTCCGGAAATCACATTGCGAGCCTGGCTGGTTAAGCCGCCGATCGTGTTGTCGTGTGCATTTCGAATCACAACGCCGTCATCGTTGCTCGGTCCGACAGAGTTGCCCAACACAAGATTATGCTCGGCGCTGCCGCCCACGATCAGGATGCCGCTGGCATTACCATTAATCAAATTGCCGGCGCCGGTTTCTGTTCCTCCGACGGTGTTTTCAGCCGATTCATTCACCAACACACCGGCCGCACCTGCCTTCTCATTAATGCCGATCCCGCCGGCGTTATGAAAGATCGAATTGCCCGACACTCGATTTTGCGAAGCCCCGCTGACCAGGGCTATCCCGCTACCGGCGTTGTTGCCGATGAGATTTCGCGCGGTAACAGCGGCGCCTCCGACGAGATTACCTTTATGCGCCGCAATGTTGACGCCGTCTCCTCCATTGCCCTGGCTGTGAGTTCCACTAATATCCGTGCCGATAAAGTTTCCGGCGACCGTATTGCCATCCGAGCCGATTTGGATCGCATGATTGTCGAAGCCGTCGATTACCAGGCCGCTAATAGTCGATCCGCCGCCCGATAAAGACAGTCCGCTAGTCCCGCTGCCCTTGCTACCAGACGCCTCCACAAGTTCCATTTTAAGGACGGCACTATCGGCCAGGCTGACGCCATTCGCATTCGCGATCGCTCCCACTTGGCTGTAGCCATCAATGGTTGCGGGATCAGTGAGCGCTGGCAACGGCGTGCTCACCTGGATCGAATACCAGCTATGCCGCCAATCGGGGTCGATGTTGCTAATTGTGGAATCGTCACTGGCGGTGGTTGCCGTAATATTTTTCAGGCCTCCGTTTATCGCATCGTTCCGGTAATAAAAGTGCCCCGGATCATTCGCGGAAATGGCAAACGTAATCGGGTCGGGATCGACGGTACCATCGCCAGTGCGATCGATGTTAGGAAGGCTATTGGCACACGTAATCGCGTCGCGCAGCGACCCCGCGCCCGTATCGTTGGTGTTCACGACGACCGTGCTGCACGGCGGCGCGGCAACCGCGACGCTCGCGCTAAACTCCGACGTGTTGCCTTGATTATCCGTTGCCGTGGCCACCAGCTTGTCCCCCACGGCTAAGCCGGCCGCAGACGTGAAAACGGCTGTCTTGCTGGTGCCCGCCTGAGCCGCCGTATAAGTATCAAAACCGAGAAACGCCTGCCCTTCCTGACCGTCGGAATCGGCCTTGAAGAATTCCACTCGCAACGGATAGGCGGAATTGGCCGTCGTCGAGGGAACCGCGTATTGCACGCGGACCGTCGTAACATCCACGGTGGCGGAGCTGATTACGGGAAAATTCTGCAGGTTGTTGTCGCCCGAATCGGCATCCCCTTGGTCATTCGGCGTGGGTCCGTCGCCGTGGAGGTCGATGCCCAGCCCGAAATTCGAGAAGATTGAATTGCCCACAATCGCGGTGTTCCGGGCCGTGCCGTTCAAGAGGATTACCCCCGGTCCGCCAAACCTGGAGCCGTTAAACGCAATCACGTTGCCTGGGCCGATCGTGTTGTTCGTGACGGAGGTCATCACACCGTACAACTCATTGCCGATTGCGTCGCCGGCGGCGTCGGTGCCGATGTAGTTGCCGGCGACAATGTTTTGGCTCGGCGTGGACTGTAACGAGCTGACGATCGCCACCCCGCTGCCGCGGTTGCCGGAAATGACGTTGCTCTCAGCCGCGTCGTTGACTCCGTCGCCGTTCGTGCCGATCACATTGCCGGTCCCACTGAACAGCGTCACGCCAGATTGATTCGGCAGCGCCGCCGTGCCGAGAGCACTGACCCCTACCAAATTGCCGGCGACGACATTCCCCGATGTATCGATTTCAATGCCACTGCCAAAAAGTGTGCCGCTGATCACGTTGCGCGCGGCCGCCGCAGCGCCGCCGATCGTGTTGTTGTTTGATCCGGCATCCAGAGTGATTCCGTTCGACTCATTCCCCGCGGCCGTTAAGCCGGACGCGCTGGTCCCAATGAAATTTCCCTCGGTGTGGTTGCCGCCCCCGTTCAGGAGCAGCAATCCGCTATTCGAAAACCGATTGATCACCAGCCCCCTGATCGTGCTGCTGCCCGCAGTGACAATCAGACCGTTGGAGCCAACCCCTGCCCCGCTGCCATTCAACTCAATCAGCAAAGTTCCATTAAACCCGCTCGCCGACGAATTTTGCCCCGTTCCCGGCTGCGTATAGCCATCAATGACCACCGGATCGGTGATCGTCGGCAGCGCTGCCGTGGGGCTAATCGTGTGAACTCCGCTGCCGGGAATATTGAAACTAATCGTGTCCGTGCCCGGCTTATTATTCGCGCAGTTGATTGCGTCGCGCAACGAACCGGTCCCCGAATTGTTCGTGTTCGAGACCACCATGCCGCAGGCTTCGAAAACGTCCGTAACGGTTACTGAAACATCTTGTGTGTCGCTCAGACTGCCGTCACTCGCCCGCACCGTCACTTGATAAACGTTGTCGCCGTCCGCATCGGTCGGATTTTCGAAGTCGGGTGCGGCTGCAAAGCTCAGCACCCCCGTCGTCGAAGAAATCGCAAACTTCGCCGCATCCGCGCCACCGCTAATGCTATATGTCAGCGTCGTTCCAGCATCTGGATCGGTCGCATCGACATCGGTCACTGGTGTAGTGTTTTCTGGGACGCTAATGTTGGCGCTAGCGTTCCCTCCATTGCTCGTAATCGTTGGCGCTTCATTAACATTCGTGACCGTCACGGCAATCGTCTGCATGTCGGTCAGCGTGCCGTCGCTCACTTTCACAATTACGTCATAGACGTTGTTGCCTCCCGAATCGGTGGGGCTCTCGAAGTTCGGTGCGCTAACAAACGTCAGCACGCCGCTCGCCGAATTGATCGCGAACTTCGCTGCGTCCGCGCCCCCATTAATGCTATAAGTCAGCGTTGTCCCCGCGTCTGGGTCGGTCGCATCTACATCGGTCACCGCTGTTGTATTCTCCGGCACGCTGATATTCGCGGTATCAACGCCTCCGTTGCTAGTGATGACCGGCGCGGTGTTAACTGATTGAACACCCGTGGTAATAGCCCATAGGAAGCCATCAATTGCCGACGTCGGATTGAGCGACTCAATCGCGCTCAAGACGAGTGTGCCCGCTTCCGGATCAAAATCGGCGGTCCCTTCCAAATTGCCGGCAACGAGCACGCGGTCCCCTGAGGGCGAAAGCGCCACCTCGTTAGCCTGGTCATAATTCGCGGAGCCGACGCCGTAGGCACTCAAAAGGTTACCCGACGAATCGAGCCCCCAAACATAGCAGTCGGTTCCACCATTGCTGGTCAACAGGCGCTGCGAAACCATTGCAGGATCGAAATCTACAGAATTTGTGAACGATCCCGTGCTCCAAACCTGACCCGAATCACTGACGGCAATGCCTAAGCCCGCCGAGCTGCCTTGTTGCGCATCGCGGACCCAACTCAGGCTGTTATCCGGGTGCAACTTGAGGACGAATGCCTGCAGATCACTCGCTGTAAGACTGCTCACTGCAGGCGAAGGGTCGAAATCGACGGTGCCATTGTAATATCCGGTGAGCAGGATGTTGCCATCCGACGACACGGTAAGGTCGCTGCCGACGTCGCTCCCCGTGCCCCCAATGCGAATGGCGCTGACATACGCGCCGCTAACTGAATTGAGCTGCCACAAAAAAATATCGTCGCTGCCGCCAGAGGTGAGATTGGCGACGGCCGATGAAGGATCAAGATCGACGGTGCCCTGAAAGCGGCCTGTGATGTAAGTCGTGGTTGCGGTTGCGTAAATCCCTTGCCCGATGCTTAAGGAAGTGGCGCCTGCACCCTGGACTTGCCATTGCTGGACGCCATTCGTATCCAGCTTCCAGGCCATGGGATTGAAGGAAGAAGACCCCGCGACTTCCCCGGTGATATAGGCGCTTCCCGCTGCGTCCACGGAAATATCGATTCCTCGCGATACAACCTGCAATTGCCTGACCCACAGCACATTGCCCGCAGAATCGAACTTGGCCGCGAACGCTCGCTGACTAACGCCGGGTAAGGTCGTCGCTCCAGGACCCGGGCCAAACACAGCGTTGCCGCTGAGATCTCCTGTCACGTAAACATTGTCTTGAGCATCAACAGCCAGCGACCCAAACTGGCCCGAGCCAAAGCTAGTGCCCCATAAGAATTGACCGTCCGCAGTGTATTTGGCGACCAGTTGATCGCCGTTGAAAGGAACGACGCTGGTAATAGCGGGTCCAGGATCGAGATCGACGCTGTTACTATCCGACCTGATGCCAACATAGAGATTGCCCTGTGCATCCACAGCCACGGCTCTGCCTTGCTGCGTTTTCTCCCCGTTGAAGGGGAATGCAAACGCGAGATTCGTTGGTTCTTCGATCAGGCCCGCGTCGATGACATTCGGCGCGGTCGCCACATGAGCGAAGACTGCGGAGCGGCCCTCAGCCGGAATCACGTCGCTATCAATCGAATCGTCGCTGCCCACATCGGCGGTTGTGAAGCGATGCCCTACTCCGCCCACCGGCTCTTCGCGGAAACGAAGGTAGTATTGCCCATCGGGAACGGCGGAAAAAACGTAGTTGCCGGTACTGTCAGTCGCCGCCCCGGCCAAAATTTGATCGTCGGAATTCCCAATCACGGTGTCACTCGTGGCCACGAGCTCGACCAGCGTGCCCGACACGCCTGGTTCGCCTGAATTCAGCAGTCCATTCGAATTGGCGTCGTTCCACACGAGACCACGAATATCGCTGGCTAGCAAACAGCGAATTTCCAACCGCTCACCCGTCAGTCGGCGATATCGTTGAAGAGCGGGGGCCAGAAAGCGGGAATGAGAATTTCTCCCCCGCCTATTTCGTTGAGATGGGGGCATAACGCACGTCGCGCCGAGATTGCGCCTCCGCGAGGGTCCATTGGCGCACCGCTGCCTGGCAATACAAGCTTCCAGTCACACCCGTCGCCTGTGGGGATTCAACAGTATGCCAGTACGGCCCTAGGCGTTGCCAGCGTCAAATCAGGCTTTTTCGGAATTTTCCCACTACCCGCCAGCCTGCCACTGCGGTTTACCGCATTCCGGCCCGGTTTTTCCCCGAAATTGCAATCGATATATAAGGAGCAGCGGAGCGGGCATCAGCAGCGACCCATTGCCAACAAATCCGCGTTTGATGAACCAAATGGATGGAGCGTTTGATCCTCGCCTGGCGCTCAACTTTAGCGCACCGCCAACTTGACCCAAATCCCTAACTCAGGACGCCGGCGCAACTTCCAGCCGATGCGGAAGCCCGTCGTAATGAAAAAACTTCCAACTTTAGCGCGACAGTCAGCGAGCATTAGCCACGGATGAAACGCGGAAAGCGCAAAAGTTTGCTTTGAAAACGAGGTCCGTTGGTGTTAAACAAGCGAGGAAGCAAAGGAAAACCAAATGCGAGTCTCGAGTATGCGATTGATTGTGTGGGGCGCGGCGATTTGGGCTTTTGTCGCGGTTTGTTTATCCCAGGCGGTGGCGCAGGATGAGGGGGGGAAGGGGGCGGAGGAGGATTCGGAGCAGCGAGTTTTTATTGGGCAGCCGGATGGGTCGGGGATGAAGCCGCTGGTGGATTTGGGGGAGTATCGATTTCAGGGCGGACCGGTGTGGTCGGCGGATGGGACGAAGATTGCCTTTCATTCGTACCGGCCCGGGCGGGGTGAAAAAGATGCCGACGCACAGATCGTGGTCGTGAATGCGGATGGCAGCGAGCCAAAGATTTTGGGCGATGGCGGCTTTCCGAGTTTTTCACCGAAGCATCAGCGGCTTGTGTTCACGCGGTATGCGCCAAATCCGGGCGTGTGGGTGATGAGCATCGAGGGCCCGGAGAAGGAGCTAGTGCGAATCGATGCTGGCTGGGGCGCGGGCCGCTGGTCGCCCGATGGCAGAAAAATTGCCTATACGACGACGCGCGACATGGGCATCAACATGTATATCTTTGATCTGATTGAGGGCGATGAGTACGCGGTCTTCGAAGAGGGCGGATGTCCTTATAGCTCATTCTTTCGCAACATTACATGGTCGCCCGACGGGACGAAGATCGCGTTTAAGGGGCAGCAGCGCGGTGAGCAAACGTCCGAAGTGGCGATTGTCGATGCGCGGGGAGCGCAACATGGACATACGGTGCGGTATGAAGCGAAAACGCTGTTCAACGTTTCGTGGAATCACGATGGGACACGAATTCTGTTCTGCCAGCCCATTGCGAGCGGGCGGATGCAGTTGTTCTCGATGAACTTTAATGGCGATCAAGCGCCCGAAGTATTGCCGGGGCTGGATGCGAGGCGAGCGAATATCTTTGGGGTTGTTTCGCCAGACGGGAAGAAGATGCTGATCGTTAGTCGTAAGCCCGCGGTGGAGCAGGCGAAGGACAAGGCAAAGAAGAAGTGAGCGGCGGCGCGCAGCGCCGCGATGAGGCAGTGAGATGAGCATGAATGCGATTTACGGAGCGGCTTGTTGTGCGATGTATTTGGTGGCCCAGCAGGGGGTCGCTAAGGAGCCCGCGGAGGCGGATTCCGAGGAGCGAATTTTTATTGGGCAGCCGGATGGGTCGGGAATGAAGCTATTGACGGAACTGGCGGACTATCGGCCGCAGCGGTCGCAAAGCTGGTCTAGCGACGGCAGGCGGATTGCCTTCGATGCCTGGCGATCGGCGCGGGGCGAAAAGAGCAACGACTCCCAAATCATTGTGGCGAATGCGGACGGCAGTGAGCCAAAGATTTTGGGAGATGGCGCTCTTCCCAGCTTTTCGCCGCGAGGCAAGCGAATTGTGTTTTCGCGATTCAAGCCGAATCCCGGCGTATGGGTGATGAGCAGCGAAGGACCGGAAACCGAATTGGTGCAGCTTGATGAAGAGGGATGGGCGGCTGTGTGGTCGCCGGACGGCAGGCAAATTGCTTACACGGTTCCGGACGGAAAACCCGCCAATTTATATGTGTTCGACTTGGTGGAGGGCCAGCGGACCGCGCTGTTCGAAGAAGGGAAATGCCCGTACAAAACCTTCTTCTGGTATTTTTCGTGGTCGCCGGATAGCCGCCGCATCGCCTTCAAGGGCAAACGCATTGGCAGCGACAAGCAGGAGATCGGCATCATCGACGCCCGCGGCGCCAAGCACGGTCTGATAACTCGCTATGAGGCCAAAATCATCTGGAACCTGTCCTGGAGCAGCGATCGAAATCGCATTTTTTTCGCGCAGCCCGTCGCAAAACTGAATAACCGAAATCAGATCTGGTGGATGAACGCCGATACCCACGACGAGCCGGAACTTTTGGCCGGTCAGAATACGGAGCGCGGCAACAGCGCCGCGGTTTTTTCACCGGATGGAAAGCGGCTATTGATGATTAGTCGGAAGCCGACGGCAGCAGCCAACACGAAGAAATAGGGGATCGCGATTACCGCGCTGAAATGATGTAGCGGGCGAGGGCGAAGCGCAATTTACGGTCGGGGCCTCGGGAGCCGCCGACGACAAGGATTCGGCCGTGGGAATCGAAGGCAATAGCATTAACAGCGTCGCCTTTCGAGTCGGGGAAGGGTTGGGGGTCAGCCTTGGCGATGTGTTTGCCAGTGTCGTCGATGACGGCCAGGCCGAAGACACGGCTGGCAGCCTCGACGGTGCCGGCAATGGCGATTTTGCCTTGAGCGATCGCCACGCGAGGACCGACGAGTTGGTCCGCCTTCAGCCCATAGCCATCCAGAATAACCGCGCCGTTTTTTTGTGAGCCGAAGGTCGAGTCGGACTTACCATCGCTTGTGAGGCGGGCGACAGCGAGGCGGCGCAGATTTTTGTCCGGAGAACAACCGCCAACGATGATGCGGCCCGTGCTATCAATGGCCACGGAGCAGGACACTTCGCGGATCGCGTGTTCGTCCAACTTGGCACTCCACAAGCCGCTGTTGCCGAATGTTTCGTCGAGCTCACCATTATTTTTCAAGCGAGCCACGGCCCAGAAAGAATGCCAGCCGTGTTGCAGGTTGAGGGAGACGAGAGTGCGACCTTGTGGGTCCAGGGCGATGCCGCTGACGGCCGCAGGGGCTTCCTCCTTGACGAGCCACCGCAGGGCACCATTGGCGGCTGCCGAAAAAGCTTCGTCAATGGCGCCATCGTTTTTCAAGCGCATTAGAAGTGGATCGATTTGTGGCAAATGGTCGGCTCGCAGGATCTCGGCTTGGGCATAACCGCCGACGAGAATGGAGCCGTCGGCAGCGGTGGCGACGGATGTGGCGACGTTGGGCCAGTCGTGGGCGGCGTATTTTCGATAGCCAATGCCGGCGAAGGATTTGTCTAGCTGGCCCCGATCGTCGAAACGCAGGACGACAAAATCGGATTTGCGGTCGGAGTCGAGGGCGGCGGCTTTGCCGACGACAATGATGCGGCCTTGGGCGTCAATCGCCATGTCAGTAGTGGAATCGATTTGCCGCTTCCCCGCGGCGTCTATGGTCGCCTGGTCTTCGATCACGATCGATGCCTTGCTGTTGTCTGCAAATATGGAGTCGGGGCGTCCGTCGGGGGTGTAGCGGGCAATGGAGAACTGGTGGTCGGAAGAATCGCCCGCGGCGACGGGCCGGCCTCGACCGTCGATGGCCAGAGCGAGAAAGATGCCTTGTTTGGTAGCATCGGGGATCGAATGCTCGGCGATCACGCCGGCATTGCCGAAGGTAGGATCGAGCGATATTGCGAATGGCGGGTTCGGCTGATCCTGACAGGGAGCAGCGGGAGATAGCAGGGCGAGGAACGTTGCGATCGCGGTGATATCGATGAATCGCAGCATAGATGGCGTCTTTGTAGAAACGGCGGTTCTGCAACAATCAGGATAGTGTGGGGCATGGGGGCGTCAAAGATTTTCCAGAATCCTCAGGACTTTGCCTTCCCTGAAAACCGGGGAGTGGTGCGGTCCGTCTCTATAGGGCCGGGGTTGAAGTCGGCGATAGTTGCGATTGGGTTTGCCGCGTGGTAACGTGCCGAAAGCCACGCTGCGGCCAGCCGCATGTCGGGCCTGTGGGGCATTTGGGCCTGACATTATTAATACGAGGAGGCAATATGGCCGCACCTTCCGCGCCGGTTGGGCAGAAGCTGAGCGATGACGATGTGGCCGCGATTGACCGCTTGCGCGAGGTCTATGGCAAGCTGAAAAAAGAGCTGGGCCGGATCATTATCGGCCAGCAGGCGGTGATCGAGCGGCTGTCGCTCTGTTTGTTTGCTCGCGGGCATGCGCTCTTGCTCGGCGTGCCTGGCTTGGCAAAGACGCTGCTGATCAACAAGCTTTCGGAGACGATGTCGCTGAAGTTCAGCCGCATCCAGTTCACGCCGGACTTGATGCCGATGGATATCACGGGGACGGATATTTTGCAGGACGCGATCGGCGGCAAGCGGGAGTTTCAATTCGTGCATGGGCCGGTGTTTGCCAACATTGTGCTGGCGGACGAGATCAATCGCGCGCCGCCGAAGACGCAGGCGGCGATGCTGGAGGCGATGCAGGAGCAGAAGGTGACGGTGGTCGGCAAGTCGTTCAAGTTGCCGCCGCCGTTTTTTGTGCTGGCGACACAGAACCCGGTCGAGCAGGAGGGGACGTATCCGCTGCCGGAGGCGCAGCTCGATCGGTTCATGTTTTTGATCGAGATGGATTATCCGTCGGAAGACGAAGAAGTGCAGATCGCGCGGACGACGACGGGGGATGAATTGCCGGCGCTGTCGCATGTGCTGGACGGCGAGCAGATATTGCAGCATCAACAGTTGGTGCGGCGGGTTCCGGTGCCGGATCATGTTTATTCGTTCGCGGCGAAGCTGGTGCGGAAGACACGGCCGAAGGGATCGACAGCGCCGGCGTGGATGAAGCCGCTAGTGGCCTGGGGAGCCGGGCCGCGGGCGGTGCAGTATTTGATTTTGGGCGCGAAGGCGCGGGCAGCGCTGCATGGGAGTTATATGGTGCGGCTGGAGGATGTTTTGGAGGTGGCCGTGCCGGTGCTGACGCATCGGGTGATTACGACGTTCGCCGCACAGGCTGAAGGATTGGATGCGAAGCAGATTATTGGGAAGTTGATTGGTGAGACGGTGGAGGAGCGGTAGAGGCAAGGATGAGGGGTGAAGGATGAAGGATGAAGGATGCTTACCGATCGTCAAACGCGAAGCTTCTTGGATACGCGAGTCTTGTCGCGGTTGGCTGGGCTGCCGCTATTGGCTCGGCGGCCGATGCAGGGGAATGTTTCGGGCAGACATGCGAGCCCGCACCGCGGGTCGAGCATTGAGTTTGCCGAGTATCGCAAGTATGTGCCGGGGGACGATCTGCGGCGGATGGATTGGCGGGCGTATGGGCGGTCGGATCGATTTTATATCAAGGAGTTTGAGGCGGATACGAATTTGCGGTGCTGCTTCGTGCTCGATACGAGCGGGTCGATGGATTTTGGCTCGCGAGGAATCACGAAGCTCGAATATGGCCGGCGGCTGATTGCGACACTCGGCTATTTGGCCAGTCAGCAGGGGGACGCGGTTGGACTGGCTTGCGTGGCGAAGTCGATCGTGCAGCAGGTGCCGCCGAAGCGGAATGCGGCCCATTTGCGGCTAATTTTCGATTTGCTGGAGGGCGCGCGGCCGCAGGGCGAAACGCAATTGGCGAGCGTGCTGCATGAATTGGCCGAGACGATTCAGCAGCGGGCTTTGGTAGTGATTGTGTCGGATTTGTTTTTGGAGCCGGCGGTGCTGGGGCATTGTTTTCAGCATTTGCGGTTTCGCAAGCATGATGTGGCGGTGTTTCATTTGCTCGATCCGCAGGAGATTGAATTCAATTTTCGCCGCCCGATGCGATTCATCGACATGGAGGGCGGTCCGGCAATTTTTGCCGAGCCGAGCGACATTGCCGTGCGGTATCAGAAGGCGCTCGACGAGTATTTGGCGGGGCTGAAGCAAGTGGTGCTCGAATCGGCGATTGATTACAGCCGGGTATCGATCGACGAGGATTATGAGAAGGTGCTGGTGCGGTTTTTGATGAGCCGGGCCCAAACGAAAGGGCTGCGATGATCTTTTTACAGCCGTGGCTGCTTGTTGCCCTGCCGCTGGTGGCGTTGCCGGTGATCATTCACCTGATCAATCAGCGGCGGTTCCAGACGATTCGCTGGGCGGCGATGATGTTTTTGCTCTCCGCTCAGCGGATGGCCCGCGGCTACTCGCGGCTGCGGCAATGGCTGATCATGCTGTTTCGGATGTTGGTCGTGGCGGGGCTGGTGCTGGCGGTGAGCCGGCCGCTGGCAAGCGGTTGGCTCGGGTCGGTAGCGGGCGGCAAGGCGGATACGACGATCGTTTTGCTCGATCGCTCGCCGAGCATGCAGGAGCAGGCGGCGGGGGGCGGGAAGTCGAAGCTGGAAACGGGAATCGCGCAACTCGTGCGGATTTTGGGGACGTTCAAGTCCGATCGATATGTGTTGATTGATAGCGCGACGCGGGAAACGGTGGAGTTTGAGTCTCCCGCGGCGATTCTTTCCGCGCCGACGGCGAGCGGCGCCAGCGCGGCGGCGGATATGCCGCTGCTGTTGCAAGCGGCGCACGACTACATCAAAAAGCAACAGACCGGGCGGACGGAGGTTTGGCTGTGCTCGGACTTGCGGACGCCGGATTGGTCGCCCGATCATGGGCGGTGGCGGGCGCTGCGGGATGCGTTTGTCGGTTTTCCGCAGGGAGTGCGGTTTCATTTGCTGGCCTATCCACGGCAAGCGGCGGGGAATGTGGCGGTGCGCGTCGTTGGGGCGCGGCGGCATGTGACGAAGGAAGGGGCGGAACTTTTGGTTTCCGTGCGGCTATCTCGATCGCAAGGCGAGGATAAGATTGATGTGCCATTGCAGTTTGAGATCGACGGCGGGCGGTCGGTGCTGCATGTGGAGTTGACCGGGGGGCAAGTCGAAGTTCGCGACCACCGGATTCCGCTGGAGGCGTCGCGGAAGCGGGGGTTTGGGCGAGTGTCGATTCCGGCGGATGCGAACCCGGCGGACAACGAGTTTTTCTTTGTGTTCGATGATTTGCCGCCGCGGAAGACGTTGATCGTGGCGGACGATTCGCAGGCGGCTGGGCCGCTGGAACTGGCGGCGAGCATTTCGGCGGATGAATCGGCGAAATGCTCGGCGGAGGTGCTCGCGGCTGAGCAATTGGCAGGCGCGGCGTGGGATCAAACGTCGCTGGTGCTGTGGCAAGCGCCGCTGCCACGCGGAAACATTGCGGATTTATTGCAGACCTTTGTCGATAACGGCGGACAGGTTGTTCTTTTTCCGCCGCGGGAGCCGGACGAGGCCGAAGCTTTTGGACAGCGGTGGGAATCGTGGGTCGATGACGTAACGCCGGTCGAAACGTGGCGGAGCGATGCGGATTTGCTGGCGCGGACGCAGAGCGGAGCGGCGTTACCGGTGGGAGAGTTGGAGGTTCATCGGCATTGTGAATTGCGCGGCGAAAATACGGGGCTGGCGATGCTGCGGGGCGGGCAGCCGTTATTGGCTCGCGTGCCGACGGATCGCGGTGGCGTTTATTTTTGGACAACGACGCCGGCGCTGCGCGATTCGACGCTGGCGACAAATGGCGTGGTGCTGTATGCGTTCGTGCAGCGGGCGCTGGCGGCTGGTTCGGGGGCGCTCGGCAGCACGCGGTCAGTGGATGCGGGAAATGTGGCAGGTGAGGATGCGAGCGAGTGGAAGCGATTGATTGGCGGCGCGGATGGCTTATCGACGGAGGCGGCAAGCCAGGCTGGCGTGTATGCGGCGGGCGAGCGGATGTTGGCGGTGAATCGGCCGCTGGCGGAGGATGATACGCGGATTGTGCCCGAAGCGACGGTGAGCGAATTATTCCACGGACTGGATTTCACTCGCGTCGATGATCGTCCAGGCAATGCGAGCTCGCTGATCGAGGAAATTTGGCGGGTGTTCTTGCTGTTGATGCTGGCGGCGATGGTGTTGGAGGCGGCGTTGTGTTTGCCGCGTCTGGCGCGGCCGCAGGCGGTGAACTCAACAGGCACCGCGTCGCAGATTGCGAGGGCCGCCGCATGAATGCAGCCAGCATGACATCGTCGGGCGCGGTCACATTTTTGTTTTCGTATGCATCGATCGCTTTGTCGGTGCTCGTTTTGAGCGTGACGGCGGGATTGTGTTTTTTTGCATGGCGACGGAGTGGCTATCGGCGGGATTATGGCTTGATCGAGTTGTTGCGGTTTATCATTGCCGTTTTGGCGGTCGTGCTGTTCAATCAGCCCGAGTGGGTTGAGCAGTTCAAGCCGAAGGAGAAGCCGGCGATTGGGGTGTTGTGGGATGATTCGCGGAGCATGGAGACGCGGGATGCGAGCGTCAGCAGCGCGACAGAGATTGTGACGCGGAAGGAGTCGATTGCAAAGTTAGTTGATCCGGAGTTTTGGAAATCGCTCAATGAGCGATTCGAGGTGGTGATTCAGCCGCTCGATGCCGACGGCGGGCACAATGCGACGAACCTCTACGATCCGCTCGTGCAAGCGCCGCAAAAATTCAAAAATCTGAGAGCAGTCGTGCTGGCGTCAGATGGGGATTGGAACGACGGCAAGGCACCGGTCGATGCAGCTTCTGCATTGCGATTGAAAGATGTGCCGGTCTTTACCGTGCCGGTCGGCAGTTCTTCTCGCCTGCCGGACTTGGAATTGTTGAGTCTGGACGCTCCGACGTTTGGCCTGGTGGGCAAGTCGGTGCGGATTCCGTTCACGATCGAGAGCACGCTGCCGCGGGAGTTGACGCTGCCGGTGACGCTGAAAACGTCGGACGGCGAAGAGATCACGAAAGAAGTGCGAATCGCGGCGATGGGGCGGACGAGCGATTGGCTGATTTGGAAGCCGAAGACGGTGAGCGATTACACGGTATCGCTGGAGGTTCCCAAGCAGGCGGATGAGCTATTGCCTGATAACAACAAGCTCAGCGCCCCGATCGCCATTCGCGAGGAGAAGCTGCGGGTACTCGTCGTCGAATCGCTGCCGCGATGGGAATATCGGTATCTGCGGAATGCTTTGTCGCGCGATCCGGGCATCTCGCTGTCGTGTTTGCTGTTTCATCCGGGGTTAAGCAAGGTCGGCGCGGGGAACAAGGACTACATCAAGCAGTTTCCGTCGGGACTGGATGAGCTGAGTAAATATGACGTGGTGTTTCTCGGCGATGTGGGCGTCGAGCAGGGGCAATTGACCGCGGAGGACTGCCGGCTGCTCAAAGGGCTCGTCGAACATCAGGCCAGCGGAGTCGTGTTCATGCCGGGCTTGCAGGGAAAGCAGATGTCGCTGCTCGATACGGAGTTAACGGACCTTTATCCCGTGGTGCTCGATCCGGGGCAGCCTGGCGGGTGGGGATCGCGGACGGCGTGCCAGTTCGAATTAACGGAACTCGGCCGGAGAAGTCTGTTGACGAGATTGGCGGACACGCAGGAGGAAAATATCGACGTGTGGGAGAATTTGCCCGGTTTTCAGTGGTATGCGGCGGCGACGCGAGCCAAAGCGGGCAGCGAAGTACTGGCAATTCACAAGGAAATGTCAAATGAATATGGCCGGCTGCCGCTCTTGGCCGCGAGGACGTTCGGAGCGGGAAAAGTGCTTTTTATGGGGACGGACGGGGCCTGGAGGTGGCGGAAAGGGGTTGAAGACAAATATCATTACAGGTTCTGGGGCCAGGTGGTGCGTTGGATGGCTTACCAGCGGAACATGGCGAAGGGCGAAACGATGCGGCTCTACTATTCGCCGGAACAACCCCAAATACGGCAGACCGTCGCGCTGAAGGCGAACGTCATGGAAACCAGCGGGGAGCCGCTGGCGGCCGGCGATGTCGTCGCTCGGATTAACGCTCCGTCGGGCAAAGCCCAGACGGTTCGTTTCGCCAGCACCGGTGAGGAGTGGGGCGAGTTCAGTGCGTCGTTCACGCCGGAAGAGGCGGGGCGACACGAGGTGAAGCTGTCTTGCAAGCAAACGTCGGCGATGCTCGATGCGGCGATGTTTGTGCAAGGCGCGGAGATCGAACGGATTGGCCGGGCCGCGCGGCCGGAAGTGCTGGCGGAAATCGCCCGCGTGACGCGCGGGCAGGTGATC
>DASXLL010000059.1:0-16454 GCA_036496265.1 Pirellulaceae bacterium | reverse complement strand
TTTCGAGCTCGCATCGAGGACGTTCAGCAGCTTCACGTACGGAATAACCAGGGGCAGATGATTCGCCTGGGAACGCTGCTCACGGCTCACGATACGAGCGGGCCGGTGATGGTCCTGCGGTACAACCTGTATTCCGCAGCGTCGATTACGGGGGACGCGGCGTCGGCAACGAGCTCCGGGCAGGCGATGGGGCTGATGCAACAGCTTGCGGACGAAGAGCTGCCTCCAGCGATGGCGACCGATTGGACCGAGCTGGCCTATTTGCAGAGCCACGCCGGCAACGTGGCCCTCTTCGGCTTCGTGCTGTCGGTGATGTTCGTGTTTCTGGTGCTGGCGGCTCAATACGAAAGCTGGTCCCTGCCGATCGCGGTAATTCTGGTTGTGCCGATGTGCCTGTTGTGCTCGGTGACGGGCGTTGCGATCGCGCGGATGGAGGTGAATATCTTCACGCAGATCGGCTTTGTTGTGCTCGTCGGCCTGGCCAGCAAAAACGCGATTTTAATCGTGGAGTTTGCCAAGCAGCGTCAGGAGCAGGGGATTAAGCGATTCGAGGCGATCGTCGAGGCGGCGCGTTTGCGGCTGCGGCCGATCGTGATGACTTCGTTGGCGTTTATTTTGGGTGTTGTGCCGCTGGTCATCGCGAGCGGCGCTGGAGCCGAAATGCGGCGGTCGCTCGGCGTCGCCGTGTTCAGCGGAATGATCGGTGTGACCCTGTTTGGGATTTTTTTGACGCCCGTGTTTTATTACGTCGTGCGGCGGGACGTGCCGAAGCCGTAGGGCTCCGCGCAATAGCTCGGCCCATCAATCCAGAGCTGTTGGGTTAATCTGCATAGACTTCGCAAACTTTGCGGGCACAGTCTTTGCAATGTGCGACGCAAACTTCGCGAAACCTCCAGCGACTTCAATCTTGGGGGGACAACTTGGTGTGCGAAGCGTCAATTCGTCGTTTCACAGGGAGGATTTTCATGTCGAGGATTTCAATCAGATTGATCGCAGCAGCCGTCTTGGCCTGTTTCACGCTCGTCTCGACTGCCGATGTCGGCGCTTGTTGCCATCATCGTCGCCGCTGCGGTGGCGGCGGCGGATGTGGCTCTGCCGGCGGCTGCGGATATGGTGGTGGCTGCGGTGGCGGATATTGCTACGGCGGCTATGGCAATGGTGGCTATTACGCGGCAATGCCGGCGCCGCTGTTCCCGCGACTGGCGTTCCTGAACCGCAGGGCTGTCGCACCTCCCGTCATGATGGCCCCTTTCTCGCGGCCATCGTATGTGGTCAACGCGACGCCGGCGCGGGTTCAGGCGGTAGTTATTCAAAATGTCGCCGCTGCCGATGCTGGCACGCCGAATGCAGATACTCGTGACGGCGGCGGGAACGAATAGATGCCCGACGCACCAACCCTTTCAAAACACTGGAAATTCGAAAAGCTGATCCGGTGTTGACCTACCCGACGCGCTTTCCAAACGACCAGCGCGGTCGCTAAACGAGCATCCGAGACGCGAGGCATTGAATCGCCCTGACAATCGACTGCAGCAGGTCGGCTGTCGCTTGCCTCGCGATATAACGGCACGCCCGCCATGGAATTGGCGGGCGTGCCTTCTTTTTTTCTTGGTTTTAGTAGGTCCCGCCCGCCGGCCGTGACCTTTCGCACCGAACCGCGGGGTCCCGCCGGGCCGGCGGGACCTACCGGTTATTTTTCGCCCAGCACTTTCAGAATGCTGGCCGCCACTTGGTCGGCCAAAACCTTCGATCCCTCAGGCTTGAAGTGCACATTCTGCGGCAATTGAATCTCCGCCAGCCGTGGCAAGGCGAAGGCATATAAGTCGTCAATCGCGACACCGTGTCGTTGCATGACACGGCGAGCGATGTCGTTGTAGGTGACCTCTTCGCCTTTGAGTCGGCCCCCGGAGCCATCCGGCACCGGCGTCGTGGTGGCGAAGATGAGCTTCGCGCCGGTCTTTTTCATCCTGCTAACGAGCGTTTCGAGGTTTTTTTCGTAGTCAGCGGCGATCACCTGGCAGTGGCCTTTGTCGGCATCTGTCCGCTGGCCGTCGTCGTCATAGTGATAAACGTCGTGGAGGCCGAAATTGAAGTGAATCAAGTCCCATTTGCCGTCCCCGAGCCATTGCTCGATTTGGTCAACGCCGCGTGTCGTCGGTCCGCAGTTCGCCGCCGGCCGGTGGACATTGGCCTTGCCGGCTAGAGCCGCCCGCAGCGGCACTTGATAGCCAATCGAGATCGAATCGCCGATGATCAGCACTCTCGGCAGCCCGGCGACATCTTTCGTCGCTTCATAAGCCGGATTCGGCGCCGCCTTTTTCTTGGCGGGAGCCTTGGGCTCCTGCGACAGAGCTGGAATGGAAATCAGAACCGCAATTAGCGTTAAATAGAATCGCATGGTCTCTTCCAAATGAACGAGTTGGTTTCAATTGATCGAACCGAGTTAAGATAGGTCGATCGAAATTGCACTGCAATTGCCTGACGCGCTGATTCCTCACTCTCGTACTCTGACTCCTGGCATGGAACGCGACCTCGTCCGCTGGATTTGCAGCCGGTTGCCGGCCAATCGCCGGCTGATCGTCGGCGCGGGCGATGATGCGGCGATTTTGCGGTTGACAGAGAGCTCCAATGTCGTGGCAACGACGGACATGCTCATGGATGGTGTCGATTTTGAGCTGCGAGGTCATGAGCCGGAGCGAGTGGGCCGCAAGGCCCTGGCGGTAAATCTCAGCGATTTGGCGGCGATGGCTGCGACGCCGATTGGGGCTTTGGTATCGGTCGCTTTGCCACGCCAGGGTGGTGAGCAACTTGCGAAGCGGCTCATCGAAGGGATGCTCCCGCTGGTGACGGACTTCGATTGTCCGATTGCCGGGGGAGACACGAATAGTTGGGACGGTCCGCTGGTGATCAGCATCACGGCCCTCGGCGAAGTGCCGCCGGAGCGGCGCTGGCTGCGAAGCGGCGCGCGGCCGGGCGATGCGATTGTCGTTACCGGCAAATTTGGCGGCAGCATTTTGGGAGGGCATTTTGATTTCACGCCGCGAGTGAGAGAGTCGCTATGGCTGGGCGAGAATGCGGAGATTCGGGCCGCGATGGATGTTAGCGATGGCCTGTCGCTCGATTTGTCACGTATTTGCGAGGCCAGCGGCTGCGGCGCGGTCATCGACCTGGAAAAAGTGCCGATTGCGGCGGCGGCTGAAGAGTTGGCTCGGCAGGAAGGCGGCGGCTTTTCGGCTCTGGACCATGCACTTGGTGACGGCGAAGATTTTGAACTGATTCTGGCGGCGCCGGCGGAACAAGCGGCGGATCTGATCGCGCGACAGCCGCTAAACGTGCCACTGACTCAAATTGGTCAGTTCATCGCGGAGTCAGGGCTATTCAGCCGCGGCGAAAATGGAACTTTGCAACCACTCAAGCCGCGCGGCTATGAACATCGTCTCGATTCATGATGGAATTTGTGTTTGATGCCGCTGACGAAGTTGCGACAACACGCTTTGGCGCTGCGCTCGCTCGCGTGCTGCCACCCGGGATCACCATTGCGTTGATCGGCACGCTCGGAGCAGGCAAAACGCTGCTGGTCCAGGCGCTGGCGGAGGCCACTGGCATTCAGCGCAAAGATGTCGTGAGCCCCACATTTGTTCTTTGCCAGCAATACCGCGGCCAGCAGACGATCAATCACGTCGATGCCTATCGCTTGCAAGATGAAGATGAATTCCGCGAGTTGGGCGGTGATGAACTGATGGCCGGCGACGCGATTACGATCATCGAATGGGCCGATCGCGTTGCCAATGCGCTGCCGGATGATTATTTGCTAATCGAGATTAGCGTCGAAGGCCCGACCGAGCGGCAATTTGTGGTGCGGGCCATTGGCGATCGATATCAAGGCATCATTGCCGAGTTAGCACGCGTCGCATCTGGTCAATGATTTGCGGCGAAGGAATGTTTTCGTCATTCATCACGAGCCGCACGAAGTTGTCCGCCAGAATTTCATCCGGATGAATGATGTAGTTCGTGTTTTTGCCGATCTTGTCGAGGAATTCTGGCTCCTCGCGCGGATTGATAACTACTGGCTCGCCCTTCACGAGCACGGGTTGCCAGCGATCGCCTCGCTGTTCAACGACGAGCAGTCGAAACAGGAGCGATTGAAAAAGTGTCGCGGCTTTTTGGGCGTCGTATTGCTTCGTGGCGGCGTACAGGACCGGCGCACCGATAACTTTCTTGCCGCTTTTCGCGGTCAGCGTCATTGTGCAATTGATTAGAGGCGCGTCGGGATTGGTAATTCGCCGCGGCGCAAGCGACGGTGGCAACTCGATCGGCTCGCATATCTCGAAGCCGATAATGGCATAGAGCTTCGCTCGCATGGCGCCGTCGTGTCGGCTGATGATATGAAACAGCTCATGCAGCAGAAGGCGATCGAGCTTGGTTTCGTCGTAGTCAATTACTTTGGCGGGCAGGACGATCGTTGCCGACCGCGTGTAAGCCGCGTTCGCTTCTTCGTCGCCGGTTGTGCGAACGACGTGAATGATGGGGGGCAATGGCAGCCGAAAGGCTGCCAGACGTTTTTTGAGCCGCTCGACCGAGTTACTGACGAGGGAGATGTCCGTCGGCTGCCACGCGCGGACGTGCTCCGCGACAAAATGTTTCCAATCAGCGAGCGTCACGTCCTTGTCGGTCTTGAGCCGGCATTGCAGGTCGAAGCGGCTGAGCTGCGCGGTGAAGGCGTCGTCGGTTGTAAGGATTTGGCGCCCTTGTTCGGCGGTTGCGAAACGGACTTCGCATTCGGGTGTTAATCGCAATGCGTCGGCCGGCGCGTCGGCCGCCAGCGACAATGCGATCAACAAGCCGCTCGCCGCCGCTGTCATAACTGCTCCAGACGAAGTTCGCAGGCCGCACAAAATCCGTCTGTTATGTTATCGTGAACGCCTCGGTCGCATCTAGGCGATGAGGGGAAAGGACAATCGGAATGGCTCGCTGGCCGCGGACAGCGTGGACGACGGTTTTTACTTACGGCACGATCTTTGTTTTGTTCCCCATCCTCTGCTGGCTGGCATACGCCTTCGTGCAAGGCTGGTTCTGACGACGGAAGTAAGACGGAAGGGGTCGGGAGTCGATTGCGGCGACGATTATCCAAATGGAAAACTGTAACCGCAATCGACTCCCGACCCCTTTTCTGCCCAAGGGTGGTTCTGAGGAGGAGACTGCTTGGTGAGCAAGGACGGCGTTACAACAAACGACAAGCAGCGTCTGCTCGATATGCTGCGGCCGATTGGGCAGGAGCATTTGCTGGCGTTTTGGGATCGACTGGATAACGAGCAGCGGAGGCGGCTGGCGCAACAAATTGGCCAGATTGACGCCGAGATGTTTCACGAGTTGAAAGCCGAGTTCGGACGCGGCGAGGCGGCTGGCGGTGATGCCAAATCGAAGTGGGCGGAATTGGCGGCCAAGGCGGAAGCGCCGCCCGCGATGCGGCTGGAGGGCAGCGGCGTGCGATTCAGTCCTGACGAGTCGCGGGCCAAGGGCGCCAAACTGCTGAAAGCCGGCCAGGTCGCGATGATCCTCGTCGCGGGCGGCCTGGGCACGCGGTTGGGATTCGATCAGCCGAAGGGGCTGTTTGAAATCGGCCCTCTGTCGCAGCGGTCGCTGTTTCAGATTCTGCTGGAGCATTTGCTGGCAGTCTCGCGGCGGTATGACGTGCGAATCCCGCTGTACGTGATGACGAGCCCGGCCACGGACGAAGTGACGCGCGAGTATATGTCGCGACATCATTGGTTTGGACTACCGGAAGCCGATTGCCGGATTTTTTGCCAGGGAACGATGTGGGCTGTTGATGCTCAGTTCGAGCGAATCTTGCTGGAGCGGCTGGATTCGCTGTTCCTGGGGCCCGATGGCCATGGCGGGATGTTGGCCGGTTTTTCCAAGAGCGGCTGCTTGGCCGATGCCCAGCAGCGCGGCATTAAGCACATTTTTTACGGCCAGATCGACAATCCGCTGCTGCAAGTCTGCGATGAACTGTTTTTAGGCAGCCACATACTCGCCGGAAGCGAGATGACGACGCAAGTTGTCAAGAAGCGCGATCCGCTGGAGCGTGTGGGTAACGTTGTCTCGATCGACGGGAAAGTGCAAGTCATTGAATACAGCGATTTGC
This sequence comes from Pirellulaceae bacterium, assembly GCA_036496265.1. GTDB lineage: Bacteria > Planctomycetota > Planctomycetia > Pirellulales > Pirellulaceae > CAYLLN01. Next base: position 10,312 of record DASXLL010000059.1, on the reverse strand, counting down.
CCGAGCAGTTTGCCCGGCAGACGAATGCCGACGGCGGCCTAAAGGTGTGGGCCGGCAATCTGGCTGTGCACGCGTTTGCTGTGGATTTTTTGGCCCGCGTCGCGAACCAGCGCGACGCTCTGCCGTTTCATACGGCGAAAAAGAAAGTCAGTTGTCTGGATGCCGCTGGAAATGTCAGCGAGCCCGAAAAGCCGAACGCCATTCGCTTTGAAAAGTTCATTTTTGATCTGCTGCCGCTGGCGAAAAATGCGCTCGTAGTTGAAGCGGATGCGGCGGAGGCGTTTGCGCCCGTGAAAAATTCCGACGAGGAGCCGACGGATAACCCGCGATTAGCAAAGGAAGCGATGATGGCGCAGGGTCGCCGACAATTGCGGGCAGCGGAAGTTGATGTTGCGGACAACGTGGCGGTGGAAATCAGCCCGCTATGGGCGAGTACGGTGGATCAAATCCGAGAACGGCTGCACCCCGCGACTCGGATCGACACGGCGACTTATTTTCACATTTAGGAATCAGAGAAGAGTTGAACCGCGGATTGCGCTGATGCCGCGGATAGAGGCCGGAAAAAAATCCGCGTTATTCGCGCCATCCGCAGTTCGTATTAAAACACTTCGCCATTTTCAGTGTGAATTCGGCCGATAAACGCCGGGTTCATCGACGCCGTCGCCGTCGAAGTCGCCGGCTACGGGCTTGTCGCCAGCCTGGCCGAACTTGATTACCTGGTCGGACGGATCGAGCTGGCGATCGCCGTTGCTGTCGATGATCCAGGTGCCGTTGCGGAAGATGGCGATCTCTTCGATGCCGTCGCCGTTGAAATCGCCCACAACGGGTAAGTCGCCCTTCTCGCCGAAGACGGCGGTCTTGTCGCCGTCGGACCAGCGGCCGTCACCGTCGAGGTCGAAGTGCCATTTGCCGTCGCGGAAGACGCCGATGGACCGGATGCCGTCGCCGTTCCAATCGCCGGCGATGGGAATGTCGCGGGGGCCGCCAAATTCGAAGACGTGGTCGATCAAGTCGGCCCGCTCCTTGCCTTGCGATGTCAGCCGCAGCAGCCGCTCGCCGTCGGTGGCCTGTTCCGGATTGGGCGGCACATTTTTCGCGCGTGGTTTGATGAGATGCTGATTGTCCTGGTCGGGCAGGCCGGGGTCGTGCTCAATATGCACCGGATCGCCGGGCCACTTGGGGCCGAAAATGCCGATGTCGTCTTTGCCGTCACCGTCCCAATCGCCAGTGACGGGGCGATCGTGTTCGTCGCCGAGCTTGGCCCAGAGATCCGCGGCGTCCCACTGGCCGTCGCCGGTGAGGTCGAGGAACCACTCGCCCTTATGGAAGATGGCGATCTCGTCGCGGCCGTCGCCATTGAAATCGCCTGTGACCGGGATACCGCCCGTAATGCCGAAGATTGCGTGCGGCGCGGCATCGCTGGCATTGTGGACGATCCAGACGCCGTCGCGAAGGCGATCGGGCTGCCACTCCGTGCGTTCGATCCACAGGGCCGAGCGAAACGCGAGGCCGCCGCCGGTGCGAGTGCTGCGGCGGGCCACGCGCGGCAGGCCGGCGTCGATCACGCTGAGATGCCACGTATATTCGCCGCCGCCACCGGTGACGATGGTCTGTGCGGCTGGCGGGACAATGACTTCCGGCGGTGTCGGCGGCGGAATGATTCGCAATAACAGCGGCGGCAATTGTGGCGGCGGAGGCGGGTTCTCAGGCGGCGGTGGCGGGATGATGTTCGTGACGACTTGCACCTCGCTGAAGTTGTTGAGTTGCGAATGCTGCCCGTAGGCCAGCGGAATCTGCAAAATCGCGTCGTTGTGAAAGCTGATGCCCTGCGTTGCGAACGTCTGAATCGTGAGCGTGCTGACGAATGTGCCGACATTCACCGCCAGACCGTTCGTTGTGCCAGGCGTGTCCTTGCTGTCGTCGTAACCGCCGGGCTGCGTCTCCAAAACGGTGTAATTGCCCTGGGGCAGGCCGCCGAAGTGATAGAAGCCGCTAGCATCGGTTACCGTGGTCACGGGTCCGGGCGGATACATACCCGGCAGCAAATCTTCGCCACGAACCGGCTCGCCGGTGAGCGTGTACCGCAGTTCCAGATGCACGCCGCCAATGCGTTGGTCGTCAGGCGTCAATTGGCCGTCGCGGATGGAGTACAAGTTGGCCGGCACGTTGCCGTCGGGCGTCACGATCGGCGCGCCGTCGCGGAAGACATAGCCGGAAATCTCGGCGGCGGGCACTTCGCTGAAGTTGTAGTTGATGCCGTTGTCGCCGCCGACGGTGACAATGCTCGTGATATCGTCCTGCACCGAATCATCGCCGCCGAGCGAGCCGGCGTGCGTGCAACCTTCGAAGTATCCGTCGGGCTGCACTTCGTGAACGTGATACGTGCCGGCATGCAAACCGCTGAACTTGTAGGTGCCGTCGCTCGCCGTCTGCGTCGTCGCGACGAGGTGATTTTGAGCGTCGAACAGTTGAATGGTGACGCCGCCGAGTCGCGCTTCACTATCCTCAATCTCGCAGTCGCGGATCGTATCCAACCAGACAATGCCCGCAATGCTCACCGGTAGCGTTTCGCAGAAATCGTAATCGACGAGGGCATCGCCGGAGTGAATGGGAATACTCTGCAGCACGTCGAGCGTGCTCGTTGCATCGCCGCCGCCTGAGCCGACGTGCTGATCGCCTTCGAGATAGCCGTCCGGCTGAATCTCACGAACGGCATACGTGCCTGGCACGAGATTTACAAATTGATAAAAGCCATCATTGTCGGTCTTCGTCGTGTCGATGACTTTGCCCGTCGAGTCGAGCAACTGCATCGTGACGCCGGCGATCGGTGTTTCGTCCACGTCATCGCCGTCAGTGCAATCTCCGTCGGGATCGTTGTGTACGTGTCCGCTGATGCTGCCTGGCAACAACTCGCCGAAATCGTATTCAATGCCGTTATCGCCCCAGAGCAGCGAAACGCCGCTGATTTGATCGCCCGGATTGTGGGCCGCGCCCACAACCTGACCCAAAATGGTGCCAGCCGCGTCTTTGCCATCCATCCACGGCGACGGCTGCACCTCGTGAATCTGATAATTTCCCGCCGATAGGCCCGCGAACTTGTAGAAACCGTTGGAATCGGTCGTGGTCGTAGCGACTTGCGTCCCGCCCGCGTCTTGCAAGATGACCGTCGTACCAGGAATCGGCGTTTCGCCGGCCTGACGGACGCCATCGTTGTTCGCGTCGTGATAGACGTAGCCCGAAACGCTCGCTGGCGGGCTTTCGCAGAAGTCGTAGTTCACCCCGGTGTCGCCGCCGTTCATCACGATATGCGTAATCGTGTTGGCATCGGGGTTGTCGCCAACGTGAATGTTGTTGATCGTGCCCACGTCGGAATCGGCATCGATCAAGCCCGGCGGCGTCTCTTCGGTCAGTGTGTATTCGCCCGGCAGTAAGTTTTCGAAGAGGTAGTTGCCATCGCTGTCGGTCAGCGTCGTACCGACAACGTTGCCGTTTTGATCCTTGAGCGTGATTTTTACATTTGCCAGCGGCGTTGTAATTGCGTCGGGATTGTCGTCACTGCAATCGCCATTGCGGTCAGTCAGCTCGACGTGTCCACCGAGCTTGACAGGCAGCGGCGTCTGCTGCAGTTGCACCATCACGCCCGTCGAGCGGTCGCGCTGGCCTTGATAGTTGTCGTCCGGCAATCCGTCGGGATTGCCCTGCGAAATCAACAGGTCAGAGCCCGCGAACAACGGATCATATTGATTGCGAAATTCACCCGTGCCGCTCACATCGAAGTAGTGCGGGGCTTTGAAAGCGGCAGTCAAGTGCGAGCCTTGGAACTCAACGCCGGACGCGATCGGGTCAATCCCTTCGTTAATTGTTTCCAGGTCCGTCTCACCTGGTGTAAAGTCTTGCACTTCATCCACGTCGATCGAAAAGACCAGCTTTTCACCGGCATTGAAGCCTGTGAAATCGAGCGTGAGCTTGGAGCTGCCATCTTCGACATGCGCGGTAACGCTGCCGATGCCGGTGCTGGAAAGAACCTTAAAGGGAAACGCACCGTCGGCGCCGAGGCCGCCTTGAGCGGTATCGAAGATCATGTCGCCAAACGAAAGGCCTGCCGTTTGTTGATCCCCGTCAATGACTAGGTGCGTGAGCTCGGTGTTCGGCGCGCCGCCTTCAAACGACACCTGAAACGTATCGCCGCCGGCGTCGTGGCCACTGTCGTCTTCCAGATACGTGACGCCGACGCGGATCGGATCGGCGTCGAGGAGCCGCCGCTCTTCCATCACTTCGAAGCGGCAGAAGCGGCCCGCCTGCAGCTGGCGAATTTCGCTTTGCACCACGCTGCGCGCGCTGCTCAAGCGGCGCGACTTGTTTCGCCAACCTCGCCAAAGGCTCAACAATCCCACAACACACCTCCTGTGTGTAAATCACAAATCACAAGCATCAAATTTCAACAACGACCAATGACCAAGCACCAATGACCAATCTGGTCAGAGGCAAACGTCACGTGTCATTCGAATTTGGTCCTTGGAATTTGTTTGTGATTTGTGATTTGAAATTTGGTGCTTACCGCGTCCGGGGCACTAAATCGACCGGCAGCTTGCCGACTCGTCCCGGCGCCTTCTCTGTCGCCCCCGCCACCTGGTCGCCCACGTCCCAAATGCGAACCGTCGTGTCGTAACCAGCCGAAACAAGCACTTTTTCTTTGCATTCGAGGGCCGCGACGCTGCCGGTATGTCCCTTCAGGCAGCCAACTTCGGATTTCGTGGTCACGTCCCACAGGCGAATCTGGTTGTCGCTGCCGGCGGTGGCCAAATGATGCGGGCCGTAAAAGGCGAGCGACAAAACCTTCGCCGGCCGTGGCGGCAGGCTATAGCCATCACCACCTGGTAGTTGTGCGACGTGAATGGAGCGATCTTCGCCGGACGATGCGACGTACGAATCGTCGAGCGAGAACGCGATCGCCCGAATTCGTTGCCGGTGGCCTTCGATATCGCGGACCAATTCGCCACGCGGCATGGAATAAAGCCGCAAGATGCCTGAGCGACCGCCCACGGCAAGCATTTGGTCATTATGCGAGAACATGACCGCACGAATGTCTTGCCCCGGCGCAGGTACGCGGCCAACAAGCTGCTTGGTATGGGTGTCGTAAATACGAACGCTGTCTTCAAAGCCGACGGCCGCCAGCAAATCGCCGCTTTGGCTGAACCGAATCGCCGCGATGGCCGCTTGCTGGACGCTCAGCACGTCGAGTTGCGTGCCTGTGGTCGCATCCCAAAAAATGATCTGCCGATCATTGCCCGCCGAGGCGAGGATTTTTCCATCCGGCGAGTAATCGACCGTCCGCACCCAGTCGTTATGCCCCTGGTGCTTGTGAACCAGCTTGCCGTCGGCCAGGCTCCAGACGCGGACGTGATGGTCGTCGCCCGCCGTTGCTAGCAACTGCCCGTCGCAATGCATGCGGACAGCCGTAATCACCGGCGGCCTATGGTCATCATCATCCGGCGGCAATTGCACGACCCGCGACGGCCAGCCCACAACGTGCGTTTCCGCGGCCTGCACGACTTGAACCGCTGGCAAATAAAGGGCCGCGGCTGAGGCCGAAAGAGCAAGAAACCGTCGGCGTGATTGCGACATAGCTGCCTCGTGGCGGATGGCCGATTGGCGGTCGTTGCAAGCGCGCAGCGACTGCCCCTGAATCGTCTATCGGCGGTTATGCCGCGAGCCATGCACAATGGCGTCTGGTTGTAGCGGCCTACGTCAATCGGCGACGGCTAGGCAAGATTTGCGGGCCGCTATCTACTCTTACTCATGCGTCCGATTTTCCTTGACTACAACTCCACCACGCCCATTGCCCCTGTCGCGCAGCAAGCGGTGCTGCCATTTCTGGCCGAGCAATTCGGCGACCCGGCCAGCAGCCACGGCATTGGCCGCGCGGCTCACGAGGCGATTGAAGACGCCCGCGAGCACATTTCCATGTTGCTCGGCTGCGATCCCGAGGAGATTGTCTTCACGAGCGGTGGCACCGAGGCCAACAATCTTGCCCTTAAAGGCGTTGCTTTCGCCCGCGGCATCGGGAGCGGAGGTCACATTGTCGTTTCAGCGCTCGAGCATGCCAGCGTAATCGAGTCGGCGCGATTTCTGGAGCAATTGGGCTTCGACGTGACACTCGCGCCCGCCACTGGGCAAGGAATCATCACGCCCAACAGCATTCGTGAATCCATTCGCGACGAGACGATCCTCGTCAGCGTCATGCTGGCCAATCATGAAGTCGGGACGATTCAGCCGGTGAAGCAAATCGCCGACGTGTGCCACGCGTCCGACATTCCCCTGCACTGCGACGCTTCGCAGGCGCTGGGCAAAATGCGGGTCAACGTCGATGAGCTCGAAGTCGATCTGCTGACGCTGAGCGGACACAAAATGTATGCCCCCAAAGGCATCGGCGCGCTCTATGTTCGCCAGCGCACCGTCCTTGAGCCGCTGTTGCACGGTGGCGGTCAGGAAGCGGGCATGCGGGCCGGCGTGCCGAGCGTCGCCGCGATTTCGGGGCTCGGCGCCGCCGCAATTCTGGTTAATAAGAGCTTGGATGCCTCGATCCAACGGCTGGAAAAAATGCGTGATCGGCTGTTGTCGCTGCTGAAAGCCGACATTACCGACGGCTTAGTCGTTCATGCCGACCGTTCGCGGCGGTTGCCGAACACGCTATCGGTTAGTTTTCCGCGGGCCAACGGGCAGGAGATGCTGGCCCGCATTCCGGAGTTCTGCGCCTCGGCCAGCTCTGCGCCTCATGGCGAAACCGAGACGATTTCTCCGGCCCTCGCAGCCATGGGCATCGCCCCTGACATCGCCAGCGGCACGATCCGCCTTAGTCTCGGCTGGTACACGACGGAGGACGAAATCGAGCGAGCCGCCAGCTTGTTGCTCGGCGCGTGGGAAGCCGTCGCCCGATAGCCATGTAGCCCTCACGCTCCGCGTGAGGAAGCCCGGCCCACGGAGCAAGCGAACGCCACGATTCGCGACTTCTTAGGTGATTGCTCGCGTGCCGCCCATTCGTCCGTTACACTGCGCCGCATCTACTTCGATTTGCGGAGCGCCAAACATGCGTCGTTGTGCATCACTCTTCGTGCTTTTTGTGTTTTTCGTGGCCATTCCAGCGCCCGCCCAGCAGGTGGCCTTCGTCCCGCACGACATCAACCCCGAATCCGAATTCCCCGCCTGCGCCGTTATCGACGTCAATCACGACGGCAAGCTCGACATCGTCAGCGGCGGCTTCTGGTACGAAGCGCCGAGTTGGAAAAAGCACTTCCTCCGCGACGTGGAAGTTATCCGCGGCCGGTTTGACGACTACTCAAATCTTGAAATGGACGTCAACCTCGACGGCTGGACCGATATCATCAGCGTCAACTATCGCAGCGCCTCGATTTTTTGGATCGAGCACCCTGGCGAGAAAATCAAAACCAACCCAGAAACGCCCTGGACCAAACATCTCGTTGACAACCCCGGCCCCATGGAAACCGGCCGCCTCTACGACATCGACGGCGACGGCCGCCTCGACATCCTCCCCAACGGCACCACCTTCGCCGCTTGGTACGAGCTAGAACCCGCCACACCAACCCGAAGCGTAAGCGAGGGGGTGGCTGTGGGTCGCGCAGCGAACCACAGCCCCCGCTTCATCCGTCACGAGCTCCCCATCGAAATCGCCGGCCACGGCGTCGGCTTCGGCGACATCAACGGCGACGGCCGCGGCGACATTATCGGCCCCCACGGCTGGCTCGAAGCCCCCGAAGACCGCCGCAACGGCCGCTGGATCTACCATCAGGATTGGAGCCTCACCCGCGACGCCAGCATTCCCATCCTCGTCCACGACGTCGATGGCGACGGCGACAACGACCTCATCTGGGGCCGCGGCCACCGCTACGGCCTCTACTGGCTCGAAAACAGCGGCACACTAACCCGAAGCGTAAGCGAGGGCTCGGCCGCTGCCACTGCTGGCTCGTCCAGCAGTGCCTCCCCCACCTGGACCTGGCGTGTGATCGATACTTCCTGGGCCCAACCCCACAGCATCTTCCTCGCCGACCTCGACGGCGACAAAAAACCCGAACTCGTCGCCGGCAAACGCTACATGGGCCACGAAGGCAAAGACCCCGGCGAATACGACCTTCTCTGCGCCTACTCCTACAAATTTGATTCAAAAAAACGCACTTGGCAGCGCAATACGATCTATTTCAGCGACCGGGCCGGCTTTGGGCTCGACCCCAGGGCCATTGATATTGATGCTGACGGAGATATCGACATTGTTGCTGCGGATCGTTGCAGTCTTTGCTTACTCGAGAATTTGGAAGGCGAATCAATTACTCCTGAGCGAATGAAAAGTCACGGACCGCGCTCAGGAGTCGTCATTGACCGATACAACCATCAAGAACCGCTCTCAATTATTGAGACCAGTTTGCCTCGTCCGGCCACTTCGCCTGCGGAGTATGCCCTCCGCCGTCATGATCTCCAAGACTCCCTGCAAAAAGCGATGGGATTCGTCCCGAACGTGAATCGTCGCGTCCCCCTCGACATCCAAATCGAGTCCCGTGAGGAAACCCCCGACTACACCCGCATCAAGCTCACCTATGCCGCCGAACCCGGCGATCGCGTCCCCGCTCTCCTGCTCGTCCCGAAAAAGGTGACGCTCAACTCCGACGGCCTCGGCGGCGAAGTCGCCAACCGCGACAAATCAACTTCGAACAATCGCGGCTTCGGCGGCCGATTGCCGGCCATGCTGTGCCTGCATCCGACGAACAAAGACGGCAAGGCCCAAACCGCCGGTCTCGTCGGCGAACCAACACGTCACTACGGCCACCAACTCGCCGAACGAGGCTTTGTCTGCCTGATCCCCGACTATCCGTCCTTCGGCGACTACAAAGACTACGACTTCAAGAAAACTGTAGGGAACGCCCTCCGTGGCGTTCCGTCCGCTGGCAGCGATCAGCCGCTCTACACCAGCGGCTCCATGAAAGCCATCTGGAACAACATCCGCGCCATCGACCTCCTCGAATCTCTCGGCTACGTCGATATCGACGGCATCGGCGTCATCGGCCATTCGCTCGGCGGCCACAACGCCCTCTTTACCGCCGTCTTCGAGCCTCGGATCAAAGCCGTCGTCACCAGTTGCGGCTTCACCGCCTTCCACGATTACTACAAAGGCGACCTCAAAGGCTGGACCAGCGACCGCTACATGCCCAAGATTCGCGACGTCTACGAAAACAACCCCGACAAAATGCCCTTCGACTTCCCCGAGGTCCTCGCCGCCATCGCCCCCCGCGGCATCTACATCAACGCCCCGCTCCACGACGCGAACTTCGAAGTCAGCGGCGTAAAGAAATGCATCGCAGCGGCCCAACCCGTCTTTGACCTACTCGAAGCCAAAGACCAACTCGTCGTCGAATATCCCGACTGCGGCCACGATTTTCCTGACGACGTCCGCGGCCGCGTTTACGACTGGCTCAAAAAACAATTGAAATAGCCCGTGTTCCGCCATAGTTTAAGAAGCTGTTTGAGAGCGCATTGAAATCTCACGCAGAGGCGCAATGGCGCAGAGAAGAAAAAAGAAACGTATCGACTGCTTTCTCTGAATCTTTGCGCCGCTGCGCCTTTGCGTGAGACTTTTCCTTAGAAGATACCAATCGATGTTAAAGCGAACGTCAGCCGTTACCGCCGCCGCACTCGTACTGACGACCGCCGGCTTTATCGCCGCCCAGGACGTCAAAGACGTCCGCATCGAAAAAGGTATTTCCTACCTATCGCCCGATCGAGCCGAAAAGGCTGACCTTTATCTCCCGCCCAAATTCGAAGACGGCCAAAAATATCCCGGCGTCCTCATCATTCACGGCGGCGGCTGGACCGGTGGACAACGCGACGCGGCCCGCGAAATCAACATCGGCACCACCCTCGCCTCCCACGGCTACGTCTGCCTCAGCATCGACTACCTGCTCCACGATCCCAAATCCGACAAACCCTGCTGGCCGCAAAATCTCTACGACTGCAAAACGGCCGTCCGCTGGCTGCGGGCCAATGCCGACCGGCTGCACCTCGACACGAAGCACATCGGCGTCATCGGCGGCTCCGCCGGCGGCCACCTCTCCAGCATGGTCGGCGTTACTGGCCCAGCTGACGGCCTCGACCCACCCGGTCCCTACGGCGACCAATCCTGCGCCGTCAATTGCGTCGTCGATCTCTACGGCCCCGCCGATCTCACCGAGGGCAAAGACATCGCCGCTCTCCGCAAAACACGCAGCGAAGCACCGGAACTCTACAAAGCCTTCTCCGTCGTATCGCA
>DASXLL010000058.1:0-29201 GCA_036496265.1 Pirellulaceae bacterium | reverse complement strand
CAGTTTTGCCAGCCAGGAAGCATCGATTAGTCCGGCGTCGATAAGATCGCGCACATGCACGCGATCGATGGTCCGGTTCCAGGTCAACTTCATCGAAATAAGCGATTCGAGGGTAATCACTCTGAAATTCGCTGCGTCGTCAATCGTCTGAATTTCCGGCGCGGGCAGCAGATGGTCGGGCTTGGTTCTTTCGCCGGAAAACAACAGATGAACGGCCTCACTCGGCTTCCCCTGCTCCCCGTCGCGGAACATGGTCACGCCGAACGACGATGTGGGGACGAAACCAGCTTGTTCCAGTGCCTTCGTCACGGCGTTTAAATCGTCGCGGCGAACGAGGATATCGACGTCGCGGGTGTTGCGGACGGCGCCTTCATCGACAGTGGCGACCCAGGAGGCGACGGCATTCCCGCCGACGACAGCGTAGGGAACGCCGGCTTGATTTAATGCTTGGGTTGCCCGCAAAAGTCGTTCGCGAACATTGGCCACGGCTCGCTCCATGCGATCGAGAATCTCGACGCCCATGCCGACCGTCTGGGCGGTCCAGCGCCCGGAGTCGTCGGCTGGTAGATTTGAAGGGGCGGTCATGTATGTTCAGTATCCACACGAGCCAACTAAACGCAAATCCCAACCATTCCCTTGTCCTTATGCGAAGCCACCTTTTTGCAGCACTGATGACAACCGTGCCCCTCGTTGTTCAGGCTCAGGACGCCCAACGTCCGAGCATCTCCGTTCATGCCGAGAACGAAGACTTTTTACGCCAATATGCAGAAACTTACCGCTTCACGCTCGGGCGGCCGCGGGGGGCGATCGTAACACCGGACGGTTCCGCGGTCTTGTTCCTTCGGTCGCAGCCGCGGTCGTTTGTCCAGGATCTGTACGAGTTCGATTGCCAGACGGGCAACGAGCGAGTGCTGCTGACGGCGGAGAAAATTCTCGCTGGCGGCGAGGAGAAGCTTTCGGCGGAGGAAAAGGCACTGCGGGAGCGGTTGCGGCTGGCGGCGAAGGGAATTGCGCGGTTTGATTTGTCGGACGATGGGGCGAAGGTGTTGGTGCCACTTTCGAATCGGCTGTTTGTGATTGAGCGAGCGAGCGGGAAGAGCGCGGAGCTGAAGTCGGCTTCTGCCGCGTTTCCGCTCGACCCGAGTTTGTCGCCAGATGGAAAGCAACTCACATGCGTACGCGACGGCGAAATCCATGTGACGGACCTGGAGAGCGGCAAGGAGCGGAAAATCACGAGCGGCGCGGGCGGCTCGATCACGAACGGCACCGCGGAGTTTGCGGCGCAGGAGGAAATGGACCGGATGCACGGTTATTGGTGGTCGCCTGATAGCCAGTGGATTGCTTATCAACAGACGAACACGGCCGGAATGGAAGAGTTTCACATTCTGGATCCGCTGCATCCCGAGCGGGAGCCGAATACGTGGCCGTATCCGCGGACGGGAGGCAAAAATGCGGTGGTTCGGCTGGCGGTTGTGCCGGCGAGCGGAGGGGCACATCACGCGGAGCGTGATGGCTACGGAGGGGCACATCACGCGGAGCGTGATGGCTACGGCGGCGATCGTCGATGGATCGAGTGGGATCGCGAAAAGTATCCGTATCTGGCGAAGGTCGTGTGGAAGGACAAAGGGCCGCTGACGATTCTGGTGCAAAATCGAACGCAGACGGAGGAAGTGCTGTATGCGGTGAATGAAAACACTTGCAAGCTGACGGAACTGCTGAAGGAGACAGACTCGGCTTGGATCAATCTGGTTTCGTCGTGTCCGAAGTGGCTCAAAGATGGGAGCGGGTTTTTGTGGATGACGGAGCGAACGGGTGAGTGGTCGCTGGAGTTGCGTCAGCGCAATGGCGAATTGATGCGGACGCTGACGCCAAAGGGTTTTGGACTCATCGATCTGGCGGGCGTCGATGACGAACGAAAACTCGCCTGCGTCACGGCAAGCACCGATCCCACGCAGACGCAGGTATTTGCGATTCCTCTGGCGGGCAGAGAGCCGAAGAAACTGACATCCGAAGCCGGCAATCATGCGTTCAGCTTCGGCCGAAATGCGGATGTGTACGTGCATAGCTATAGCCTGGCCGATGGCCGCGCGGGAACGAAAGTCGTTCGCGCCGGCGGCGATAGCCTGGGCGAATTGAAAAGCATTGCTGAAGAGCCACCGATACCGAAGGTTGAACTGTTGACGGTGGGTGAGCGGGAGTTTGAGGCATCGATCATTCGGCCGAAGTCGTTTGACAAGGGCAAGAAATATCCGGCCGTGGTTCATGTTTATGGCGGCCCGCATTCGTTGACGGTCAATTCCTCACCCCGCGGCAGCGTTCTTCAGCAATGGCTGGCGGATCAAGGCTTTATCGTCGTGTCGCTCGATGGCCGCGGAACGCCGAGGCGTGGACGTGGGTGGGAACGGGCGATCAAGGGCAACTTGATCGATGTCCCTCTGGAAGATCAGGTTGCGGGACTCAAGGCGCTCGGCGCGAAATATCCCGAACTGGATCTCCGTCGTGTCGGAATCACTGGCTGGTCATTCGGCGGATATTTCTCGGCGATGGCGGCGATGCGCCGGCCGGATGTGTATAAGGCGGCGGTCGCTGGCGCACCGGTTTGCGATTTTCGCGATTACGACACGCACTACACCGAGCGCTACATGGGCCTGCCGGACGAAAACAAAGCCGGCTATGAGGCGTCGAGCGTGGTGACCTACTGCAAAGACCTGTCGGTGCCACTCCTCATCATTCACGGCACGGCTGATGACAACGTTTACTTCATGCACTCACTAAAAATGACCGAGGCGCTGTTTCGAGCTGGAAGAGAATTCGAGTTTCTGCCGCTGGCGGGGTTTACGCACATGGTGCCCGAGCCGAACGTCACGATCCGGCTCAATTCGCGAATCGCGGCGTTCTTCAAGCAGCATCTCGGTGAGCCAACCCGAAACTAATCTCGCAGAAAGGAAAACGAATCACCACTAATTAGTGAAGATTAACGTCGATTAATGTTCCATTTCGTATCGCCTCATTTCGGCCAAAACGACTTGATGGCCCATTGTGGAATGGCGTAGAGCGAGACGGCTGTAATGATTAAGAACGCAGCCCACAAAAGTATGTCGGACAAGATCGACGGCGTCAGGCGCTTGTCCATGCGGCGATAGCGGAGATAAATCGTCGCGCCGGAAATGATCGGCAACGTGGCCGCTTGGAAAAAGCCGCCGATGATTACCATGAGCCTGGGATCGCCAAATGCAAGATAAAGAGCCAGCGCGATGACGGGCAGGATGCAACTGAAGCGAACGATCCAGCGTTGGCGTTGGCCGGCGTCTTGGTAGCTGAGAAAGTTTGCGAGGCCAAAAAAGTCAGCCAGAAGACGCCCGTTGGAGGCCGACGAGACGTACATGGTCTTAAAAAGTACGGCCCAGACTGCGACCAAAAAGTACGGTTCGGTCCAGCTTCCGAATGATGGCACGTACATCTTGGACAACGTCTTAATCATCTCAGGTCCCTTGGGGTCCAAGTCCTGGCGATGAAGCACGGTCGCGCCCATCGCGTAGAACGCGACGGTGGCAACGGTGAACACGACCATGCTGACCCACGCGTCGAGAAACATCACGCGAAGCCAGCCTTTGGCCCGCTCGCCCCACGAAGGATTATCCGACCGCGGACCGGTGAAGCGGGCATAGCCCTTTTCCAAGCACCAATACGGATAGGCGTAAAGTTCGCTAGCGCCAACGCCAGTGATTCCGAACGCACTGAATGCGGCGGCGACGGCAACGTTGTCGCGCAGAATCTGAAATATCTTCGGCAAGTCAAACCCTTCGGCGAGATCGACGATACGTATTGGATAGCCCGTAGCTGGCAGCATGCAAACGCAAAGTACTGTGACGAGCGTGACGCCGGCGACGAGGAATGTGGTGATGACCTCGATGCGTTTGTAGCCACCGCTCGCGAGAAGCAGCACACAGGCGATGGTCGTTAGCACGGCCCAAGGGTGTTCGGGCCGTTTAGTGATTTCTTCGGCGATAACCGGCAAAAACGACGAGATGCTTTTGGCCAGCCACGGTGAGAAGCCCTTAAAAACCATGTTGAGGGCCTGGCCAACGCCGCCCGCCATCCCGCCCACCTGAAAAATGGAAGCCGACATCATGACCAGCCACCACCAGGCGAGCCAATGAGCACCGAGGCGGGGGCCTGGGATCGAATCGAAGGCGGTGAGCGTGGGCTTGCCGGATGAGATCGCGTAGCGGCCGAGTTCCGTCTGAACGAAGACCTTGATCACGCAGCTCAGCAGAATGAGCCATAGGAAAACGAAGCCGTATTTGGCCCCCAGGCCTGTTGTCAGGAGCAGTTCGCCCGAGCCGATGATGCTGCCGGCGAGAATGATGCCGGGACCGATTTGGGCGAGCGCCGTCCACAGGCTTTTTGGCGGCTGCTGAATGCCCAGTTCGTCGAGTGCATAAGGGTCTTCCGCCTGTGTCGTCGCCATTTTTACTCCCGTGGACGTTTTGCTGATCGTATCGCCCGTGAATGGAAACGCCAGCGTTCATGACCCAATTCGCTCGAAGCTGGAGCCGGCGAGAGGAGAGGCAAGCTAAGCGGCGCGGCGTTTTACAGTCTTGGCATTTAAATACTTTTGGGTGGTATATATGGTACTGCATATGCATGGAAAAACGGAATATGCAGGAGCATTAATTATCACAACTTGTTTTGCAATAGTCACTTACAGCAAATCGTGAATTCTGAGTTAATGCACGCCATGCATACTTGCATTTTCGAATGTTTTTTTAAAAATAGTTTCCTTGGCACTCGTGCGTGAGGGGTGTTGCGTTTCAAAGTAGTCAGCGCCATTGTCTCTAAACGGACAAGTTTTATGGCAAGTCGGGTCGCTGCAGTGGTATTTGTCTCCAAACCAACCCGTTTGCGGAAAACCGCCTTGATTGCGAATCGCTTGTTTAGTTCAAAACTCCTTAGCGGTCATTGACTAAGGTCAATGCTGTGAAGATTTAGTTAAGACAGGGTACTTATCCGTACCGAGGACGTTTAAGCGGTGGTTCTTTGTGGGGGGAGCGCTCGGCAAGTGTGCCGTTCCCGTCATACCGGCCTGTTCCGCAAGGCGCGACCGATCGCGTCGGGGGTCCAGGTTTTGCAAAACCTGGAAACAAGGCTGAGGCCACACACGGCAAACAGCTTCCGATTGTGAAACGACATGGGGCGCAAGGACTTGGGGCGATCCTTGGCTCCGATCACGGTTGATCGATTTGCTCAAAGATTGGGCATAAACGCACGGTTCGTAGCTTCCGCTTGCGCTTGGAACGGATAGATGTCGCAACCTTTTGTCTTGAATATTGGAATGTGCGAGTCACGTTCAATCACGCTCGGGGCAACGCACGCGCTGACGGTTCCGCCGCTAGCCAGTGAACAGGCGCGCGTCGGTAAGTGCTATCGCAATGTCATGGCGGCAATCAGCACGCGCGGCGGACAAGCTGTCTATGGTTGGGCGGTGACCGATTTTGGCCCGCATCGAATCAGCGGGAGCAAAACTCCGGCGCCGCTCTACCGCCGCTGGCTCAATCATGTCGTCTGGCGCGATCTGCAGGGAAAGCTCTGGGAAGTTTCGCCGAATGCCGTGATCGACGATCATAGCTCGCCGGAATTTTTGCCAACGGAATTTATCATCGATGCGACGGCGACGTTTGAAATCATTTCCGACGATGAATGGTTCACCAGGCCCAGCCGCTATTTGCCGGTGCGGCCAGAAGGGGTGACGGTCACGGACTATCTGACGAAAGCGCAGCTCACGACTGATACTGGTGAGCGAAATCGCTGTCTGGGCGAGTCACTCAACGCGTTAGCCGCCGCCGGCTTTCGGCCGCGGGAATGGAAAGTGGAGATGGTCGGCGAGCGAACGGGCAGCATTTGGCTGATCGCCGAGTGAGCCGGTTTCCTGTGGCGAATGCTGACTTCATCGCCACGGCTCTTATTTGCGTCTGGTGTTGTCAATTGACCATTACGTCGTTTAACGCAGAGCCGAAGGCATAGGCTTCTGGCGAATCGCGGTCGCCTTCAGCTGCCCGTTAAACGACGATTGGCAAGGCAAGGGTTCATAAAATCTCAGCCCGTTATGCGTGGCTCAAAACTATGTCCACAGTCGCAAACCATTCGCCTGGCTGGAAGATCGCGTTTGCATCGCGGGCAGCGCTTTCTCCATTGCGTAAGAGCCGTCTTCTTCGCCGATTCGACTTTGTCTTTTGGCCGCGGCGGGGTCTTATCTGCTCGTACGACTGCGCATTGCGGATGAATCCCGCCTTTGGAATAGGCGATTGTTCCGCAAACAGGACATACCGCGCGGACCGGCCCCTCAAACTTCGGCTTGGTATGGCTCATTAAGCGCCCCAGTAGCGGAATTCGGGGCGAGGGTCCAGAAAAAGGGCGGACGCCATGAATGCCTAGATCGCTTCATTGTCGTTCCGCCGAGCCAACGCGGCAACGGCTGATTCGAGCGACGATTTGGATTTTCGTGAGGAACGTCCGCTATTGGCGTGTGGCGCGACGTGCTAGATTGTGCCTAGTTGGTTTGACGACCAAAGCGCAGCGTTTTCTTCCCGAATTGATCCGCCGCCCTTTTTCGCCTCTCCTACTTGGCGGATCACCACGCTGGTCCCTTTCTCTTGGGCCCGGAAAGCTTACTGGGGCCTGATGCTTTCGTGAAGGAACCGCACTCGTGGGTACGCGACTCTATGTCGGAAATTTAAGTTACAGCGTTACGAGTCAGAGTCTGGAGCAACTGTTTGGTGAGCACGGCCGCGTGAAAAGCGCTCAAGTCGTTCAAGACCGCGACACGGGCCGCAGCAAAGGCTTTGGTTTTGTCGAAATGTCGAGCGATAGCGAAGCCCAGGCCGCCATTCAGGGACTGAACCTGAAGGAAATAGACGGCCGCTGCTTGACGGTCAACGAAGCTCGCCCGCGGGAAGAGCGCGGTGGCGGCGGCGGCGGTGGTCGCGGCTATGGCGGCGGCGGTGGTGGTGGTGGTGGACGGGGCTATGGCGGCGGTGGCGGTAAGCGCTACTAGTCGCCTGCTCCGTGAAGTAGGCACAGGCCACTGGATTTGTTTATCAATGAGGAGCTTCAGCAATCGGCTGAAGCGTCCGGCATCACTTTGAGGAGGAACTGAGCATGGTCAAAGGTCGCCAACAGCCGAGGAACAAACCCGGCCGCGGCTACGATCCGAATTCGCCAACCCGCAGCCTGCGCCGTCCTCCGGATCCGTCGGAACGGCAGGCAGCAGTAGCCTATGGCAAGCCGTTCATCATTCTCGAAGACGAGGCCAAGAAGACATTCGTCTTCAAAGGGGGCAACTGGGTCGAATTCGAGGCGTCCATTGCCGAATGCCGACAGTCTTGCCAAGTGAAGCAGCTCGCTCAGAAGGTCAACAGCATGACACGCTACGAGGTTCGCGCCCCGGAATAATCGATAGCGAGAGAAACGATCCAATCCTGCGGCGGTCAATCTCACGATTGAAAAACTGCCGGGTCCAATGGCTTTAATAAGAAAAGCCCCGCGAGGGGGATGACCAGCCTCGCGGGGCCAGCCGAGCACTGGGACGACCAGGTTCGGCGGCATCATCATGCGGTTAAGGCGAGCTGTTTGGGTCAACTCGAAACCGAAGATGCTGCCAGGCTCTCAGGCCGCTCGAGACCTGAGACGGAACTGCCATAACGAGTATGAAGTGAATGGAGTTCCTGGCGCCGCTCACGGCCACTTCTCTACTGCCCCTGGCCGAGCGCTAGCGCCAACAGAAATGCCTCAGCTCAACGCGTTATGGCAAAGAATGTGCCATCGCATTGGACTCAGTGAGCTGTGCGCGAAACCCAGTGTTTTTGTAATGAACGTGCGTCGTTAGGTTTCCGTAAGCCGCCGAGAATTCGGCGCGCGCGCCGGAATTTGAGCGCGCAGCGACTTTGATTGGTAGCGTCTTATCGGCTCAAGTCGGATTTAACAAAGCGTAGCGTCGATTTCTATTTACAGAATCGCGATGATCGAAATGTGGTAAGGATGTCTCGCGGCGGCGGCTGATCGCGCGGCGAGAAACCTTTAGGCAACGGGAAGGTATTTTCATGTGGCGAACGCTCGCTTCGCGCGTGTATGTGTGCATTGCGGCGACACTGGCGCTGGCGCTCATCGTGAGCGCAGTTGCCATCGCGGGACTGCGGCAAACAGCAGGCACCCTCGATCAAATCCTGGACGACAACTTGCCCAGCGTGGTCGCGGCCGGGGAACTGGAAAATTCTTTGCTTGAGCAGCGCGGTTACGTCACGGCGTTTATCGTCAGCGGCGATGAACAAGGGCTCGAAGAGCTCAACGAACGTAAAGCACAATTCCGACAGTGGCTGCAAGTGGCCCAGGACGTTGCCTTCACCCCCAAAGAGCAGACGCTGCTCAAAGAGCTAGCCGATTTGGCTGATGAATACGATGCGACGCGTCAGCGGGTCATCGATTTGATTCGCGCTGGCCAAACCGACGAAGCCAAGACAATGATGTTCGGAAAAGCCGGTGAGTTATATCGCCAGGCGCACGCACTTTGCGAGGCGTTGAATGAGACCAATCAGCAGCTGATGCGCAAGGCGAGCCATGAAGCGCTGGGCGGCGTCAATGTGATCTCGGGCGGTGTCGCCGTTGCGATTGTCATGCAACTGGCCATTAGTGGCATTCTGCTGGCGACGTTCTACCGCGGGGTTTTGCGGCCGCTGAAGCAAATGGCGATCGACTTGCAGCACTACGTGCTTGCCGGCAACAAGGAACAAAAACGCTTCGGAGATGAAGTGGAGAGCGTGGCGGGTTACTTGCGGCTGCTGTTTACGAACGTCGAAGATTATGAGAGTCGGCTTGAGCGGCAACAAAGGGCATTGTTTGACGCCCAAAAGCTCGCCACCATCGGCCGGCTGGCCGCCAGTCTTGCCCATGAAATTCGCAATCCGCTGACGGCGATGAAAATGTGGCTATTTACGGCCCGCGATGCCGTAGCCGATGGCACGGAGGTGGCCACAACGCTCGATAATGTCACTCAAGAAGTGCGGCGGCTGGAAGCCGTTGTGCGACAGTTTTTGGAGTTTTCGCGACCGCGCGAGACGCGGCAAGCGTGGACGCCGACGTGTCAATTGCTCGACGACAGCGCGGCCCTCGTCGAGCCGCTGCTGCGAGAGAAAGCAATCACTCTGGAAAAGGAAATTGGGGCTGAGTTGCCAAATTTGTATGTCGATCGGGAGCAGATGATGCAGGCGATTGTGAATTTGCTGAGGAACGCAGCCGAGGCGGCGTCCGCAGGCGGGCAGATCACCGTTGCGACTGCCAAAGAAACTCAGAAGGGCGGCGCGGAGGCAGTAATCCGCATCAGTGATAGTGGTCAGGGCATTCCCGAAGAACACCGGGCCAAGTTGTTTGAACCGTTTTTTACTACGAAGGATGAAGGCACTGGTTTGGGACTTCCAATCGTCGCGAGCATCGTGCTGCGGCATGGCGGGCATGTGGAGCTATCTACACCGCGGCACGCTGGCGCCGAATTTGTGATCCATTTGCCGCTGCCCGCAGGGGAGCCGGAGGCATGAGCAAGGTTCTGATCGTCGATGATGAACGCAACGTGCTGGCGGCATTTGAGTCGCTGTTGGCTAAGCACGGCTACGACGTCCTCACGGCGGGACGAGCGGACGAGGCGCCGGAGCTCGTCACCAGCGAGCAGCCGGATGTCGTGATTATGGATATTCATACGCCGGGAATGAGCGGCCTGGATGCGCTGGAGATCATCAAGCAGCGCGAAGCCCGCGTGCCGGTGATCATCATCACGGGTTACGGCACGATGGAGACCGCGATTGAGGCCACCAAGCGCGGGGCGTTCGATTACCAGCTCAAGCCGCTGGAGCCGGAGGAGATGTTGCAGCTCGTGGAGCGGGCCGCCGCCGCGGGGCGGTCGATGCATCGGGAGGTGGCGCTGGGCAGCACGCCAGCAACACGAAAATCGGATGCCATTCTGGGCCAATCACCCGCGATGCAGGAGCTTTTCAAGATGATCGGTCGGGTGGCGCCGACCGATGCGACAGTTCTCATTCGCGGCGAATCGGGCACCGGCAAGGAGCTGGTCGCGCGGGCCATTTATCAGCACAGCCGGCGAAATCAGTCGCCGCTGGTGGTCGTCAACTGCGCCGCGCTGCCCGAGGCGCTTCTGGAGAGTGAGTTTTTTGGCCACGAGCGCGGGGCGTTTACGGGGGCGGTGGCGCGGCGGATCGGTCGTTTCGAGCAGGCCCGTGGCGGCACAATTTTTCTCGATGAAATTGGCGAAATGCCGCTGCAGACGCAGGCCAAGCTGCTGCGGGTCGTCCAGAACCGTGAATTCGAGCCGCTGGGGAGCAACGAGACGATCAAAGTCGACGTGCGGATTTTGGCGGCGACGAACCGCGATCTGGAAGCGGCAATCGCAGCAGGCCGTTTTCGTGAGGATTTATTTCACCGCTTGTCGGTGGTCGCCCTGCATTTGCCGCCGCTGCGCGAGCGATGGAACGACGTGTCGCTGCTCGTCGATTATTTCTTGCAGCGCTTTGCAGCCGAGTTAGGCAAGGGATCGCCGAACATTACCGCGGCGGCAAGGGATCTGCTCGCCACTTATCACTGGCCCGGCAATGTGCGGGAGCTGGAGAATTGTTTGCAGCGTCTGGTGATCGTCTGTCAGGGACGGGCGATTGAATTGACTGACATCAAGCAAGCGTTTCAAGCTTCCTCGCAAGCCGAGGCAGGCGAGCAGAAACTGCAATCGCTGATTCAAGGACTCGTGTCGCGTTATCTCGATTCATTCACGGCGCAGCAGTCGCGGACGCTGCTGGTCGAGCAAGTCGAGCTGCAATTACTCAAAGAAGCGCTCCAGCGGGCGCAGGGCAACCAGACATTGGCGGCGAAGCTCGTCGGCCTGCCGCGGTCCACCTTTTATGCGCGGTTGCAAAAATTCGGATTGGTGGATGTTAGTCCGCTCGACCGATAGACGATGCGCTTGAAAGGCCTTTGTTGCAAGGCATTATTTGCGGCGGCCCTTGGCCGATTTCTTTTTCTTCTTGGCCGCTTTTTTCGGTGCTTTTTTGGCGGCTTTCTTATTCGACTTCTTGGCGGCAGATTTTTTGGCGGTGGCGGCCTTTGTCTTGGGCTTCAAAGCTTTGGCGGCCTTCTTCGTCTTCTTGGCAGCCTTGCGAACAGCAGCTTTCGCTTTACCGACAGTTTTGGGCATGGCCTTGGAGACCGTTTGAGCTATGGCGGGCGCGTTGGCGCCAGCGACGCCACCAATGACTGCACCGACGGCCGCGCCGATGGGTCCGGCCAGCGAACCGGCGGCCGCCCCGGCGGCGGCGCCCCCTACCATCCCTGTTCCTGAGATCGATTGCGAGCGCTCGTTGGTCGTGGTGTCGTGATTCATGGTGCGTGTCCTGCGAAGTGGAATGAAAGATTGAGCGGGCGTATTGTGCCGCGCGCGGAGCGGGGATGCAATCAGCAAGGGCCTCATGGCGATCGTAGTCCGTAAATCCACCTAATGATTTACCCTTACCTGGCCAATTGTCGTTTAACGGGGAGCCGCAGGCGACCGCGAATCGCCAGACGCCAACGCCTTCGGCTATGCGTTAAACGACGTATTGGTCCATTGACAACGCAAGACTCGATAGGAAAGCCACCGGAGGGTTACGCCCTCCGCTCGCCGTAAAAAGGTGCCCGGAAGCTGCCATCACTTCCCACCGATGTGAGAAATGCCTAGATTTGGGCCGGAGCCGACTCTTCCAGGTAGGAAACGAGCAGGGCTTCGAGGCTGGGCCAATTGGCGGGCTTGGTGAGGTGGGCGTCGAAGCCGGCGGCCAGGGCGTCGGTTTTGTCGCAGTCCTGGCCGAGGCCGGAAATCGCGATCAATTTCAGCGGCTGGTTGCCCTGCTCGCGGACCTGCTGGGCGATTTCATAGCCGTCGATCCCGGGCATGGCGATGTCGAGAATTGCCACGTGCGGCTGATGGCTCAGGATGCAATCGACGGCCTGCTCGGGGTCATAGATTTGCGAGACGACGGTAAAGCCGGCTCGTTCGAGCAGCATGGCCAGAGCGTAGGTGGCGTCCGGATTGTCATCGACAATGACGATGCGAAGATCGCTGCGATTGGCAGGCATGGCGTCCTCCTGACCGATAATGGGTCGTACATTGTCGCGCGCCGAGCTGGGTGGACACAAGCATATTTTTACGCAGTCGGCGCGGTTTCGTACTGGCGTGGTAACATGAGAGCGGGGGCTGTAATTATGGCGCGGCGATCGCCCGAAACGCTGGCCGATTATTTGGTCGTTGCGATCGCCCCTGCGCTGATCATGCTGCTGGTCGGCAGCTTGATGTGGTTCTTGGTCGAAGTGTTCTATCAGGGGGAATTCAAAGGCCGCATGTTGTGGATTATGGCGATGTTCGTCATCGCCATCGTGGGCATCGCGCGGATCTCGATCGAGGAAGGGATGGCGCGGGCCTCGCTGTTTGGCTGGGCGCTGGCGGCTTCGGTTGCGTTTGTGCTGGCGCGACTCGTGCAGGACGGATTGGTTCTTGGCGGGCTGGTGATGGTGTTGGTATGGTGGGCGGCGCACAAGCTAACGTGGGACTGCACGGTGATCGATGAGGATCAAGATGTTTCGGGGCAGGGGCTTCTGCAGCAGATGGGAATGGATTTGGGGAATGTCGCTGCCGAAGTGAGAAAGGCTTCACAGAAGGAAAACCCGCAGGCGAATCCTCTCCCAAATAAAGAGGGCGCTGTCGCACCGCACCTGGAAGCGGTCAGCGGCACGGTGAGCGAAGCTTCGCCGCCGTGGTGGGAGACGTTGTGGGAGCCGGATCGAAGGCCGCACGCGCCGGGCGTATGGGTGGTCTATTTTTCGCTGGCGGCGCTGCCCCTCTTCGGCATCGGCGGGTGGTTTGTTCCGGCGGCTGATGGTCCGCGGCGGGCGTTGGTCTTTGGATTGCTCGTCATCTATGTCGCCTGTGGCATGGGCCTTTTGTTGGCCACCAGCTTTCTGGGCCTGCGGCGCTATCTGCGGCAGCGGAAGCTGGAAATACCGGTGGAAATGACGACGACTTGGATTCTCGTCGGCGTCGTGATGATCATCGCGATGCTGCTCGTGGCGGCTGTTCTGCCGCGGCCGAGCCGCGAGTATTCGCTGAGCCAATTGCCGTTCACCGTGACTTCGGCCGTGCGTCGGGCCAGTCAATATGCCATCGGGAAGGACGGGACGAAGGACGACACGGCGAAGAACCCGGCGACGACGGAGGCCAAACAAGGGCAAGAGACGGAGCGCCATGGCGAAGGGAAGCAGAAAGGCAACGCGGGTGGCGCGCAGGACGGCGGCAAGCAAGGTTCTAGCGGCAAAAAAGGCCAGGGGCAAAGTTCGGACAAGTCGGGCAAGTCTCAGAGCGGAGGAGATAAAAACGACCGTGGCAGCAAGTCGCAGGGAGATAAGCCACCAAGGGACAAGTCGCAAGCCGGCGAATCGCAGAAGCGAAATGCGGAGTCGCAAGACAAGCAATCGGAGGCAGAAAAGTCCAAAACCGAAGATGGCGGAAACAAGGGAGAGCGGCAAGATCGCGAAAATCAGCAGCAGAAACAGTCATCGCAGCAAAACACTCATGAGCGAAAGCAAAACGAGAGCGGCTCGCAATCGCCGCCTCCCAGTCCGTCCAAGGTAAGCCAGATTTTATCCCAAGCGCCGTCTTTTTTGACCCAATCGTTTGGTTTCATACTCAAATGGCTGCTCTACGGCGGATTGATCGTCGGCGGGCTGATTGCGGCATTTATTTACCGCGAGGAATTGATGGCCGCGTGGCAAAAACTGCTGGCGGAGCTTAACGAGCTATGGGATTGGTGGTTTGGTAAGAAGAAAGCGGTCGCTGAATCGGCTGCGGTGGCCACTGAAGTCGTTGCGCCGCCGCGGACGTTCGCGTCGTACGTCGATCCATTCTTAAGCGGCGACGCACACGGAATGTCGTGGCCGCAGCTTGTGCGCTACACATTCGAGGCACTCGAAGCCTGGGGCCGCGAGCGAGCTTGTCCGCGTAATACAGGACAGACGCCGAATGAATTCGCCCTCGCGCTGGCCGGCACGCAGCCGCAGGTCGCGTCGGGCGTGCAAATGCTCGCCGCCTGGTATGGCCAACTTGCCTATGCGCCGAAAGCCGCGGCGCCGGCGTCAATCGAGCCGCTACGTCAACTTTGGGCGGCGCTCGATCAGCGCCCAACCGGCGGACAATGAAGGGGTCGGGAGTCGATTGCGAGAACAGTGTTCCAGGTGGATAGGGTTATACCGCAATCGACTCCCGACCCCCTCGCGCAGGATCGCCAGCCGGTTTCGCCTACAAACAAGACGCTCGTCCGCTCAGGACTTCCCTAGCGCTAACTTCGCCAGCAAGTTGTCGAGCGCTTTGGGGTCGAGCGGCTTCACGAGGTGATAGTTGAAGCCGGCCGCCTTCGTCCGGCGGCGATCTTCCTCTTGGCCCCATCCTGTGAGGGCGGCGATAACTATGCCGGCCAGGTCGGGCCGCTGCCGAATTTGCCGGGCGACCTCATAGCCGTCCATGCCGGGCATGCCAATGTCGAGAAGAATCGCGTCGGGACGGAACTCAGCAGCGGCAACGATCGCGTCCGGTCCATTGTGAACAACCATGACCCTATGGGCTTGCAGCCGCAGCAGAACGGCCAGGCTATTGGCGGCGTCTTCATTGTCATCAACGATCAGCAGCCGGAATCCCGCGGCGGCCGTATTGGAAGGCTGCGGCCTGGAGCTTTCAGCACGCTTAACCGTCGCGGCGGCCAGCGGCAGGCGGACGACAAATTCGCTGCCTTGGCCGAGTCCTTCGCTGTGGGCCGAAACGGCGCCGCCGTGCATCGCGACGAGATTTTTCACCAGCGTTAGTCCGATACCCAGACCGCCCTGCGAGCGGGTGGGCGAGTGATCGGCCTGCACGAACAGCTCAAAAATTTCGGCCAGCATCTCCCGGGCGATGCCAATGCCATTGTCGCGAAGCGTGAGCACCGCCTGTTTACCATCGCGCTTCGCGGTGAGCAAAATCTGGCCGCCGGGTTCGGTATATTTCGCGGCATTGGTGAGCAGGTTGCCGACGACCTGGGCCAAACGCACCGGGTCGGCATTAACGAGCAGCGGCTCGGCCAACTCGATTTTGAGGCTATGGCCTTGCGTCTCGATCAGAGGTCGCGCGGTCTCAATGGCTCGGGCGACAATCGTGGCCAGATCGACCTGTTCCAGCCGCAACTCGATTTTTCCGCGCATCACGCGGGAAACGTCGAGCAGGTCATCGACCAGGCGGACCAGTTGCTGAAACTGCCGCTCCATAACGTCGCGGGTCTCGTCCACCACCGCGGAGTCGATGCCGGGCAGCTTTTGAATTTCGAGCGCGCTTCGAATCGGCGCCAGCGGATTACGCAGCTCGTGGGCCAGCGTCGCCAAGAATTCGTCCTTGCGGCGATCGGCCTCGCGCAGATCGGCATAGAGCTGCGCGTTTTCGATGGCAATTGCCGCCCGGCGGGCCAACTCTTCGGCGAACTCCAGGTCCGACTGGTTATACAGCCGGCCTGAGTCGGCCGCGACAAACGTCACCACGCCGAGCGCCCGCGTGCGCCCCCTGAGCGGCACGCACATAAAAGAATGCACGCCGATCTCTTTCAGCAAGCGGCGGTGATCGTCATCAACCGCGCGTTCGAGCATCGACGACTCAGAAACCTCGGTCATGATGTCGGAGCGACCGGTGCGAAAGGCGTGCAGAATTCCGCGACCGGCGCGGGGATCGGGCGGATAGCGCCGGTGCAATTCCTTGGCCAGCTCGACCTTGGCCGGATCGATGTGTGCCACGGCCACGCGCTCGAGACTTCCATTGGTGGAGGCCAGGTCGATCGCGCACCAATCGGCGAAATCGGGAACGGCCAGTTGTGCCACCTGCTGCAGCGTCGATTCATAATCGACCAGCATCGCGAGCGTCGCGCTGGCGTCGGCCAGAAAGCGAAGCGAATGCTCCAGCCGCTGCCGCTCCGTATTATCCGAGAAGACGCCGATGACCGCTTTGAGCATCTTTTCGTCACCGAAAATCGGCGTTTGAGTGACGAGCGCGGGAAATGCTTTTTGCCCACGACGCTGCACCAGCATTTCGCCCGAAAACGTTTGGCCGGCGCGGAGCTTGTCGAAGAGAGCAACCGTTTTTTTCCGTTCGGACGCGGGAACCAGGAAATCGAGAATGCTGCGGCCGAGCGCTTCGCTCGCTGGCCAGCCAAACAGCGTTTCGGCAAACCGATTCCAATAAATAATGGAGCCGTCATCGTCAGTAACGATCACGGCTTGAGCCACCGAGTCCAGCAGCCGGGCTTGCAACCGGATTTCTTCCTCGGCTTTAGAGCGTTCGATGAACTGGCCGATCTGACCCGATACGGCGCCCATCATTTCCAGCAGATTCGCGTCGACTTCGCGCCGCTCGCGGCTGAAAAACTCGATAACGCCCAGCGTGCGATTCTCGGCGATGATGGGACAACCGAAAGCACTTTGCAGGCCCTCCTGAACCGCCGGCCGAAGACTCGAGAAGTTTTTGTCGCGTGCCAGATCCACGATCCACGCCGGCTTACCGGATTCCCACAATCGGCCCGGAAGCCCCGCGCCGCGCACAAACGTGCAATTACGGCTGACTTTCTCAAATTCACTGACGACACCGCCGAATTTGTGCCAGCTTTGGGCGCAACGGAGCGTATTGGTCTCCCGATCGACGACCCAATAAAGGCCGAGGTCCCAGTCGAGGCCGTCGCAAGCCGCCTGCAAAATGCCCTGAGCCGCTTGCGCGGCGGATAGGGCTTCGGCCAGAAGTTGCGTGATCGCGAGGCGAGCGGCCCGGAGCTTTTCCTGCGATCGTAAAGTGCGCTCGGCAAGGCGGCGCTCAACTACGTCGCGAAAGACCAGTACGACACCCAGCACTGAGCCATCACGACGGCGAATTGGCGCGGCGCTATCGTCGATGGGCCGCTCGGTGCCGTCTTTGGAAATCAAAACGGTGTGATTCGCCAGGCCCACGATAACGCCTTCGCGGAGCGCGCGCGTAGCCGGGTTTTCAACCGTGTGGCGCGTGTACTCGTTCACGATTTTGAAAACGTCAACGAGCGGCAGGCCTTGAGCTTCCTGTTGTGACCAACCAGTGAGCTCCTCCGCCACAGGATTAAGGAACGTGATGTTGCCACGATCGTCGGTGCTAATGACGGCATCGCCGATGCTCGCTAGCGTTACCTCCAATTGCTCGCGCTGTTGCTCGATGATCTCGGCTTGAGCTTGGGCCGCTTTGCGCGCGGCTTCTTCAGCCGCCAGGCGAACGGCATTTTCTTCCGCCAACTTCCGCTCGGTCAGGTTGCGCGTGATTTTGGCAAAGCCGAGTAGATTGCCGCCTTCGTCGCGGAGCGCGGTGATGATCACGTTGGCCCAAAAAGTGGAACCGTCTTTGCGGACTCGCCAGCCTTCATCTTCAAAGCGCCCCGTTTGACTTGCGACTTTCAATTCGTGCTCCGGCCAGCGCCGCTGTTTGGCTTCTTCGGGATAAAAAATTGAAAAATGCTTCCCGATGATCTCGCTGGCGAGATACCCCTTGATTCGCCGCGCGCCGGGGTTCCAAGTGATGACGTGACCTGTCGGATCGAGCATGAAAATTGCGTATTCCGTCGTGCCTTCGATTAGCAAGCGCAATTGATTGCCCGACCGGCGAGCCCGCTCGCGCTCCTTATAGAGCTCGACGAAGCTAGAGACCTTGGCCCGCAGCACCAATGGTGTGACCGGCTTCACCAGATAATCGACCGCGCCCAGCGCATACGCCCGTTCCAGCGACGGGCGATCTTCGTCGTAACTGGTGACAAAAATGATCGGTGTTGGCCGGCCAGCGTTGGCTGCGCGGATTTGCTTCGCCGTATCGAACCCATCGAGCTCCGGCATTTGGACGTCGAGCAAGATGACCGCGAAGTCGTTTTCTTTCACTCGGCGGATGGCTTCTTCGCCGGAAGTCGCTTCGACGAGCACCTCGCCCAGGTCGTCGAGCATCGACCGCAGGGCGAGCAGATTGGCGCGCTGGTCATCCACCAGCAGGATTTTTGCCGGTGGCGCGTCGGTCAGTTTCTCCGCTGCTGGTTGCAATGCCAAATGATCCGTCATAGACCGACCGCGGCAACTTCTGTCGTTCGCGGACTATCGTATCCGGAAGAATGGCAGTCGTCCAACGAAAGGCAGCAACCTTCTTGAAAGCGGCGATCAATCGCGACAGATTGTCGCAGCGCTGACAATCTTGCGGAGCTGCGGCCCGAGCTTTTAGCAGGCGCTGACTAATCGACAGGCGTCAGGGCCTTGTTCGCGACGCGAACTCGCAGACCGAGCGGACGTCCCTCGCGGAGCAGGCGGAGGTCAACCTCTTTGTGGACGGGCGTCAAGCTAACGAGGTTGATGAGGTGCATGTCGTCCTCGACGCGGGTGCCGTCGAATTCGAGGATCACATCGCCGACTTGAATGCGGGCCTGCTCGGCGGGTGAATTGCGCGTGATACCTGTGACCCGCGCACCCTCGGGTCTGGCCATGCCCAGGCGGGCCGCTTCATTGGGTCCAAAGGACGAATCTAACTTCACGCCTAGAAATGCACGAACGACCGTGCCACGCTCGATGAGCTGATCGGCAATGATCATCACCATGTTGACGGGAATGGCGAAGCCGATGCCTTCGTTGGCGCCGCTGGCGCTGGCGATGGCCGTGTTGAGGCCGATGACTTCGCCCCGCAGGTTGAGTAGCGGTCCGCCGCTGTTGCCAGGGTTGATGGCCGCGTCGGTTTGCAGAAAATCCTGATATTGAACGCCGTCGTCACCCAGCCGCAGGTCGCGGCGGCCTTTGGCGCTAATGATGCCATACGTTACGGAGTGGCTGAGGCCGAAAGGGCTGCCGACAGCCAGCACGAAATCGCCGATATCGAGCTTGCTGGAATCGCCGATGCGGGCGGCCACGATTCCTTCGGTCGCTATCGACATGATTGCCACGTCAGTAGCCGGATCGGACCAGGTTTGTTTGGGGTGGACCACACGACCGTCGGCCAATTTGACGTTGATGCCGTTGACCGTCGAATATTTGATCACGTGCCGGTTGGTGAGCACAAACAGCTTGCCGCGGCGCTCGATGATAACGCCGGAGCCGGCTTCTTCCGATTCGCCGCGCCCTGGACGGGAACCTTCGACCTCGCGGCGGGCTTCGATGTGAACGACCGCTGGCGTCGCCAGCTTCACGACGCGCTTGACGATGCTGCCGCGCTCTTCGAGCTCTTGAACGTCGGCGGCGAGCTCCGCGTAGAGGCGGTCGCGGTCGCTGGTTGCCGGCGAAAAACTGGAGGCAGAAGCTGCCAAGTCATCGGCGGCTGCCAAACCCGGTTCAACGGCAAGGTATAGCAGAGCCGAGAAAATCGCAGCTTTGGCAGCGCCTGTGGCATCCATGCGGTGACCTGGTGTCTTGAGCCGAGGCGTCTGTGACGAGCCACGGAACGCCACAGACGGCGTTCCCTATAGAATGTTTTTCCGACGCTGGAACCCGCGCTATACGTCGATTTCGAGATCGGCCGAGGAAACTTCGGTGTCGCCCAGGCCGCCATCGAAAATGCGGCTGAGGCTGCCACCGCCGACTACGTCGCCGTTCTTCTCGGCTTCACGCTGGCATTGAATGCAAGTCGTGGCGTAAGGCAGCGCCTGCAGGCGAGCCAGTGGGATCGCTTGTCCGCAGCCGTCACAGTGGCCGTATTCGCCTTTCCTCATCCGCTCGAGGGCAGTTTCGATGCTGGTCAGCTCCCGGCTTTCGACCTCGGCCAGCTGAGAGCTGATCTCATCCTGCGCCGCGTCGAGGGCAGCGTCGATCACATCGCCAGAGTTCTGCTGCCGCAGCTCCTTGAGAAGGCTCAAGTCGCCAGCGAGCGCTTGCCGCAGCGCGTCACGGCGGCGCATGAGAATCTGTCGCAAGCCCATCATCGCGTCTTTGCGTGCCATTTCTCTTCCTCGTGTCCAACCGGCAATCGCCGGCGGAGCGCCTCAGTTATGTTCCTTGCCCGTGTCCCAACCTCATCTCCAGCCCCCCGGCGCTCTCAGCGACCAAGCCAGGCCTTTGATGGGCACCGTTATCCTATGCAAGCAGGCTACCACCTCGGCGATCGAGGCCCCGAGCGGGCCAGTCTCCAGGTAGCATCCTGAATCTGCAAGTGTTTAACGGGCAAACAGTTACGACGATTGCTGCGGCAGCCCTGATGCCCCAGAGAGCGCAGGGCTGGTGTCCTGAATGTCGGGCGGACATGCGACAACATGGTAGGTGCTGTCGCGAATCGGCCGGACATTCGGCATTGTTTGCCGCCTTCCGATAATCGGCAAAAAGCGCCGTGGGATGCACTCGATTTGGCCCGGAAGCGGCAAAATCTGCCGGCTATGCGTTTTATACGGGCCAGGCGGGCCAGCGGCTTTTGACCTCGGCGTGGACGCAAGCTAAATCCCTGCGGGGAGATGCGCGCAAATCCGGCGGTCGGTGACCACCGGCGTTGCGCCCATTTGCCAGCAGGAGGTGGGCGCAGCCCACCCTACCAACCGTGCCAGAGGGGAGTCTGTTTTTACCATGGCTGCTTGCATGATGCCTCGAATGGGGACGCGACGCGGAAAAACGTCGGCCAATCCGGCGGCCAGTCAATTTCTATCCGGCGTCGGCCAACTGTCGCTGCGAATCAGCGGTCCAGGACAAGGCGGCCGGCTGGTGCGGATCCATTCCGCCAAGTGTACGGTCGGCTCGGCTCAGGGCTGCACATTGCGGCTCGTAGCCCGCGGCGTTGCAGCAATTGAATGTTGGATTTTGCGCGGCAGCGGCGGAACGGTGATTCGGCGGTTCGGCGGCAGGATGCACCTCAACGGCGCGCACTTCGACGAGGCGCTGCTGGCTGCTGGCGATCGGCTGACCGTGGGACCGGTGGAGATCATTGTCGAAGCGTGTGAAAGCGCGACAATTGCCGATGAGCCAGCCTCAGCATTGACCGCTGAGTGCAGCCGCGATTTCCTCAACTTGGAAGCACGGCTCGATCGCGCGCTCGAGCAGATTCGGCAATTGCAGGGCGAGTCGCGGCAAGGATTTGAGTCATCGATTACCGCGGCGGATCGAGCGGACCAGATGCGCGATGCGCTGGAGGCGGCCAATGAGCAATTGGAGGAAGTGTGCGCTGACTTGTCGGCGGCTCAGACGACGATCGAGCAGCAGTCGCAAGAGCTGACGGCGGCTCAGGAAAAAATGGAACGTCAGGCGGCCGAATTGGCCGTGGCGCGCGAAGGTTGCGAGCAACATGCTCATGGTCGGCAATCCGTGGAATCAGAACTTTGTGAGTTGAATGAGAAGATCGCAGCCGCGAACGAATCAATCACTCGACTGTCGAATGAACTGTCCGGCGAGAGGGAAAAGGCTGCGGCGATGCGAGCGGCGGAAATTGGCGCTGCGGAATCGATCGCGAAGCTCGAAACAGAACTGATCGGATCGCGAAACGAGCGCGAAGCGCTGAGCAATGAGTTGCGGCAGTTTCACGAGGCCAGCGCAACCAATCGCGTGCAATGGGATCGTGAACACGCCGCACTGATTCAGCGCCGCGAGGATCAAGATCGCGAACTGAATGCTCTGCGTGAGCAATTAGCCGCCAGCTCAGCCGAATTGACGGCCGTTTCGCAGCAGCACACGGCGAACGATGCGCTGGAAAGGCAGTTGTCTGAGCTACGGCAGCAATTGGAGCTTAGGCGAGCCGAAACCGTGTTGTCGCAGCGGTATGCTGCCGAAGCACAGGCCGAAGCGGCAACCTTACGGCGGACGCTGGAAGAACAAGCCGAGCTGCAACCCCAAATTAACGCGCTGACCTCGGACCTTACCGTCAAAAGACGGGAACTCGACGAAGCGCGGCAAGCGGTCGCCTCTCTTACATCGCAAGTGGCTCATGTTGGCCAGATTGACGCAGAAAGGGCAGCGATCGAACAGCAGCAGATCGTTCTGGCCGATCGCGAAAGCCGCCACGCCGAGTCCGCGCGGAATTTGTCGGAGCGCGAAAGCCAACTCGCCGAATCCATTCGTTCTTTGGCGGAAAAGCAAACAGCCCTGGCTGCCGAAACCGAACAGCTTGCAACGGCCAAACAAAAGCTGGCCGCCCAGGAACAGCAACTCAGCGACGCGGCGCTGCAGATTGAGCAAGCTCAACAGGCGATTCTGACCCAACAGGCGCAGAGCAGCGAAGTGGAAGCCGAAGTTGCCATGCTGCGGCAAACGCTGCAAGAGCAGGCCGAGCTGCAATCGCGGACCGATGCGTTGGCATCCAACTTGGCCGCCAAAAGTCGGGAACTCGACGAAGCCCGGCAAGCGGTTGACGCTCTGACATCGCAATTGGCTCAGGCCGGCCAAACCGAAGCAGAAAAAGCGGCGATCGAGCAACAGAAGTTGGTTCTGGCCGATCACGAAACCCAACTCGCCGAATCCGTTCGATCTCTGGAAGAGAAAACACTAGCGCTGGCTGCCGAAGCGGAACAGCTTGCAATGGTTAAGCAAAAGCTGACCGATAAAGAACAGCAACTCAGCGAGACGGCAAAGCAGATTGAACAAGCCCAGCAGGCGATTCTCGGTCAACAGCAACATAGTAGCGATTTCGATCAGCGCGTCAGCGAGATGGAATCGCGGGCGACCGAGATCGCGTCGCGGATGGAGGAGTTGGATCGGCTGCTCGAGCAGCTCGTCGATGAACGGGCCTCGCTCACGAGCCGTGAGCAAGACATTGACCTCCGTCAGCGCGATTTTGACGAGCGGTCGGCTGATCTGAACTGTCAGGCAGACCAGTTTCGAGTGCGCCGGGAGCAACTCGACGAACGGGAAGCTCAATTGCAGCAGCGAGAAGTTGCCGCCGCAAATCTGGTAACGGAAGTGTCGTTGCGGCACACCTCCGCTGATGTCATGCAGACGACCTGTCACGACAGTTCGCGATTACACGACAACCTGGGCACGATGTGCGGCGATGCCTGCAGTGAGGAATTGCACCAAACAATCGTCACCCCCGCTGAACAGGACGGCGATGCACAGCAGACATGCGACTCGGCAGAAGTCAATTCTGCGCTCGGCCGATTGGCCAGCGCGGGCGTCTGGCGGGAAAGTGAGCAATCGGAGCAACCCGCGATGGCCGAACCGCCGCCGGCCCCGCCGCGATTTGTCGCCGCAACTGAGAATCTTGCGCCGCCTGCCCCACGAATGGCGCAGCAGCCGGCCTCCGGCGACAGTGAAGAATCGATCGAATCGTACATGGAACGGCTGATGCAGCGGGTCCGCGGTGATGAGGGACCGGCGCCAACGAGCATGTCGCAAACGGGTGTGACGCAAACGGCGAGCAAGCCGATCACATCGTCGTTCGCCGCACCCCCGGCAGAGGATGTCGGTTCGACGATGGTCGCGGCGTTCATGCCGGAGGGCTCTGCGGGAAATGAACCAACGCCGGCGGAAGTAGCGCCACGGCGGCCGTCGCCCGATTTGACAGCGAACTTGTCCGCAATGCGGGAGCTGGCCAATTCGGCGGCTAATGCAGCGATCAACCTGCACGGTCGCAACAAGGACCGCTCACGGGCGAATCGAAAACTGCTCGGCGCGTGCCTGACGCTCAGCGCTAGCGTCGTTTTGTCATATTTCTCGTGGGAGGCGGGCTCGATGCCCGGGATGGCAGGCGCCGTGGCCGGTTGCTCGATCGCCGCGTATTGGATGCTCGGAGCGGCCCAGGGCTTTATTCGGCTGAAGTCTGGAAATCAGCCGGTTAAGGTGAACGAAGAGCAAACCACCAAATGACAAGCTCCAAATCACAAACAAATTCGAAGGCTAAATGCTCAAGGCAAAAAAAGTGAGCGCAAAGGTCATTCGAACTTCGTTATTTGTATTTGTTTGCGATTTGATGCTTGGTCATTGGTTATTCTCTAAAACCCTCGGGCGACTTTCACGTCGTCGAAATCACGCAGGTGATAGCCGATGCCGATGTAATCGAGCACGCGGCATAAGCCTCGCAGCGCAACGCCCATCCCGTCCGGACCGCTGAAGCCGCCGAACTGGCCGCCGCCTTTGACATGCGGCTCTAGATCGACGAAGAAACCAGGAATGCCGCGCTTCTTTAGCTTCTTCTCGACGGTGGGAATGAACTCTTTCAGGTCGCGGAACACCAGCTCGTGCCCGCTGTCGCCGCGGTCGGCCGGTACAAAGTGCTTGAGCGCTTCTTCATCGACATGCGTCGTCCGCTCCAGGCGATGCGGATGGCGATAATCCTTCACGTGCATCCAGCCGAGGCCCTTTTTCATTTTGACGTATTGGTCAAACACCTCACCCGGCCCGAAACCTTGCGTGCTGATGTTGGCCGCGTCAAAAATCGTCACGAGCGCCGGATGATCGACTTGCTTGTGCAGCTCGGCCATCAAATCGCCCGTCTGGCCAACGAGGTTGGCTTCAACTTCCAAGCCAAACGTCAAATCGCTGCGGTGACACATTTCGGCAATCTGGCCAAGTTGATCCGCTGCTTGTTTGACATGCTTCCGCGGATCTTCGCCCTTGGGGTGATAAAACGAAAACCCGCGGATCAGCTTCGTCTCAAACGCATGCGCCAGCTCGCACGCTTTCTTCACCTCTTCATTGAGATACTTTTTGAACGGCACGAATCGGTTCTTCGTGCCGTCATCGACATCCAGCAGCTTGACTTTGCCAATCGGTGAGCCCAGCGTCGCGACGTTCAGGCCATACTCATCTTCCAGATGCCGGATTTTCGTAATCTCCGCCTTGCTGAGCTGCATCACGTTCTTGATGCCCTGGCCCGCGTCGATGAACCGCAGCGAGTAATACTGCAGGCCAATTGCGGCGAACGCGGCGAATTGCTGTTCTGCCGTTTTTTGATTCGCAGCTTCATCGCCGAAGCCGGAGAGGATGACGGAGGGTTGCTCGGACATGGGGGAGGATTCAACGTTCAAGGTTCAAATTGCAAGGTCAAGGACGGGTTACCAGCATCCGTGCGGCCGTCGCGTTTGGCAAGGGGCACTCCACCCAGCCAGTCGCACATCGGTAGCCAGCTGGCTTTAGCCGCTGGGGCTTTGGCCAATAAAATCCGGCGCCCGCAGGGGCGCACGAGCCCGGCGAACGGAGGCAAACAATTTGACCGGCTGAAAATGGACCGATAGTTTGCTGTAATTGCTGACTGCAGCCCCTAGCTCTCATTCGTAGTTCTGCCGTGAGGGACACATGCCAAGAAATGGTGTTTTGACGATTCTGTTCGTCCTGTTTTTCTTTTCCAGCTTGGGCGGCTCTTCCGTTGTCAATGCTTTCGATCCCACCTCCCAATATCGACGCGAGTCGATCGAGGGTTTCAGCATTCTGATCAACACAAACGTTCTGACGAATAAAGCCGATTGGGCCAAGGCACGAAACGAGTTGAAAAAGCAGCTCCGCGCCATCACGCAAGTGGTTCCTCCGCAGCCGCTGGCGTCCCTGAAGAGTGTGAGCATTTGGATTGAGTGGGAAAACAAGAAAGACGGAGCCGCGGAATTTCATCCGTCGGCTCAGTGGCTGACGGAGCATGGATACAATCCGGAAAAAGCGGGCGGCGTGGAAATATCCAATGCCCGCAACTTTGTGAAATGGTCCCAAGCGGAACAACCCTGGATGATCCTTCACGAAATGTCGCACGCTTATCATCACTTAGCGCTGGGAGAGAATTATTCGGCGATCCAAGCGGCGTATCAGAACGCGTTGGACAAAGGGCTATATGTCAACGTCTCCTACGTCAGCGGCGGCAGCAAAAAAGCCTACGCACTAACCAACGCGAAAGAGTATTTCGCTGAGTTGTCGGAAGCCTATTTTGGCAAGAACGACTATTTCCCTTTTACCGATCGAGAATTAAGAAAATACGATCCGGTCGGGCACGATCTGATGGAACAAGCTTGGGGAAAAACAAAAAAGTAGTGGTGCGACTTCGCTGGCAGCAGGACGAGTGAGTTGGGCGGTTCAAATGAGGCACTGCTGGAAAGCCATCGTGGCAAGGGACTAATATTTTGAAAAAGTTTTGGGGAGTGGAGGGATGCTAATTGGCGGAAGTGGATAGCTGATCGGTAGTTGGAGTGATTAATAATTCGGGAGGGGCGCTAATATTAGCGGCCGTATTAGTCGGAGAAAGTGAGTGGTGAGTGTGTGAGGGGTGAGTCGGGGCTATGTTGACGCCGATGAGGGAGCGAAGGCCGTTGGCGATGAGCTGTGGGATATCGGCAGACTGCGACAAGTGGCCGGCTGCTTCGGCGCGGGTTCGCCATTGGCAGAGGAATTCAAACACGGAGTGGAGCAGTTCATCGGGAGATAATTGAGCGGAAATCTTAGGGGGCGATGTCGGGTCTGCTTTCGTTTCTAGATCGTCGAGGGTTTTGACGGCCCGGAGCAAGAGGCGCATTGCCGGCAGGTTGACTTCGGGCGCTAAATGGCGGACTTCTTCATGCCAGACTTCGGTCGTTCCTTGGTAACGGTGTTTGGTTTTTACCTGGGACTGCAGGCGATTTTCCATGGCATAGGTGGCCATGTCGATGATGCGCAGGAGGCGGATTTTTTGCGTGGCGCGGGTGAGCTTTTGCTGGGCAAAATGGTCGCGAATCGCGGGATCTTCTGGGCTGCCGCCGGCGGCGAGCCAATCGCGGACATTGTTTACGATCTGTGAGATTCTGGGCTGTCCCAGATCGTAATGAGCGGCAATGGCGAGTTGGTCGTGCTTGAAGACGACGGAGCGTTTGTAGATTTCGAGGTCGCGGGGGCTGGGGGGCGGGGGAGAATTGGCAATGGATTTGGACATGGTTGAGCGGCCTTTTGGAGAGTGATTAACCACGAAGAACACAAAGAGCACGAAGGAGGGGAGGCAACCGCGGATGGCGCGGATGACGCGGATTTTTTTGAACAGAAGGGAGCAAAGGCAGCAAAGGTGGGTGACGCGGATTATTGAGTTTTGATAGCATTTGTTCAGACTGTCAATTAGCGTGAAAAGATCGTGGTTTGGCAAGGAAGTTGTGGGCGGAATTGGGGCTTGCGCGGGGTTGGGGAGGGCGCAAGTTGTTGCGGGAGAGGGATTAGCGCTGGGGGAAATATTTTTTGGAGGTGAGGAGAAATGGACTAGTGTGGTCCATTTGAGATCGCCATCGATAAGGGGGTATTGAAATTTCGTGATGATGGAAGGCATCGCTGGAAGAGCCGGTAGCGGAAGGCGGCGCGAGATTTGGAGTAGGGGGGTGACGGTGCTGGGAAAGGTGGAGGTCTCATTTGGCGCACCTAGACCAGCCAATCGGTGACATTTCGTGATCGGAGCAGGTTATGCTTAAGCCACCGAGCCTCGAAAGAAAGCACGTAAGCAAACATGCCCGAAACAACTACAATAAAACGGCCAGCGGCTTTGGTAAAACAAGGCAGTCTAAAGCTATACACGACGTCACTCCGTGTTCGTGATCTTCTTCTCGATCACTTCTATGACATTGAGCGACTGGATCCGAGCGATTCAGGTGACGGTGGCTATCAGCGGGTCCTGAATAAGGCTCGTGCCAAAAAGTTGGCAGACTACTTGATCAGCGGGCATAAGGAACAAGACGCATTTCTCCCGACGAGCATTTCTCTGGCGACGGAAAAAGAGGTTTCGTTTGATCCGGACACAAACACGATCTCGTTCGATATCCGATCAATTGGACCGCTCAGCGTTGTGGATGGGCAGCATCGTTTAGAAGGCCTCAGGCTGGCCGCGGAGAAATGCCCTGACCTCCTTGAGTTCGAGGTTCCAGTAAACATTGGCGTCGGTCTCTCCAAAATCGCCCAGATGTGCCATTTCTTGATCGTCAACACGACGCAGAAAAGCGTGGACAAATCGGTAGAGCAAAGGATCTATGCAAGGCTGACGGATGCCCTTGATGTTGAAGACGTTCCGAGCTTGCCACGCTGGGTTAACCGAATCGTGGAAAGTGGCGATGACAAACAAGCACTGCGAATCGCTGACTACCTCAACGAAACAGAAGGTTCGCCTTGGTTTGGCAAGATCAACATGGCGAACGACGACGTAAAATCGGGAGTCATAAATCAGCGATCATTCGCGATTATCATCAAACGATACGTCCTGACTTCAAACAACCCGCTCACGGCTCAAGATGCGGAAAAGCAGCAGAAAATCATACTGAATTACTGGACGGCTATCGCCAATTTGCTAGACAACGGAAAGCCAAGCGTCTTATTTAAGTATAACGGAGTTGACCTTTTTTCTCGATTTTCCATTCCGTTCTTCACGCGGCTGGCTAACTCCATCGACTTCAAGGTATCAACGATGGAGCAACTGCTGCGGGACACATTTGAGAATCTCGAGGGCGAGTACGCGGGCGTGGGGCATCCAGACTGGTGGTTGAGCGGGAAGACGGCAAGCACATTTAATAACACGGCTATGACGCGGCTCAATGCAGAACTTTCAAAGGCGCTTCACAAAGTGGGGGCATCTGCAGGGAGTATTCAGCTATGAACGTTTCGGAGCTTACCCCAGCAGTCCTCACGCGAGTAGCATTTAACCTACGCGAACAAAAATTCGTGCCTAACGAGGCGGGTTGCTATGTATTGGCCACGTTTGAAGGAACAATTCTTTATGTTGGCCTTACTGTTAGCCTAAATGACAGGTTCAGAGCTCACAGAAACGACGACGAAAAGTGCAGGCCGACTGACTTGGGACGGGCGTTTTGGTTCTATTACATTCCGCTGCCGGAACGAGAGCTTGCACGAGTCGAAAGAAGCTGGCAAAACCAGCACATGGTTTGTGATGCAGCCCTGCCTCCTCTCAACAGGGTTGCATCTCCGATCCTGGGCGTTTGAACTAAAAGAGCGGGGCGTAGCCGTGTGATGGCGTCGGGAGTCTTTGGCGGAAGGGAGTCTTGGGTGGTGGAGGATCATAATTGTTACGACGTGGCGGCGGGGCTAGCAGCCCGTTGAAATAGGCATTATTTCACGCGACCCAGGGAGGCGCGGTGGTTCGGCGTACGGGGCAGCATCATCGCTTGTTGGCCGCCACAATCGCCAAGTGAGCCGCCAACGGCGCGCGATGGCAATCCAGGCAA
>DASXLL010000057.1:0-2378 GCA_036496265.1 Pirellulaceae bacterium | reverse complement strand
CTTTCATTCATGGTAGGGGCGGTAACGATATTTGACACGAACTCCAAGGCTAGATTGAAGCCATCGATGTGTCCATCGATCGAATAGAGTGTGTAATCCCG
The DNA here is from genome assembly GCA_036496265.1 of Pirellulaceae bacterium. Classification (GTDB taxonomy): domain Bacteria; phylum Planctomycetota; class Planctomycetia; order Pirellulales; family Pirellulaceae; genus CAYLLN01. Next base: position 2,277 of record DASXLL010000057.1, on the reverse strand, counting down.
TCCTGTTTGGCCATTCGTGGAGGCTCCGTGCTCAGCCAACTGCTCCACCAGCGGCCTGTTCGCGCCACGAAAGGCGAGATGCTCCAAAAAATGTGTCGCGCCAATCAAGTGTGGCGGATCACTGTATGCGATAGCCCAGGACTTTCGGACAGTGGCGGGGCGTCTATTTACGCCGCTGTTGCCGGGGCGTGATCGGCTTCGAATCGGTTGGGGGATTTGTAGCCGAGCGTCTGATGGAGCCGCTCGGTATTGTAAAACGTTTCGATGTACTTGAATACGCTCAGTCGGGCTGCTGCCAAGTTCTCGAAGTGCTCATGCTTCGTCCACTCGTGCTTGAGCGACCAGAAGAACCGCTCCATCACCGCGTTGTCGTAACAGTCACCGCTGCGGCTCATTGAGCACTCGATGCCAAGCAGCTTCAAAGTCTGTCGGTAGGCGTCGCTGGTGTACTGCGAGCCGCGATCGCTGTGGTGCAACAACTCTTGGCCGACCGGCCGGCGCATTTCGATCGCCTGACGCAAGGCCTCGGCGACCAGCATCGTTTCCAGCGACCTCCCCAGTGACCAGCCGACCACTTTGCGACTGAACAAGTCCAGCACCACGGCCAGGTAGACCCAGCCCTCGGCCGTGAGCAAGTAAGTGATGTCGGTGACCCATTTGCGGTTCGGCGCCGGGGCGGTGAAGTCGCGGTCGAGTCGATTCGGCGCCGGCTGTTTCGTGGGATCGGCCTGGGTCGTCGTCGGCGTGAAGGCCTGGCTGATCCGACTTCTCAGCCCTAATTCTCGCATGGCAGAGGCCACCGTGTTGCGGCAAGCCGACTCCAGATCGTCCCGCTCCGCGAGCGCTTGGGCAATCTTCGGGCTGCCGTAGATGCCGTGCGACCGAGCATGCACTTGGGCCACGGCCGCCTTGATCCGCTCGTGGCGACGGGCCCGTGGGCTCGCCGGACGATCGATCGCAGCGTAGTAGCCCGACTTCGACACGTCGAAGACGTCGCACATCAGGGCCACCGGAAACGAGTCGCGGTGCGTTTGGATCCAGGCGTACTTCACAGCGACTCCTTGGCAAAATACGCCGTCGCTTTTTTTAAGATCTCACGCTCCAGCTCGGCCCGCCGCAGCTGTTTGCGGAGACGCTGGTTCTCCTCGCGGAGCTCCTCGACCGTGGAACTCTCGCCACACGGCTCGGGCACGGGGGCGTACTTGGCATGCCAGGCTCGCAGGCTCTGATCGCTTACGCCCACCGCCGCCGCGGCCGCTTGGAGCGTGTAGCCTTCTGCGACCACCAGCCGCACGGCATCCCGCTTGAACTCTTCACCAAACCGTCGCTTACGACCAAGCGACACTTCCTGCTCTAACTCGCTCATCCTGCGGACCTCCAGGAACCATTATCCGGCCCCCGCCACTGTCCGAAAGTCCTGGGCTATCGCAGATATGCCAAAGCCACAGAGAAGGAGCGGCCCTGCGGACGCTCGGCTGCAACAACTTTCAAGCCGTTTGAAAGACTGAACGTGTGGGGAACGTACATTGAACTAATTGACGGTCAGAACGGGAGGATGCAAAGACGAGGTGCGTCTGAGACTATCTTAATCAGAGGCGTTTCTGGCGTCGCGTTGCGCACTGCGCAAACAAAAACCCCGCGGGGAGATCCCCACGGGGTTTTTGATAAATCTGGCGGTACTTGATTTCGCGCCGGTGGGCACATCATTTGTCTCGAAACGTCAACGACTGGCGTTGGAAGTATCCGCTGCACGGCCATGCAAAAATAATTGCAATAACCCCAGAAATAGTTAGAATGCGGCTATCTGTTCGTGGGGGTAATCGGGAAGCGGTGCGGCAGGCTCGTTCGACAGGATTTGCCGCATAAGGAGCGAAGAATGAACACGTTTCGCCGGCGGTTGTTCGTTGTGGGCGTCCTGTCTTCGATCTTTCTTGTGGGATCGGTTCGAATCACTTCTCTGCGGGCGGAAGAACTGATCCGCACCGTGGCGCTGAGCGGCGAGCATGCCGTGGGAACTCCTGCAGGGAGTGACTGGCAATCGTTTGGGCAACCGGTGCTAGCCGTGCTTACTCCGCCGTTCAATGGCCCGGTACTCAATGACCTCGGCCAGGTTGCTTTTAGCGGCGCGTTGCAGATTGGCGGCGGTGGCGTCACGACGGACACGAATGGCGGTGTCTGGACGGAAGCCGCGACGGGTAATCTCAAATTGCTCGCGCGGAAAGGGGATGTGCCGGTTGGTGGAAATCCGGGCGAGCTGTACTACGACTTTTATCGACT
>DASXLL010000056.1:0-59635 GCA_036496265.1 Pirellulaceae bacterium | reverse complement strand
GCTTCCAGAAGGTGTAGAGGCTGCGGCGGACAAGGTCGGGGCCTGTGCCGGGCTTGTAATCGTCGCCGCCGGTGAGCTCGGACCAGAGGCCGGGAGGTTGGAGCGGTTTGACGGAGGGGCCGCCGAGTTGTTCGACTAGTTCGCCGCTGACGAAGAGGGCCTGGTCGCGGAGCTGCTCGGCGGAGAGGCGGAGGCGAGGTCCGCGGGAGAGGAGGCGGTTGTCGGGGTCGGGGGCGGAAGAGTTCAAAGTTCCGGGTTCAAAGTTCAAAGTTGATTTGTCGGCGCCAACCTTGAACCTTGAACTTTGAACCTTGAACTCAGATGATTGGCGGTAGGTTGCGCTGGTGACGATGGTGCGGTGGAGGCGTTTGACGTCCCAATCGGATTGAAATTCGGAGGCGAGGTGGTCGAGGAGGTCGAGGTGGGAGGGGGATTCGCCTTGGCGGCCGAAGTCTTCGGACGATTTGACGAGGCCGGCGCCGAAGTGGAGCTGCCAGGCGCGGTTGACGATGACGCGGGCGGTGAGAGGGTTGTCGCGGTTGACGAGCCAGCGGGCGAGGTCGAGGCGGGAGGGAGACGCAGGGGGGATCGGGGTTCGGGGCTCGGGGCTCGGGGAGGAAGCGGAAGCAAGTGGGGGGAGTTCGGCAGGGGTGTTGGGGAGGACGGGGTCGCCGGGTTTGTCGTATTGGCCGCGGAGGAGGATGTGGGTTTCGCGGGGAGTGGGGAGTTCTTCCATGACCATGACGGTGGGAAGCTTTTCGCGAAATTCGGCCAGCACGTGTTGGCCAGCTTTGTATTTCTTGTAAGCCGACCGAATCTCTTCCGGCCCCTGCTCCTCCAGAAAAGCGAATTGGAGCTTCGCGGCTTGCCCCGCGGTTCTTTTGAAATTCTCGATCGAGAAGATTTCGTCGAGCGTTTGCGGTGTCGCCAGAACGAGTGCTTCTTCGGGAGGCAGAGCGCGTGCGTAAATTCGCACATCGTCAATCGCTCCGTGGAATCGTCCTTCCGACCCGCCGCCGCCTCCGACTCGTAAAGGCTGTTTCGTAGCAAATGTTTGGTTCAATTCATCAAGGAGGACATTCAACTTCCGGGGCTCTCCATCCACGTATAGCCTTACTCCGTCCGCGTCGCGCGATCCATCGTACGTGGCGACGACATGTCGCCAGGTTCCTGGGATCAACGAATCAACCGTTTCCACTCGGAGGGCATCGTCGAGCCACCTTTTCGACAAATTGAATTGCAGCTTGCCTCCGACGAGTGCCAATTGGTAGCCTTCGCCCTGCGGCTCATCGACCATGTGCGAAACGATGGTGCCGCCTGAGCCTGGCTTCACATAAATCCACGCCGCGAGTGAAAACTTATCGAAGAACCCAAAATCGCCGGCATTGGGAAGCTCAACAGACTGGCTTCCGTTGAACTGGCCCGCTCTATCAAGCCGTCCCGCCGCAAAATCGCAATTCTCAGGCGGTGGTTCGGCGATAATACCGTTCACTTGTTCCTTGGTATCCCCGTCCAGCGGCAAATGGGCAACGAGGCCATCCGTCGGATACCAATCTCCTATCATGCCGCGTCGCGACTGCTCCCATTCCAATATCGCCAGGAAAATTGGCGGTGGATTTCGCCAGCCGAACCCATGCCTCAGCTCCAATCGTTGTAAGTCCTCGGCTTGGAGCCGCGTCGGGGCCTGGATGTATGGCGGGGAGTTGCCGATTTTGATGGCGCGGCCTTTTTCGGGGATGTTGTTGAAGAAGGCGAAGAGGGAGTAGAAGTCGCGTTGGGTGAGGGGATCGTATTTGTGGTCGTGGCAGCGGCAGCAGCCGAGGGTGAGGCCGAGCCAGACGGTGGCGGTGGTTTCGACGCGGTCGGCGACGTATTCGGCCGCGTATTCTTCGGGGATGATGCCGCCTTCGGCGTTGCCGCGGTGGTTGCGGTTGAAGCCGGTGGCGATTTTTTGGTCGAGCGTGGCGCTCGGCAGCAGGTCGCCGGCGAGTTGCTCGATCGTGAATTGATCGAAGGGCAGGTTGGCGTTGAGGGCTTCGACGACCCAGTCGCGCCAGCGCCACATGTGGCGCTCGCCGTCGCTTTGGTAGCCGCTGGTGTCGGCATAGCGGGCGGCGTCGAGCCAGGGGACGGCCAGGCGTTCGCCGTAGCGGGGGGAGGCGAGGAGCTTGTCGATGTAGCGTTCGTACCAGTCGGGGCTCGGGATTGGGGGTTCGGGACTCGGGGCTCGGGGTTCGGAATTTAGAGAGGCAGAGGTAGGGACGGCGGCGAATTCTTGGAGGTCGTCGAGGGAGGGTGGGAGGCCGGTGAGGGCGAAGGAGGCGCGGCGGAGGAGGGTGGGTTTGTCGGCGGGAGGAGAGGGCGTCAGGTCCGCCTTTTCGAGACGGTCCAAGATGAAGGGGTCGAGGGAATTATGAATGCTGAATGATGAATGCTGAAAGCGTGCGTTATTAGCACCCTCGCTTACGCTTCGGGTTTGTGTGAGCGGTGTGGGTGGAAGTCCCTCGCTTACGCTTCGGGTTTGTGTGAGCGGTGTGCGTGGAAGTCCCTCGCTTACGCTTCGGGTTTGTGTGGGAGGCGTGTTTGAGATTGCCTCGCTTACGCTTCGGGTTTGGATGAGCGGTATATCTGGGTGGCGGATTGGTAAAAGAGACCAGTGTTTTTCGAATTTGGCGCCGGAGGTGATCCACTGCTGCAGGATGTTTAGTTCGTTGTCGGTTGGTGCTGTGCCTTTTCCGGGCGGGGGCATTTTTTCGTCGGGATCGGATGATTTGACTCGGCGAAAGAGTTCGCTCTTGTCGGGCTGGCCGGGGATGAGGATGGGGCCGCCTTCACGGTCGGGTTTGGGCTCGACGTCGAGACGGAGGTCGGCTTTGCGCTGGGCGACGTCGGGGCCGTGACATTGGAAGCAGTGGTCGGCGAGGATGGGGCGGACGTCGCGGTTGAATTCGATTGTTGGCGATGACTGCGCACTGGTTGGCGCGGCCGACAGAATCGGCAAAAGAATTACAACGACAACTGGCACAAGACGTAGCATGTTTACAGTGTCGCCGGAAGCGTCAAATGGTGCAAGAAACGCAGCTCATTTTGAACAGAAGGTAGCAAAGGAAGTAAAGAAGGCAGTTGAACAGGAGGAAACGGAGGTAACGGAGAGATCTTAGTGTGGATTTCTTTCCCCCCTTTCAGTTCCCTCAGTTGCCTCTTGTTAGCTATCTGAGTTTCTTTGCTGCCTTTGCTTGCTTTTGTTCAATCGCCTGCTATCGCATCGCCGCCACAAATTTCGCAGGCTCACTGGATAGGCCGGCGGCGCTGACGGTGGCGCTGGGGGCGGTGGTGACGGTGTAGCCGCGAGTTTTGAGGGCGTCGGATTGAGCCGAGGGCCAAGCCTTTTCGAATTGAACGGCGAGCATGCCCTCGGTGTGCAGGCGCGGGGCGGCGACGGCTTCGGTGAGTGATTTGCCGCGGGCGACGATTTGCAGGATCACTTCGGCAACGGCGTTGGGGATTTTGCGGCCGCCGCGGGCGCCGAGGGCATACATCGGCTGGCCGCTTTTGCAAAGAATCGTGGGGCACATGTTGTGGAGGGGGCGCTTGAACCAGCCGGGACAATTCGGATGGCCGGGGTGCGGGTCGAAGCGGGACATGCCGTGGCCGAGAGTAAGGCCGAGGCCGGGGACCGTGACGTTGGCGCCGAAGCCGCCGCCGTGGGTGAGCGTGAGGGCGGCGAGATTGCCGTGTTTGTCGACGGCGCTGAGGTTGATGGTGCCTTGGTCGGGCCGGGAGGTGACGCGGACGGGCAACGGGTAGTTGTTGGTAAACACGGCTCGCTCGATGAGGCGGGCGACGCCGTGGATGAAACCGGGATTGAAGAAGCCTGCCCGCATCGGGTTGTTGCCGGTCGCCGAATATGCCAGTTTGTCGAACTCGATATCCACGCGTTTGGGGTCGCCAAAAAACTGCAGTCGGTCCTGCCAGGCATAGCGGAAGGCTTCGACTTGAAGCTGGGCGGTTTCGACGGCTAATGGATCTTTGTCGGCCCATTTTAGTTCTTGGAGCAGGAGCATGGCTTCGAGAATTGTTGCGCCGCCGGCGGTGAGCGGCGCGGTGTGGATGGACCAATCGCCCCAGGTGATTTTAAGTGGCTCGACTTCGCGAGCCTGGTAGGCGGCCATGTCTTCGGCGGTGACGATTCCGCCGTTGGCCTTAAAGGCGGCGGCGATTTGTTTGGCGATATCGCCGCGATAGAACGACTCGGCGGAATTGTCGCGGGCCAGCGATTCGAGCATCTTCGCCAAATCGGGATTAGCGTAGTGATCGGTGGCTTCGAGCGGTTTGCCGTCCTTGAAGTAGAGGTCGCGGGAAGCGGGGTCATCACTTAGTCGCTTGGAAGCCGGTTTCAACGCGACCGCGGCGCCGCCGAAGGGAAAGCCGTTTTTGGCGAGGTTGATTGCCGGCTGAACGGAATCCTTAAACGAACGCGTGCCGTATCGCTTGAGCAGAAACTCCAGGCCGGCTGGAATGCCCGGGACGCCGGCGGCGAGCCAACCGTAGAAGTTCTTTTGGCCGGCGACTTTGCCGTTGGCGTCGGGGGCAAAGATGTCCTCTTTCATGGCAGCCGGGGCCATGGTGTTGAAGTCGATGGAGGTGATTTTTTTGCCGCCGTCGACCGCGATGGTGGCATGGCCGCCGTAGCCGCCCCAGCCGGTTTGATGCGGAACAACGACGGCGGCCACCATGGCGGCAGCGACGATGGCGTCGATGGCGTTGCCGCCGCCGGCGAGGACTTCGAGGCCGACTTTATCGGCGGTGGGCTCGCCGCGGACGAAGCCGAGGGAGGATGAATCATCCGCGCAGATCGGTTGCAATAAAGAAGCGGCGAGCGGCGCGGCCGCGAGGGTGGAGAGTTGCCGATTGAAAGCGCGACGGGTGAGGTTTTTCGACATGGCTTCTCCTGATTGTTTGGCGTCTAACGTAGCACCAAATTGGGCGACAGCAAAATAGCCGTGAAGAAACTTGGCTTTGCGGAGAATGGAAAATGGATTGGCGGCGCTCCGGGAGCAGGTTTGCTCCCGGCTGATGAGTGTGCTGCGTTTGGCGCGGCGCTGTGTTAGATTAGCTGGCTATACCCGCCTTAACTGCCGCCTGCTTGGAGCTTTTCGAATGTCTCGCCAGATCGATCGCCGCTCGTTCCTCGAAAACTCGGCTCTGGCCACGAGCGCCGCAGTGGCTTCTGGTTATTTCGTCTCGGAAGCACCCGCTCAGCAGTCGCGGTCGGCGAATGAGCGGGTTTCAGCCGTGTTGATGGGGGCGAATGGCCGGGGCGGGGCGCTCGCGCAGTCGTATTTGAAGCAAACGAACACGGAGATCGGTTATATCGCCGATGTCGATGAGCGAGTTGTCGATCGCATGAAAGTGAATCTTGGCAAGCTGCAGGAACGCAAAGTCGAAGGGGTGACCGATTTCCGCAAAGCGCTCGACGACAAGAATATTGATGTGCTGTTTGTTGCCGCGCCGAACCATTGGCATGCCCCGGCGACGATTCTGGGCTGCTCGGCGGGGAAGCATGTGTATTGTGAGAAGCCGGCGTGTCACAATCCTCGCGAGGGCGAATTGGCCGTTGCCGCGGCACGGAAGAACAACCGCGTGGTGCAGCTTGGTACGCAGCGGCGGTCGTATCCGGCGCTGATCGAGGCGATCAACAAGATTCACGACGGCGAGATCGGGCCGATGCACTATTCACGTGTTTGGTACAACAACAACCGGCCATCGATTGGGATGGCGAAGCCTGCAGCGCCGCCGTCGTGGCTGAATTGGGAGCTGTGGCAGGGCCCGGCGCCGGATCGGCCGTACATGAGCAACGGCGAGGGAAAAACGCAGGACGTTTACGTTCATTACAACTGGCACTGGCATTGGCATTGGGGGAACGGCGAGCTGGGAAACAACGGCATTCACGGCTTGGATGTCGCGCGGTGGGGCCTGGCGGTCGATTATCCGATTCGCGTTGTGAGCGGTGGCGGGAAGTATCGTCATGACGATTGCCAGGAAACACCGGACACACATTGCGTTACATACAACTTTCCCGGGAAGAAGACGATTTTGTGGGAAGGGTTGAGTTGGTCACCGTATGGGCCGCAAGGAAATGGGTTTGGCATTTCGTTTCATGGCGAGAAGGGGACGATCGTCATGGACGGCAGCAATTACAAGTTGTTTGACATTAAGAATAAGGAAGTTGGCGGGCGCAGCGCGGGCGGGAGCGAGCGGGAGCACATTGCTAATTTTCTGGAGTGCATCAAGAGCGGCGAGCGGCCGCACGCGGATATTGAGGAGGGGCACAAGAGCACGCTGCTGTGCCATCTGGGCAATATTGCTCATCGTGTTAATCGCGTGCTGACGACGAGCGAAAAGGATGGTCATATTTTGAACGACGCTGAAGCGATGAAGCTGTGGGGTCGCGAGTATCGGCCGGGGTGGGAGCCGAAGGTGTAAGGCCAGAGGTCAGAGGCCAGAAGTTAGAAGTCAGAACCTGGCATTAGCCGCGAAACGCCGGGAAATGGGAGATTACAAAGGTTCTTTGCGCTTGCCTTGCGCGGGTCTGAATCTTAATATTCTGTTATCTTTGGTCGATAATAATGGCTATGGAGATAACGAATATGCCTGATAAAGTGGCTGGACGGCGAGGTTTGGAGTTCTTTGGACTGCTCGCAATCGGTGTAAATACCCCTAAAAAGCAGCGCAAAGACGGCTTGGCTCCCCAACCGAAGAAGAGCACCGTGGCTGACCGGCCGCGGAAAGGCAAGTAAGCGACTGTCTTTAATAAGAGACAGCTGCGTTAGCGGATGGCAGGTGGCGGCGGTAGAGCGATTGGTCCTGGATTTGAAATCCGCAGGCTGGCGTCGAGGCGCTGGAGCAATTGCTGCATAGCGCGGAATTCTGGACGGCTGGCTAAGGCTTGATATTGCGGGTTGGAAGCCACGGTGTTGAACCGGGCGAGGGTGGCTTCGATCGTTTGTGGCGCCGGCCGACGATTGGGATCGTAGATTTCGGCTGGCATTGCCAGATAGCGCCGCCAGGAATCGTCGAGCACGGCATTCAAGTTAGCGGCCGCGCGGGCGAGTTCAGCTTGAGTCGCGGCGGAATCGCTGGATGAGATGCTGGTCATTGCTCCGGCAGGGGCGACGGCGGGAGTTGGCATGGCGCCAGCTGGCATCGGGATGGGGCCGGTCGAGGGACCAGTGAGAGCGGCGATGATTTGCACGAGACTTTGCGCGCCGGGCGGAATTGCGGCTGGTGCACCGGCCATGGCGGGGCCACCGTAGTAATTGGCGTTTGCCTGGTCATCGATCTGCAGGGCGGAGCCTTCGAGCGAGACGCCAGCGAATAAGCCGCGGCTGCGGGAATAGGAATAGATCTCGGCCTTCAACTCGACATCGGTTGCGGCTTCGGCGCGGCGGCCGACGGGACCCGCGGCGATGGCGGCATCGGCGCCGAGGGTGAATTTGCCGCGCATGAGGCCATCGACGCTGCGCTGGGTTTTGAAGACGAGGACGAAGTCGGTTGCTTGAGCACCTACTTGCCAGCCGATGCTGCCGCCGGTGATGGTGATGAACACCGGCGCTCGCCAGGCGCCGTCGGGCTGGCGGATGACGACGACGCCGTGGCCGCGCTGACCGCCGACGACGAAGCCGAGCTTAATGACGTTGGGAATGATCGCGACGGCTTGAGCATTGGCCAGCAATGATTCAGGAATTTCCCTTATTTGCAATTGCTGGAACTGCTGGATGACTTCGTGTGCGCCTTGAATGGTGCGGTCTTCGCTGGCGCCGGCGAAGGCGAAGGCAGAATTGCTGACTAAAGGGACAAAGACGACAACTAGCAGGGACTGAAATCGGGCGGATGTCATGTGCGGACTCCATTCGCTAGCACTCGCGCGGGCGGCGGCACCAAGGGCAACCGCAATTTACGGCGGGCAGGGCAATTTAGTTCTGCCGTCTGGCGACAGCAATGTCAGTTGGCTAGCTTCTGACTGATGTTGGCTGGTGCTATCACCGAAAGAATCGCCCTATGAACGACAAACCGAACCGCCGCCTGTTCCTGGGAGCGACGGCTGGCGCCTGTGCTGCCTCTGCCGTCGCCTCGAACAACATATCTGCCAATCAGGCCCGTGTGCCGCGCGTGGATGCTCATTTGCATTGCTTTGCAGGCAAGGATGATTCGCGGTTTCCATATCACGAGCGCGGGCCGTATCAACCGGAGGCGGCGGCGACGCCGGAGCATTTGCTGGATTGCATGAGCCAAGCGGGAGTTGATTATGCAATCGTGGTGCATCCGGAGCCGTATCAGGATGATCATCGGTATCTGGAGTACTGCCTGAACGTCGGGAAGGGGAAGCTGAAGGGGACGGTGCTGCTGTTTGCGGACCGAGAAGGGTCGCTCGAAAAAATGCCGGAGCTGTGCAGGAAGCTGAATCCGGTGGCGGTCCGCGTGCATGCGTATTCGCCCGATCGATTGCCGCCGTTAGGTAAGCCGGAGTTGCGGAGGCTGTGGTCGATGGCGACGGATCATGGCCTGGCGGTGCAGTTGCATTTTGAGCCGCGGTATGCGGCGGGGTTTGAGCCGCTGATCCGGGAGTTTGCCCAGACGACGGTGATCATCGATCACATGGGGCGGCCATTTCAGGGAACGCCGGCGGAGCATGCAGTCGTTCTGAATTGGGCGAAGCTCGACAACACGATCATGAAGCTGTCGGCGATTCCGCCGCAGACGATGTATCCGCATCGCGACATTCAGCCGATCGTGAAGCAGCTCACAGACGCTTGGGGCGCGGAACGGATGATTTTTGGTGGCGGTTTTGGCGCGGAGACGACCGGGGAGAGCTATCGCCAGGCGTTTGAGCGGGCGCGGTCGTATTTAGCGCACTTGTCGGCGGCGGATCAGGCGAAGATTTTGGGTGGGACTGCGGCGAAGCTGTTTGGGTTTATCGTCTGAAGTCGTTGACGATTCAGACGGGCTCATCACGCGGAGCGCGATGGCTACTATTCGGCGTTTTTCTTGGCGAAATCGCCGGCGGTGACGATGACGAGGCGTTGCGGCTGAAGGTACTTTTTCAGCGCGGCGAGAACATCGCTGGGAGTGAGGGCGGCGACTTTGGTTTCGAGGTCGGCGTCGTAGGTCAGTGTTTGGTTGACACGCAGGCCGCGCTGCAGCTTGCTGGCGACGCCGGTGTCGGTGCTGCGGGCGAGCTGCTGCGATTGAAGCCAGCCTTGCTTAGCTTTGGCGAGCTCGTCGGCGGGAATGCCGTCTTTTAGCAGGCGCTGAATTTCTTCGATCACGGCCGTGTCGACTTTGCCGATCACGTCTGGGTTGCAGATGGCAAAAACGGAGAAGCTGCCGTACTTGTCCGCAATGCCGGCGTTGAGTCCGGAGCCGACGCCGTACGACAAGCCGTCCTTTTGCCGCACGCGGTCGCCGAGTCGCGAGGAAAGGCTGCCGCCGCCGAGGACGTAGTTGCCGAGTACGAGCGCCGGATAGTCCGGGTCTCGGTCGTTCATGGCGAATTCGAGGCCGGCGCGATAGACGGCGTTGGCTTTGTCCGGCGTATTGACCGAATGCTTGCTACCTCCGATGTCGGCAAACACTTTGCGCTCGATGTAGGCGTAGGACTGGTTTGATTTCCAGCCAGCGAGCGTGTCTTCGAGCGTTTTCAGCGTCGTCTGGGGGTCGAAATCGCCGACGATGACGAGCTCGCCATTGGTCGCGGCGAGGTAGTCTTCATAGACGTGGCGAACCTGATCGAGGGTAACCGCCTTGGTTCGTTGGATGTCTTCTTCCGAGGTGGTGTAATACCGCACGTCATCGGACGGATAAGGGCTGAGCGTGCGGTGGAGCAGTTCGGACGCCCGGCTGGCGGGTTCGGTGAGCTGCGCCTCGGCTTGTGCTAATCGCGATTGCCGAATGATCTCCATCTCCTTCGGATCGAGCAGCGGCTCGCGGAGGACTTGCTTGAGGAGGTCCAAAGCCGCGGTGAGATGCGGTTTCTTGGAACGCAGCGAGACGCTCAGCGAGCCCGTTCCGCCGCTGAGCCGCAATTCGCTTTCGATTTTCGTGAGCGCGTCGCGAAGCTGCTGATAGGAAAGCTTTTTCGTGCCCCGCATCATGAGCGATGGCAGAAATTCAGCCGCGTTGTGCATGGGCTTCAGGTTATCCGCATTGCCGTAGCGGAGCGTCAGGCTCAAATCGACCTCTTCGTCGCGGGATTTTTTGGGTAAAACGGCGACTTGGATGCCGGTCGATAGTTTGGAGCGCGTGGTGCGAGTCTCAATGTTGGGATAGTTGAAGTCGAATTCCTCGGCGGCGGCGATCGGCGGGCGGCCCTTGTAATCGGCGACGAGCTTGCTGATGTCGGGATTCTCCGGCACCTTCACGAGGTCGGGCTTGTCGGTCGGAATGAAGTAGCCGACGGTGCGGTTGGTCGTCTTCAAATATTTAGCGGCGACGCGCTGCACATCGGCGGCGGTGACTTTTTCGACGCGGTCGCGATGAAGGAAATAGAGTCGCCAATCGCCGATGGCGACCCAATCGCTCAAGGTGACGGCGAGACGGCTGGTGTCGATGGCCTGCTGGCGGCGGTTGTTGAGATACTGTTGTTTGGCACGCTGGACTTCTTCGTTGGTAACGCCTTTGGCGAGCAGTTCATCAACGACGCGGTTCATCGTTTTTTCGGCGTCGCCCGTGGATTTTTCGCGGCGAACCTTGACGGTGATGTCGAAGAGGCCCGGATCGTGCCAGTTGTAAGCCGCGGCGTTGACGCTGCTGGCTTCCTTGGTCTCGACGAGGGCTTTGTAAAGCCGGCCGGCCGGTTGCGTGGTCAAAACGCTGGCCAGCATTTGCAGCGGAGCGAAGTCCTCGTGTGAGCCGGCGCAAATGTGCCACACGGGTTCAACGATTCCCAGGTCGCCGACACGGCGCAAATTGATGACGCGCTCGCCATCCTGCGGCGGTTCTTCGGTGTACGTCCCCGCCAGCTTTCGCTCCGGCCGCGGGATTGCGCCAAAATACTTTTGGACATATTCGAGCGCTTTGGTCTCGTCGAACTTGCCGGCGACGATCAGCACGGCGTTGTCCGGCTGATAATACTTCTTGTAAAAGGCCTGGAGGCGGTCGATGGGAACTCGCTCGATGTCGGTGCGATTGCCGATCGTGTCCTTGCCGTAGTTGTGCCATTCGTAGGCCGTGGCGAGCAGGTGCTTGCTGAGGAGCTGCTCGGGATCGTTTTCGCCCGATTCAAACTCGTTGCGGACGACAGTCATTTCGGAGATAAGGTCTTCGCGGCGGATGAAGCTGTTGACCATCCGGTCGGCTTCGAAGCGGATGCCGAATTCGAGGTTGTCATCGCTGGCGGTCAGCGTCTCGTAGTAGTTGGTGCGATCGACCCAGGTCGTACCGTTGAACCGCGCTCCGCGTTCCTTGAGGATTTCTGGAATGTTCTTGAACGTTGGCGTGCCTTTGAAAACAAGGTGCTCGAGCAAGTGGGCCATGCCCGTCTCGCCATAGCCTTCATGCCGTGAGCCGGTGAGAATCGTCAGGTTGACGGTGACCTTCGGCTGCGACAAATCGGGAAAGAGCAGCAGCTTAAGGCCGTTTTCGAGTTGATACTCGGTGATGCCTTCGACAGCCGTAATTTTCCGGGGCTCGGCCGCCGGCGCCATGGACAAAAGCAATGAGGCAAAGACAACCAAGCAACTACTTAGCAGGTGCAGCCGGCGCATGAGTGTGTCCCGATCGTGAAGAGTCGCAAAATCACTGACCGAAATCGTCACCCTTGGCCGCTGGCGTGTCAAGGAATGCAAGCTGGCATGCGATACATATATGTCAGCCGATGCGTCAGAATGACGGGGCGATTCCGGTCGCTCAATCGCCTTCGTTTGGTCCCCTTTTCTGGTGATTTGGTTCGCGACTGTACTTCCGGTCTGCCGCTCGCTATCATGACTGCCGGTTGGTAGGACGACGACAGTGCAGCGTGGTTGCTTCCAGTGGTCCGCGGCTCTGAGCGCCTCTTTCTGACTTGGCGGGCCACCACGCTGGCCTCTTTTTTCTCGGCCCAAAAGCGAGCAGGGCTGGTTCGACTTCTAAGGAACTGTTTTGTGGGTACGCGTCTTTACGTCGGCAATTTGAGTTACAGCGTCAGCAACGAACAATTGGAGGAGTTATTTGGAGCGTATGGGCAAGTGAAAACTGCCCAAGTGATCATGGACCGCGACACCGGGCGAAGCAAAGGCTTTGGCTTCGTGGAAATGGCCGATGGAGCCGGCGCTCAGGCGGCGATCGAGGGCATGAACGGCAAGGACATCGATGGCCGAGCTTTGACCGTGAATGAAGCCCGGCCGCGCGAGGAGCGCGGTGGCGGCGGTGGAGGTTACGGCGGCGGAGGCGGAGGTCGTGGCGGCCGTGGAGGCGGCGGTGGTGGATATGGCGGTGGAGGTGGCGGCGGCTACGGTGGTGGCGGCGGCGGCCGGCGCTACTAGTCGCCTCGTGGAAATGCCATCCAGGCGTTTCTTACAGCAAATTCAGAATCAAGCAGCCCACGGCTTCGTTTACGAGGCTGCTGGGCTTTCTTTTGCTTTTGGGCCTGCCAATTGACCGATTTCTTGGCCCCGTTGCGGCATTTCTGCGGGGATTTTTCGGCGGCTAAGGTATTTATTTAGTTAGGCGGCTGAATTTGCGCGCGTGCCGGGATTCGCGTGGCGTTACAAAACTGCATTTTGTTGGCTGCCAAATTCGGTAATTGCGATAATTGCTGGAAGCTGTCCGGAGGACGTCGTTTATGCGACTAGGTGAATGCGTGTTGCGATTTACACTAACCCGAAGCATTAGCGAGGGAAAATCGCGGTCCCTCGCTTACGCTTCGGGTTTGTTTTCCACCCAACCTATTCCGCGGGTTCACTTAGGTTGGCTCGTTGTACTGGCTCTATTTTCTGTTTGCCTATCCTCGCCGATCTTTGCTCAGGGCAAGGCTGCGAAAGCAGCCGCCAAAAAGGGGAAAGGGCCGACGATGATCAAGGGCGTCGGGCCGAAGAAAGCTGCGGCCGCTAAGACCGCAGATAAAACTGGCGAGCAGCATGGCAAACTGCCAACCGTATCCAAATCCGCTCGCGCCGCGCGCGTCGTGAAAGTCGATCCCGAAACGGTGGCACGCAACCGCCTGGCGGCCGCCAAAATCGATTCGCTCGTCGAAACGAATTACAAACACTTTCAAATCGAGCCGAACCCGCTGACGACCGATGAGCAATTCGTTCGTCGGATCTATCTCGACATCGTCGGCACGATTCCGACCTACGAGCAAGCGGTCGCGTTTCTCGATTCGCAGGACGACCACAAGCGCGAAAAGCTGATCGACCAACTGCTCAACTCGCCCGGTTATGCGAGTCACTTTTTCAATTACTGGGCCAACATTCTGCGGCTGAAGGATTTTCCCGAAAATAACTTGCCGGGTGCGCCCTATATCGAGTGGGTCAAACAGTCGCTGCGGGACAATGTGCCCTACGACGAATGGGTCCGCGAAATGCTGACCGCGGAAGGGAAGATTTTTGACAATCCGCCGGCCGGTTATCTGCTACGCGATTCGGGGATGCCGCTGGATAGCATGAACAACACGGTCCGCGTGTTTCTCGGCACACAGATTGGCTGCGCCCAGTGCCACGATCATCCGTTCGATCGTTGGAAGCAGCATGAGTTTTATGAAATGGCGGCGTTCATGTTCGGTGTGCGGACGCGTGGCGGCGCGGGTGGCATGGGCGTCAATAAGCTGCGCGACGAGTTGATGAAGATTCCAGGTGCTAACGGGGCGATTCAGCTTGTGCGGGCGAATACGTATCAAGTGAAGGACGACCCGCGGCAGACGCTCAAGTTGCCGCACGATTATCAATACGACGACGGCAAGCCGGGGCAGGCGGTGAAGCCGAAGGCGATTTTTGGCGATGCTCCTATCAGCGGCGGAGAAACGCCGCGAGTTGCGTTCGCCCACTGGCTGACGTCGAAGGATAACCCGCGGTTTGGCAAAACGATCGCGAATCGCCTTTGGAAACGGGCTTTGGGAGTCGGCATTATTGAGCCGGTGGATGACATCAAAGACAACAGTCAGCCGGAAAACCCTGAGCTGCTCGACTATCTGACTACGATCGTCACGAAACTGGATTTCAACCTCAAGGAATATCAGCGGATTATCTACAACACGAAGACGTATCAGCGGCAGTCGAGCTCGGTCGAACCTTATGCTGGCGATCCGTATCACTTTGCCGGGCCGGTGCTGCGGCGGATGACCGCTGAGCAAGTTTGGGATTCGCTGCTGACGCTGGCCATCTACAACGCCGATGCGATCCGTAGGCCATCGATGGATGGCGTAGCCCAGGCGGCCGATCTCGACCTCGGCAAAGTTACGGCCAAGGAAATTGCCGAGAAGTGGGAGAAGTACAACACGAGCTTCGGCCGCAAGGCGACGCAGGATATGAAGCAGAAGTATGCGTACAAGGGGCAGCTCTTGGCTCGCGCCTCGGAGATGCCGCTTCCCGCGCCGCCGGGTCATTTTTTACGAGAGTTCGGCCAAGGCGACCGCGAGCAGATCGAGGCCGCCAGCACCGAAGGCAACGTGCCGCAGATTTTGACGATGTTCAACGGGCCGGTGACGCACATGATGCTCGAAGAAGGCTCCGTGATTTATGACGACGTGATGAAACGTAAGACGCCGACGGATCGCACGAACGTGATTTTTTTGACGCTGCTCAGTCGCCGACCGGATGCCGCATCGAAGGAAGTTGCCGTCAACGAGTTGACCAAAAACGGCCTCGTCGGCTGTGGCGACGTGATTTGGTCGCTGCTTAATACGCGTGAGTTCCTTTTCGTTCAATAAAAGTGGGGCGGGCCTCCGGCCGGCCTTCTAAATATGCTGAATCGAGATCTCATTCGCTCGCTCGACGATCCGTCTCGCCGGCAATTCATAATGCATATGGCTCAGGCGTGCCTGGGCGTGACCATTGCGCCATTCGCTGGACCAGTGTCGAGCGCTTTGGCCGCCGCCTCGCCGAGCGGCGGCAAGGCGAAGCAGGTGATTTACCTGTTCATGGAAGGGGCGATGAGCCAGCTCGATACGTTCGATCCGAAACCAGGCCGCGACGTGCAGGGATCGACGAAAGCGATTCAGACTGCCGTCCCTGGGATTCAAGTCAGCGAGCATTTCCCGAAACTGGCGCAGCACCTGAAAAAAGTGGCTCTCGTCCGTTCGCTCGCCGCTGAGACCGGCGCTCACGCTCCCGGCCAATACTTGATGCGGACGAGTTACAAGGAGATCGCTTCGATTCGCCATCCGGGGATGGGCGCCTGGTCGCAAAAAATACTGGGCAAGATGAATAAGGATTTGCCGGGCAATGTGGTCATCGGCAACAGTACGGGACATCCTGGCCCCGGTTTTCTGGATGCCCGCTTTGGCCCCGTTCCCGTCGGAGATCCGGCGGCGGGCCTGCAAAACACGCAGCAGCCAAAATATTTGCAAGCGAACCAGTTCGACCGCCGGATGAAGCTGACTTCGTCGTTCGACGCGGCGTTCGAGAAAAAATATCCGCACAAGGATGTGAAGGCTTATTCGGAGCTGTATCAAGAGGCGATCAAGCTTCTCAAAAGCTCGGAGTTGAAAGCGTTCGACATCGACGCGGAGTCGGACAAAGCGAAACAGGAATATGGCGACAGCACGCTCGGCAAGGCTTGTTTGCTGGCACGCCGGCTCGTCGAGCATGGCGTTCGCTTTGTGGAAGTCACGCAGGGCGGCTGGGACATGCACCGCGATGTCTTCAAGGAAATGCCCACGAAGGGCAAGAACCTCGACCAGGCTCTTTCTGCGCTCCTGGCGGATCTCGAAGCGAAGAAGTTACTTGAGAATACGCTCGTGGTTGTCGCTACCGAATTCGGCCGCACACCCAAGATCAATGAGAACACGGGTCGCGATCATCATCCCGGCGCGTTCACGGGCCTGCTCGCCGGCGGCGGCATTCAAGGCGGACGGACGCACGGCAAGTCGGACAAGGACGCTCAGTCGATTGAGGACGGCCGGATTGGAGTGGCGGATTTCAATGCGACAATCGCCTATGCACTGGGCCTGCCACTCGCGCAGGAGTTTATCTCGCCCTCGAAGCGGCCCTTCAAAGTGGCCCATGACGGCCAGCCGCTGAAAGATTTGTTTTCGTAGGGCGAGCCAATCACGCGGAGGCGCGGAGCACGCGGAGGAGAATTTGCGTTAGAATTCTTCGCGTTCCTCGCTTCTGACGCGTGAGCAATGATCGAGAATCTCAAACTGCCGATTAGGCTGCGCCGACGTTCGACGCTGGTTTGTGTTCTGCTGCTATTTGTCGCGGTAAGCGGGCCTCCCGCCGTAGCACAAAACGGGACCGTTGAAGGCGTCATCGCGTATCAGGCTGATCCCGCGCGCCCCTGGCGGTATGCGAGGTATTACGTCAAACAAGCCAAGGCGGGCGAGCTGGCCGAGGCGGTGGTAGCGATTCGCGCCAAGCCGGTTGCGGAAAATGACCGGCAGCCGCAGACCATTGTTATCGACCAGCATAACTTTCAATTCACGCCGGAAACGGTCGTGATTCGCCGGGGCGATTCGGTCAAGTTCACCAACGCCGATCAGGCGACGCACAATGTGCAGTCGAGCAGCGAGATTGCGACGTTCAATTCCAATATGCCGGGCGGCGGTGAGCAAATCATTCGCTTCGACCGCGCGGGCGGAATTCGCCAGCCGGTGACAGTCGGCTGCGTGTTTCACAGCGCGATGCGGGCTTACATTTTTGTGTTCGATCATCCGTGGTATCAGCTTACGGCTGCCGACGGCCGGTTTCGCCTGGCCGAAGTTCCGCCCGGTGAGTATGAGCTTGAGATCACACATCCGGCGGGTGAATTGCGAACACGCAAACGGATCACGATCAAACCGGGCGAGGTCACACAGATTGACATTCGGCTGACGGCGGACGACAAAAGGTGAGCAGAGTGAGTCGTGGTTAAGGAGAATATTCAAATGAGTATCGGCGTGGCTTCGCGGCGGGCTGTGTTGAGGGCTGGGCTTACTTCGTTTGGAGCTGGCCTGGCCGCGATGAGCCTGCCGTCGTTTGTCTTTGCCGGTCAGGACGCCGCCGAAGAACTGGTGCCGTTTCAAAACGTGCCGCGGGCCAAGCCCGACAGCCTCGATTGGGAAACGCTCGACGAATGGCTCACGCCGCAGGACCAGGTTTTTAGCGTTCAGCACTACGGAATGCCGAAAGTCGATTCAGCCGGCTTTCAGCTGGAGATCAGCGGTCTTGTTGAGCGGCCGCGCAAGCTGACGATCAATGAAATTAAAGCGTTGCCGCGCGAAGATCGCTTGATGACACTGGAATGCTCGGGTAATGGCTCGTCGGCGGGATTTTCGGGTGCTGTCTATAACAGCCGCTGGACCGGAACGCCGCTGGCGGCGCTGCTGAAAGATTGCGGCATCAAAGCGGGAGCCCTGGAAGTCGTCTTTTTAGGCGTCGATAAGCAGAACGAGACGCTGCGGAAGGGAACGCCGCGGGAATTGACAATCGAGGTGCCGTTTGGCCGCAGTATGTCGCTGGAAGACGCGATGCGGCTGGATTTGATTGTGGCTTATGAGCGGAATGGGCAGCCGATGGAGCCGCGGAACGGGGCGCCGCTGCGGTTGATCGTGCCGGGCTGGTATGGCATTGCGAATGTGAAATGGTTGACGCGGATTGAAGTCCGGAATCGCCGATATATGGGCCGATTCATGGGGCGCGATTATGTGACGGTTCGCGGTGAGCGGCAGGATGGTCAGGTGGTTTTCGTCGAGAGCTCCGTGGCGAAGATGAATCTTAAGTCGGTGATTGCTCGAGTTACGCGTCGTCCGGAGCAAGACGGCAAAACGCCGCTCAAAGCGTATGGTGCCGTGTGGGGTGACGGCACGCCGATCAAGTCGGTGCAAGTCAAATTGGACGACGGCGAATGGCGCGATGCAAAGATCGACGACAAGCCGAACGAAAAATATTGCTGGCGGTTTTTCTCGATTGACTTAGGCGCGGTGGCGTCCGGCAAGCATACACTGGTGTCGCGCGGAGTGGATGTGAATGGCCGCATGCAGCCGGCGGCGGAGGACGATGAGATCGCTCTGAAGAAGACTTACTGGGAAGCGTATCAGCAGGTGCAGCGGACGATCGACGTGTAAAGGTGGGCATAGCCCACCCTACGATTTGGCTTTCGCCTTACCTTTGCCAGCCCATTTGTTGCGCGTCGCGCTCGGCGTTGTATTCGGGATTGGGAGTAGGCATCTGGGCGCCGACTTCGCTGCGCCATTTTCGCAACAGGCTGAGCAATTCGTCGCGTTTTTGCGGCTGTGAGTTGGCCAAGTCTTTCGATTCGCCAACATCGTCCTTCAGGTTGTAGAGTTCTGTCTTACCATTCTCGTAAAACTCGACGAGCCGCCAATCGCCAGAGCGAACGGCGCCGTAGGGCGTAGCGCCGCCGGGGTGATAGTGCGGGTAGTGCCAATAGAGCGTGTCACGTTTGGTGGGCTCCTTTTCTAAGAGCACCGAAGCGACGCTCACGCCATCCCAAGCTGGCTTTTCGGGCTTGGGCGATAAGCCACACAATTCCACAAGCGTTGGGAAGAGATCAATGCTCATGACAGCCGCGTCGCTTGTCGCGCCGGCGCGAATTTTGGGCCCGTAGGAGAAGATATACGGCACGCGGATGCCACCTTCATAGACGGAGCCTTTGCCGGCGCGGGCGGGATCATTGGAGGTGACCTGGTTGAGCTTTAAGCCGCCGTTGTCACTGGTGAAAACGACGATGGTGTTGTCGCGGAGCTTGAGTTGGTCTAAATGCGCCATGAGGCGGCCAATGCCTTCGTCGAGGCTTTCGATCATGGCGGCATACGTGGCATTATGTTGGGGGTTTTCCGGCTTGGCCTTCGCTTGATATTTGGCGATCTTCTCGGGCTTGGCCATCAGCGGAGTGTGAACGGCGTAAAACGGCATGTAGAGAAAGAACGGCTTATCTTTGGCGGCAGAGACGAACTTGATGGCCTCGTCCGTCAGGCGATCCGTCAAATACTCTCCCGGCCGTCCGTTTTCGAGGCCGGGCAGCGAGCTGTTGTTGTTCTTGTAGGGAAAGAAATAGGTCGGCGGCGAGCCGGCGTGGGTGCCGGCGATGTTGATGTCGAAGCCCTGTGTCGTGGGGGCGTACTCTGGGCCGCCGAGATGCCATTTGCCGATGTGGCAGGTCGCGTAGCCGTTGGCTTTGAACGTCTCGGCGATGGTGATTTCTTCGTGCGGCAGGTGCATTCGCCAATCGGGCACTTTTAGCTTGGCATAGGGCCGCTTCGAGCCTTCGATCCAGTCGGTGATATGCAGCCGGCCCGGATACTTACCGGTCATGACGGCCGCTCGCGTGGGTGAACAGACGGTGCAGGCGGAATAGCCGTGGGTCAGCCGCATGCCGCTGGCGGCGAGGCGGTCGATGTTCGGAGTTTCGTAAAACGAGCTGCCGTAGCACGATAGATCGGTCCAGCCCATGTCGTCGATGAGGATCAGGATGACGTTGGGCGGGCGGTCGGCAGATCGAGACGAAGCGATATCCGCAGCCAATAATGCGACGGCAAGGAAGCTAAGAAATAGGGGGCGTGACATGGTGGTATTGGAGGTTTGCGAACAGGACAATGGTTCGTTATACATGCAGTAGGGAGTACGAAGTACTGAGTACTGACTACTCTGTGCTGTTTTGCGGCTGTGTCGAAGTTCTTTGATTACGGCTTTCTATTATCGTCGCCGACTGACTCCAGCTACCTGACACGTAAATGTCTGCAACTCTACTTTTCGCTTTGGCGCTCGTAACTGCCGATCCCATTTCTGCTGATCTCGTGCTGCGCGGCGGAACGGTTTACGACGGCAGCAACGCCGAAGGCTCAGTCGGCGATGTGGCGATCAAGGGCGATCGCATTGTGGCTGTGGGCAAGTTTGAGGTGGCGGGGTCGCCGCGGAGCGTTGATTGCAAGGGACTGATCGTTGCTCCGGGGTTTATCGACCTGCATTCGCACAGCGATAGCGGTATCGTGCAGGCGAAGACGAGATCAAACGCGAATTTTCTAATGCAGGGCTGCACGACGGTGGTGACGGGGAACTGCGGGTCGGGGCCGGTCGATGTGGGGGCATATTACAAGAAGATTGATACGGACGGCGCGGGGACGAATATTCTGCATCTGCTGCCGCATGGAAGTCTGCGTAATCAGGTGATGGCGGGGGACAAGAATCGGCCGCCGTCGCCGGAGGAGCTGGAAAAGATGCGGGAGCTCGCCGAGCGGGCGATGAAGGACGGCGCTTGTGGAATGGCGACGGGGTTGATTTACACGCCGGGATCGTTTTCAAAGACCGACGAGCTGGTCGCGATTGCGGAAGTGGTGGGCAAGCATGGCGGGATTTATGCGTCGCATATTCGCAATGAAGGATCGCAGCTGCTGGAATCGCTGGACGAGATTTTGAAGATCGGCCGCGAGGCTAAGCTGCCGGTGCATGTGTCGCATATCAAGGTCAGCGGGAGGTCGAATTGGGGATTGGCGCCGGATGCGATCAACAAACTCAAGGGGGCGCGGGAGGGCGGTCAGCGCGTCACGGCGGATCAGTATCCGTACACGGCGAGCAGCACCTCGCTGTCGGCGACGCTGATTCCGGACGAATACCGATCGTGGGAGAAACTGAAAGCGGGGCTCGATGATCCGGCAAAGGGGCCGAAATTGCGGTCGAGGATTGAAAGCGCTCTAAAAGAGCGCGATGGCGGCTCAGCGGTCATGATTGCCAGTTTTTCGCCCGAGCGCAGTTGGCAAGGCAAGAATCTGGCCGAAATCGCAAAACTGACGAATCAGACACCGTTCGACGTAACGCTCGACGTGATGCGGCGTGGCGGGGCTCAGATCGTGTCCTTCGGAATGAATGAGGATGAAGTGCGGCTGTTCATGCGCGAGCCGTGGGTTGCGACGGCCAGCGATGGGAGCACGCAGTCGCTGGATTCGCCGGCTCAGCCGCATCCGCGGGCATTTGGCACGTTTCCGCGGAAAATTGGCCGCTATGCGATTGAGGGCAAGATCATTCCGCTGGCGCAGGCGATTTATAGCGCGAGCGGCTTGCCGGCTGAAGTGCTGAGTCTTCCGGATCGAGGCTTTTTGAAGGCTGGTTATTATGCGGACGTGGTGGTGTTTGATCCGGCGACGTTCCGTGACACGGCGACATACGATAAGCCGCTGCAATGGGCGACGGGGACGAAGCTGGTGCTGGTGAACGGGCAGGTTGCCGTGGAGAACGAGAAGCCGACCGAAAGACTCGCGGGGAAGGCGATTCGGCATCCGGTGAAGCCGTAGGGCGCGGCGAAGCCGGGTTATGCTTCGCAAAACCCAGCCACCCGCCGAAGAACCGAAGAACCAAATTACGGCTCGCCGAGCAATTCGTGGAGGCGCTTGAGTGACCGCGTTAACATGACGCGGACGGCGGCGTCGGTTTTGCCCAGTCGCTCGGCGATCTCTTTGCTGGGCAGATTTTCGATATAGCGCAACTTCAGCGCAGTTTGCTGCTCTTCGGGCAATTTGCCCATTGCCTCCAGCAGCCGCTCCTCGCGGGCGTTTCGCGAGAAAACCTGGCTGGGCGTGGTCATGCTGGCGACGAGCAGATTGATGAGGCCGCCGGACTGCGAATCCGTGCCGCGGGATGAACCCAGAGGCACTTCTTTGGCCGCGTCGCGCTTTTGGGCGCCAAAAAAACGCCGGTGCAAGTCGATGATCCGATGCTCCGTAATTTGACAGAGCCACGAAAACGGATCACGGTCGCCGAGCTCTGCCGTCGCGAGCGCCCGGAGCGCCTCGGCGCTGGCCTCCTGATAAACATCGTCCGGCTCAATTTTTCGCCGCAGCGCCGCCCCCAGTTGCCGTTCGATGAACGCCATGAGCTGCAGCCGGTGACTAGCAATGAATTCCGCTAGTGCTTGCCGGTCGCGCTCACGAATTCGGGCGATTAGGTCTTCGCTCATAGGAGGGCCGATTGAAAATGCCGAGAAGAGCAAACCAGCCGCGCAGCCAGTGTAGTCAACTACCGTAGTATTCACTACAACCAAATTTGCCTCTTGCCCGATTGCCATGACGCTGCAACAAACCGCCGAAGCCGCGACGTTTGCCTGGGACGATCTGTCCGCGCGTTTGGAGCGGTTCATCGCTACCTGGGACACCGGCGGCGAGCCAACACTGGTCGAATTTCTGCCACCCGAGCCGCCGACGCACCGCCGGATGGTTCTCATCGAGCTGGTGAAGGTGGATTTGGAGCAACGGACGCAGCGGGGCCGGAAAAAGCCGCTGGAAACGTACACGACCGAGTTCCCGGAACTGCTGGAAAACGGGGAGCCGCCCTGTGATCTGATCTATGAGGAATATCACATCCGCCGCACGGCCGGCGACAACGTGTCGCCACGCGACTACTACCAACGCTTCCCGCGCTCGGCCGATGCCCTTCGCCGTTTGATGGGCACGGCCGATTTTTCGGTCACGACGCAGGTCTGCACGGGCCGAAAAATCGAAGGCTTTGCGGCCGGCCAAAAGGTGGATGACTTTGATTTGCTCGTCGAGCTAGGCAAAGGAGCATTCGGGAGCGTTTTCCTGGCCCGGCAGGTTTCGATGCAGCGGCTGGTGGCTTTGAAGCTTTCGGCCGACAAAGGAAATGAGCCGCAAACGCTGGCGACGCTGGAGCACCCGAACATCATCCGCGTTTATGACCAGCGGACGTTGCCGGGGCAGAAGGTGCGGCTCTTGTACATGCAGTTTGCACCGGGAGGCACGTTGGCCGAGGTTTGCAAACACGTGCGGCTCACCGCGCCGGCGGCCCGCAACGGCTCGCTGCTGATGACAGCGGTTCGCGAAGCAGTGGAAAAAAGCGGCACCGGTGCGGCCGATACTTCGCGACTGGAGCGGCGACTGGCGGCTGCGGGTTGGCCGGAAACGGTTTGCCGCCTGGGCATTCAACTCGCGTACGCACTCGATCATGCCCATCGGCAGGGCGTCCTGCACCGCGATGTGAAACCGGCGAATGTGCTGCTCACGGCCGACGGCTCGCCGAAACTGGCCGATTTCAATATCAGCTTTTGCTCGCAGCTCGACGGCGCTAGCCCCGCGGCCTATTTCGGCGGCAGCCTGGCCTATATGTCGCCCGAGCAGATTGAGGCCTGCAATCCGGCGCACGAGCGGGAGCCGCAAGATCTCGACGGCCGCAGCGACCTCTACTCGCTAGCTGTCGTGCTGTGGGAGCTGCTTTACGGCGAGCGGCCGTTTTACGAAGACGACATGGAGGATGGTTGGACGGCGATGCTGACGGCGATGGCTAAACGTCGCCGACAAGACAAGCCTTCTGCGTCGAGCGTGCTGCGCGATCCGGTCGCGATGCGTCTGGAACATGTGCTGCGAAAGACGCTTTCGCCTGATCCGGCGCAGCGCCCGCCGGACGGCGCGGCAATGGCCCGCGAGATCATGTTGTGCCTCAATCCACGGGCCTGGGACCTAGTCAACGATCTCAAAAGCGGGTGGCGACACTTTGCTCGTCAGTTTCCCAAGTTCTCCCTCTTTCCAACGAATTTACCGATCTTCCTGGCGGCAGGCGGATTCAATCTTTTTTACAACGCCTTTGTTTATCTGCCCGAAGCCGTCGAGCCATTGGATAAACCGAGACAGGAGGCATTCGTCAACGCCTTTTGGATGTCTGCCCAAGTCCTAAATCCGGTGCTCTATACGCTCGGTTCGGTGTTGGTGATTAGGTGGGCCGTGCCGATGGCTCGCGCGCTTCAGAAGTTGAATCGCGGAGAAAGTGTCGATGAGAACATGCTGGCGTTTGCCCGCCGCCGCGCAGTGTTGCTCGGCCATGGCGTCGCCGCGATCGGTTTCGGCTTGTGGATTGTCGCCGGCATTGCCTTTCCCGTTTTCATTTGGGCCGTTTCGGGGATCATCTCCCTGCAAGGGCTGATGCACTTCATGCTCTCGATGCTCGCCTGCGGAATCATCTCCTGTTGCTTGCCGTTTTTGGCGACGACCTGGCTGAGCGTCCGCGTTTTTATTCCGGCATTGCTGGCCAATAGCACGCCAGACCCCTCGGAGCGTCAGCGGCTGATTGAGCTAGGGCGCCAGGCCAGCATCTATCTGTTCACATCGCCCGTCGCGCCGCTCATGGCTTTGTTGCTCGTGATGTTTAGCGCCGATGGGCAGTGGAAACAAACGGCGATGGTCATTCTCGTCATCGTGGCCATTTTTGGTTTTGGCGCCGCATTTTGGACGTGGCAGCGAATTCGTGCCGATCTGGAGGCCTTGAGCGTGGTGACGCGCCCGCCGGATATGATTGGCACCACGAGTGAATCGGTGGATACGTTCTAACGTGGGGCAGGCATCCTGCCTGCCATTGAGTCGTTGGTATTTCAGTCAAACAAGGCAGGCAAGATGCCTGCCCCACCGGAAACCGCCCTGGACCTGCCCGCTTCTCCCGCGCACAATTCCTACATGCCTACACAAGATTTCGATACCGATACCCTCGCCCGCTATCTGCATATTTCGCCTGGCCAGGTGCAAAAGCTGGCCGAGCGGGGCAATGTTCCTGGTCGCAAAATCGCCGGGCACTGGCGATTTTCCAAAGGGGAAATTCACCACTGGCTGGAAGAGCGCATTGGCGCGGCGGGGGAGGCGGATCTGCATCAAGTGCAGGCGCTGCTCGACCGGGCCGCGCCAATCCACGAAGCCGCCAGCGTCGAAATCAGCGAGCTGCTGCTGCCCGAGGCGATTGCGATTCCATTGGATGCCCGCACGCGGTCGTCGGTGATCAAGGCGATGGTTGAGTTGGCCGCTAAGACGGGCATGCTGTGGGACTCGGCAGAGATGGCCGAAGCGGTGCAGGCTCGTGAAACACTGCATCCCACGGCGCTCGACAACGGCGTCGCGCTGCTGCATCCGCGCCGGCCGCTGCCGCACGTTCTTGGCCAGCCGTTTGTGGCGTTGGGCAAGACGGGGAGCGGCATACCGTTCGGCAGTGAAAGCGGCCAGTTGACCGACGTTTTCTTTTTGATCTGCTCGGTCGATGATTCGCAGCACCTGCGGACGCTGGCGCGACTCAGTCGGCTGATTGCCGCTCCCGGATTTCTCGACGGCCTGCGGGACGCTGGCACGGCGGCCGAAGCTGTCAGCATGGTGAAGAATTTCGAAGAGCAAGTGAGCGAGAATCAAACTGCCCGTTAGCCCACACTGGCCAGGAGGGCCGCCACGATGTCGCTAAAGTCGATTTGGGTCATCGGCGACTGGCGGGAGCCGGTTTTTGAGGAGGCGATCGCGTGGCTGCGAACGCATGCCGATTGCCAACGATTCGAATCGCCGGCAGCGGCTGCCGCTAACTCGAGCAATGGCTGCTATCCGCAAGCGATCGTCTTCGTTCAATCCCGCTCCGGGCGATTCGCGGCTGAACACGTCGAGAACCTCCATGCACGCGAGCCGCTCGCGCGGTTGCTGGTGCTGACTGGCCCATGGAGCGAAGGAGAGCAGCGCAGCGGCAAGCCAATGGCGGGTGTGACTCGCATCGCCTGGCGAAACTGGCGCGAGCGCCTGCCGATCGAGCTGGCGCTGGACGACCACGCGGTTGTTTCGCCGCGCACTGCGACCGACACGGATCGCATCGCACGCATGGTTAAGCTCGCAAGCGGCAGTCGGCCCAAGCGTCGTTCGGTGCAGATTTGTACGGCTCGTTTATCCGCCTACGACTACATCGCGGCTGCAGTTGAGCAACTGGGATTCTCGCCGCTACTCTTTGGCCCACTTATTTCCTCGTCGATTTCGCCCGCGATAGTCATTTTTGACGGCTGGGAACAGGCTTCCGCTTTCAAAAAACAGTCAATTACTCAAGACCGTCAGCCGCATGCGCGCCGCATCCTCTTGCTGCATTTTCCGCGGCCTGAAGACCACGTTCTTGCGCAACAATCGGGCATCGACGCCGTTCTGGCCCACCCACTGTCGCTCGCC
This sequence comes from Pirellulaceae bacterium, assembly GCA_036496265.1. Taxonomy (GTDB): domain Bacteria; phylum Planctomycetota; class Planctomycetia; order Pirellulales; family Pirellulaceae; genus CAYLLN01. Next base: position 33,549 of record DASXLL010000056.1, on the reverse strand, counting down.
GATCTGAATTCGGCACTTTCAAACGCGATGGCGCCGGCTGCTTAAGGCCCAACGCGGCCGACGCCGAATTGATCGCCGACAGCGATCGCCTTGCCACCGCGCCACTGGATTTCGACCATCTTCTCGCTGTGGACTTCCCGGCCCATTTCGTCGGCGAGCGCCGTCACGATTTTCTTCGTCGTGGTTTCGATCACTTCGCCCGTTGATGGATAGCCGAGCTTGCCGTCGAGGCTGAACGTCACCCAGCCTGGCTGCTCGCGCACGGCGATGCTTTCCTTCTGCTTCGGCGGCTCGACAGTATTGTCGAACACATGCACCCGCTGGTTGTAGGCATCGACTACCCAAACTTCCTTTTCATCCGGTGTCAGACCGATTCCATGGCTCGGGCACCCATGGCGCTTCACTGCTCCGCGCTCGAAGCCCTGAACTTCGACACGGTGCAGCTTTTTGTCCGTCGTGAGATCGCCGATTTCGAAGCCCAGACAATCGTTGACGCAGACATACGCCCGTGTCCGCTTGCCATTGACGACGAACGGTCGAATCGCACCCGCGAATGGGCCGACCTTCTGCACGATTTCGTGCGTTTTTGTGTCCGCGACGAACAACATCGGCGATTTCAACCCGCCCAGATACATCCGCTGCCCGTCGCGACTGACTACCGTGTTGTGGGCGCCGCTCTTCGTTTCAATTTCCCGAATCAAATCCCCGCTCGCCGCGTCGAGCACGTTCCAGGTGTCTTTCTCAAACGACGGCACATAAATGATCTTGCCGTCCGGCGTGATCGACATTCGGTCCGTTCCATTCGGCGGCGACTTCTCCCACAGGGTCTGCTCGCTCGCCAAATCGACGCAGTAAATCTTTTTCGTCGTCGTGAAATACAGCCGCTGCGTCGCCGCGCTCGCGCAAACGCCCTTGATATTGTCCGGCTTCTCCTCGCGGCTCGCCTGCGTCGCGATCCGCTTGACCAGCTTGTGGCCGTTGTCGATATCGAAGACCAAAACCCCGGCCCCGCCGAACTCCAAATAATTCCGAATCCCAGGACAGACAACATATAAATAGCGACCATCTTTCGGCGCTCCGAATACGCACAGCGGAACACTCGCAACCAGCGCCAACACCGACACCAGCCACAGTCTCATTGTTGACTTTCGCATCACCAAACCCCTTGAAGTCTAGAAGTCCAGTTCCCCCACTCTCCCTCTCGCCCACTCCCCCTCTCTTGGCCCCGCCGTCGTTTCCCTATTATGGACCACTCAACACCACACAACCACGTCCCGACAAGAGGTATCGAATGCTCGCCCACATGGTCTATTTCACGCTCAAGGACCGCTCGCCAGCGGCGATCGAAAAGATGGTCCAGGCCTGTCAGAAATATCTCAAGGGCCATCCGGGCGAAGTCTTCTTTGCCGCCGGCACGGTCGTGCCCGATCTGACGCGGCCGGTGAATCAGACGGATTTCGATGTGGCTTTGCAGGTCGTCTTTGATAGCCGCGAGGCCCATGACGCCTACCAAATCGCGCCGCGACACAACGAATTCATCGCAGAGAACAAGCCAAACTGGGAGCGAGTCCGAGTGTTCGATTCTTACGTCAACTAACGATCGCGTCTCTGCCGGAACAACCGTTCGATCCGGTACACGGTCGGGACCCCTGTTGCCAAATTGCCGCATGACTCTTTCGTCAGGATGGCTGCTTCGGCAGGCCGACAGCCGCGAAGCGACATAAGGTTTTGATTAGCCACCTTCGATTTGCATCTTGATTCACATCTTGGCGAGGAACCGACCATGCGCTTCATCCTGTCTGCCGCGGCCTGCTTTTCCGTGTGCCTTTTCCTTTCCGCGAATAACGCCAACGCCCACGGACCGGGCGGCGGCAGCCACGCCGGCGATCATAGCGGCGGCCATCCGAACGCGCCAGTTCATGCCGGCAACGCCAACGGTTTTATGCCGGGCACCCCTGCGGCCAATCGTCCCAATGTGTCGAGTCTGAATCCAAACTCCTCAACCGGTACAACCAGCACCAGCGGAAGTTCCTCAGCGATCAATACTTCTGGCGCAACTTCCGGCGCGACCAACACGAATTCGCTCACCGGCGGATCCTCGCCACTCGCCGGCGAATTGGCCCAAATCCACCATCTCGAACAGGAACTCCGCCGGCTGAAAATGGAGGAAGCATTGCAGTTGCTTCAACGGGCCAAACAATCGAACAATCCTCAACTGCTTGCCAAGGCCGAAGAGATGCTGCAGCACAAGCAGCAAAATCGATCGCTACAAGGCGGTAATGGCAACGCCACCGCTGCGGCCGGCCAGTCCACGGCCCATCCGACACCCGCGGCTGGCGGCCATTCGGGAAATCAAACGCATCTCTCGCACACTTCGCCAGGCGGCCATTCAAGTGGCCACGCCCATCGCTAACCGCTTATCGCCTTGGTGTCGCGAGACGAGACGACGCCGCTCACCCCTCGCATGATGGGGCATTTCGCAGCCGCTTATTACACCCGTGCCGAACCTGCCTGGCAAACGCATGAGCGCCGGTTGCGCCTGCCAGGTACACCGGTGTTCGCGATGTTGTAGCCATGACAGCACTGCGTCGATGAACACAGTGCACGGACGCTCGATGTGCGGCCAACTCCGAGCAGGGCGATGGACTCCGAACCTTCGCTCTGTGGCTATAGCTTTAGCTTCCGTGTCACCTCGCGTGGCGGTTTTCGAGGTGCGAAGTGTCCAGCCCCCCGGTTTCCCATTATTGGGTCTGTGCCAACAGCCCCGGCTGTCTGCGGTTTATCCGCGCGCACCGATTATCGGCGGGATTTCTGGTCCTCGCTGCCTCGATTTTTTTTGCCACGAGCATTGCGCCCGCCCGCGCCCAATTTCCGATCCGGCAAATGCCCGGACCGAAGGCGCCGGGATATAGCGGTCAGAGTTCAGGCGTTGGAAGTCCGCGAACTGTCGCTCAAAGCGGCGTTCCAGGCGCTGGTTCGGCTCAGCCCGGCGTTCCGAGCTCCGCATTCCGCACTCCGCAATCCTCCGCACTTCCGGCCGTCGCTCGCATTGTCGTCCCCGAAAAAGACGGCATCTCCTACGGCAGCGGCACGCTGATCGATGCTCGCGGCCAGTTCGGTCTCGTCGTCAGCAACTGGCATGTCGTCCGCGATGCCGCCGGGCAGATCACCGTCGAATTTCCTGACGGGTTCAAATCGCCAGCCGAAGTTGTGAAAACGGACAAGGATTGGGACCTTGCGGCGCTGAGCATCTATCGGCCGCGAGTTTCACCGATTCCCGTAACAGCGGTAGCGCCGCAGCCGGGGGAATCGCTGACGATCGGCGGCTATGGCAGCGGCGATTGGCGAATGGCCAGTGGTCGGTGTACGCAATATCTCGCCCCCGGCGTCGATTTTCCGCATGAAATGGTCGAGCTCGCCACCGAGGCGCGGCAGGGCGACTCCGGCGGACCCATTCTCAACCAGCGCGGCGAATTGGCAGGCGTCCTCTTCGGCTCCGGCCCAGGCTACACCTCCGGCAGCTATGGCGGACGCGTTCTGCAATTCCTCGGCACCGTCGTCCCCGGCGGCGCGCCGGGCAGCGATGGTGTTTCTTCCAACTCGCTTGCTGCCAGCGGCTCGCCAAACCCGTCCACAGCAGGCAGCGGCTTTCATTCACCTCCCCCGCCGATTTCTCCAGCGCTGCCACAGGCAACCGCCCTGCGTGAATCTCCGCCTCGCGAACCACCACCGAATTCGCTGGCGATGACGCCCGCCGTCACGCAACCCTTCGATCCGCTCCTCTCGCCGCCCGCGAAAAACGAATCCGCCACGCGTTTCGGCCCCAGCAAATCGCCCTTCGGCGCTCCGGATGTCGATCCTCGCGTTGCCGTCTCGCCCAGCCAGCATGACCTCACTCCCTCGACGTTAACCGGCGACAACCACCACTCGTTCGATTCCGGCCCCGCCACGTCCTTCACCTCGCTCGAGCCCCGTCCGCGCGACGACGCGCCCTCGACCGACTTGCACCACGCCGAACCCTCCGAGCTCGCGCTCGCCATCTGGAACCGCCTCAGCGGCCCCACGCTCTACGATCAAACCAAAACCGTCCTCGCCATCATCGGCACGCTTTCTGTCGTCATTCTCTTCCTCCGCTTCGGCAGCGGCCAGAAAGAACGGTACCACGAGGAAGAAGCAGAGTAAGACTCTGGTTACGAGGGTCCTCCCTCGTAACGCACTAACGCGAGACTGCCGCCTCGCTCCTCCCGACTCAGCCGCTCCGTTGAAATCGCGCTTGAATTGTTGATTATCGAGGGGTAATCTTCTGGTATGAGCACGGTGCAAGAAATCGAAGAAGCCGTTCGGAAGTTGTCCGAAGATGACCGCGCCTCGTTTCGCGCTTGGTTCGCCGAGTACGACGCGGCCGAATGGGATCGGCAGTTCGAGGCAGACGTTGTCTCCGGCCGCTTGAATTGGCTTGCTGAAGAGGCGCGGCAGGACCTGCGCGAAGGCCGCTGTACCGATCGATGAGGCGTCGGCTCTTCTGCCTACCGCCCACTCCCGACTCCCTCGCTTCTTGGTCTAATACCCCCATGACCAAGAACCTCAAAATCGCCGTCTATCCGGGCGACGGTATCGGACCCGAAGTTACCGCGGAAGCGGTGAAAGTCCTCAGCCGCGTGCAGGAGCTCGATGGCTCGTTCAAGCTTGATCTGACGCATTTGTCGTGGGGCGTCGATTACTACAAGCAGCACGGCGACGTCGTTCCGGAGAATTTTATTGACGTCCTCCGGCCGTTTGACGCGATACTCCTCGGTGCCGTCGGTTGGCCGGACCTGGTCCCGGACCACATCACGCTGGCCCCGCTCGTCAAAATTCGCCAGACGTTCGATCAATATGCCTGCGTCCGCCCGAGCAAGCTCTATCCGGGCGTGAAGAGCCTGCTGGCCGGCAAGGGTCCGGCGGAGATCGACTTCGTCGTCATCCGCGAAAACAGCGAAGGGGAATACGTCGATAACGGTGGCCGGCTGAAACGCGGCACGCCCGATGAGGTGGCGGTTCAGACCGCTCTGCACACGCGCAAAGGCGTTGAACGCATCCTCCGCTACGGCTTCGAGCTCGCCCGCACCCGCCGCCGCCAGCTCACGATGGCCACCAAAAGCAACGCCCAACGCTACGCCTACGTCCTCTGGGACGAGACGCTCGAAGAACTCCGCCCGCAATACGCTGACGTGACTGCTCAGCGGCAACACTGTGACGCGCTGATCATGAACCTCGTTCGCTGGCCGGAAAAGTTCGACGTGATTGTCGCCTCCAACCTCTTCGGCGACCTCCTCACCGACCTGGGCGGCGTTCTCGGCGGTGGCCTCGGCCTCGCCCCCAGCACCAACACGAACCCCGAACGCAAGTTTCCCTCAATGTTCGAGCCCGTTCACGGCTCGGCCCCCGACATCGCCGGCCGCGGCATCGCCAATCCCATCGCCGCCATCCTCAGCGCCGCGATGATGCTCGATCACCTGCAATTTCCCGCCGCAGCCAAGCGGATTCGCAGCGCCGTCGAAAAGACGCTAGCGGACGAGTGCAAAACGGCCGACCTCGGCGGAAAGCTTTCTTGCCAGCAGATGGGCGACGCCGTGGCGAGCCGCTGCTAGCTATTATTAAACGCATTGGCGCCAAGCTGTCTTCTGCTGGCGTGACTGCACTTAACGCAATTCTCATCTGGCTGGCGTCACATCGACCTGGGCGCAGTCACGTGATTTAGGGATAAACCGCCGCTTCGTATCGCGTCCATAGCACGGCAGGCAACGCACACGCGCCGCCGCGTCTCATGATTCACCACATGCTAAGGCAGCTTGCTCCGTTTGGCGGCGAAGCCGCGCTAGGAGCGTTGTTTCTGCTCAGCATTATCAGCATCGGAACGATTGGTCAGCGAATTTGGCTGTTTTTGCGGCGCTTTCATAACACGGACAATTTCGCGAAGGAACTCTTGCCATTGCTGCGCGCCGCGGACTGGCGACGAGCGGAGTCGCTGTGCCAACAGACGGACGCCAGCGTGTGCTGCGTTGCATTGGCGGGATTGCTCGAGTCGGGCAACGGCCTGCCGGCGGTGCGGCATGCTTTAGACACAGCAATTTCCCGAGAACGAACCGCTTTAGAAGACACTTTCCTCGTGCTCAACGAGCTGGGGCGACTCGCACTCTTGATTGGATTCGTGGGCTCACTGTTTGACTTGCTGGCCATCGGTATCGCAAATTCTGCGGCAGCGCACTCAGATTCCGCCGGTCAGGCGATGACGTATTCCGCGATTTTTCCGGCCCTGGCGCCGGCGATCGGCGGACTGCTCGTTGCCATTCCGGCCTGGCTCGCCCGAAGCCTGCTGAGTGTGCATGTGCAGCGAATTGTTCGGGAATGCGAATTCATCGCCCGGCTGGTGTTGTCGCAGTTGGCCAATGCGGCGCCGGCCGCCGCGGGTTCTTCAACTCCATTCATCAAGACGCGGAGGGTCGCCGCATGAATCTGAACTTGCGTTCGAAACAGCAGCCACCAGGCTTGCTGCACGAGGAACAGGCGGAGGAAGCGGCTCCGGCGGACGCCCTCCCGGGGCGCGGGAGTAGCCGGGTCTTTTATGTGTTCAGTGCTGTGATTCATATCGCTGCTGCGGTGGCGTTGTCGGGCACTTGGGTTTGGCATTCGTCGGCGAATAAGGCGCAAGCCGAGACGGTGCCGGAGAGTCCGACCAGGCCCGCGATGGCGCGGATGGCGATCGATGTGGGACCGATCAAATTCTGTGAAATGAACATCGAGACGCTGGTCGGTCGGCCGCAATCGCCAACGGAACGTTAGGCATTGCAGCAGGAACGGTCCGACTGAAACGCTTTCACGGAAGTAATCGCAGGAGTTTGAGGAATGAAATGGCTTGATCAAATTGCGGTTCGTCTTTTGGCTTCGCCGATCTTGTGGGGCGGGCTGGTGTCGGGTGCGTTTCATTTGACTCTAAAGAAAACCACGCTCAAGCTGCCGCCGTGGCTCATCGAACGATTGACAGGACAGTGGGAGAGCTATGTTTGCACGACTTTGTTTTTAATTGCCGTCGCGTTCTTCGTAACTCGCTGCATTGGCTTGACGATTCAGTTCCGGGCTTGGCAGCGCTTTGAAAACGATGGCCTTCATGGCGATGACGAGAAACTAGCTCCTCTCCAACAGCGTTTAGAGGCCCTGGAGAACGACGTGTGGAGCAAACGATCGCTGCTTTTTCGCCGTTTGCACGACGCCCAGCAGTTTTGTGCGCGGCATGATTCCGCGTCGTCGCTGACCACGCATCTGAAAGAGCTCTCCGATGCCGGCTACGACCGGCTGCATGCCGATTACGGTCTGCTGCGGACGTTGACTTGGGCGATACCGAGCTCTGGCAGCGTGGCGACGATTCTGGCGATTGCCAAAGTCGTCGAGAAATTGCCGTCGGAAGCATCGGGCGATGTTCTCGCTGGGGCAGCCGCAGGGTTATCGGGTGCGTTCAATTTTTTTGCGTTTAGCGTGGGGCTGGCGATCGTGTTGGTCGCAGTCAAGTTTGCCCTCGAACAGGCGGAACAGCTCGTTCTGGCGACGATCGACAAGCAAGTCAGTCTGGCGACGGCTGGCGAAATAGTTCCGCAGACTGCTCCGCCCGCTTCTCAAGCAATTCAGTTTCAGCAATTGACGGAAGTCCTGAAATCAGTCGCGAACTCGCTATCTCAGCAAGCGCAAAACGGTTCGCGAGCAATGGGCGCAGCCCCGGCGGCCTCTGCGGGTGCGCCGACGAAAGACATCGAAGCGGTTGTGCAAACGGCGATTGCGGCGGCAATGCAGCGTCAGCCGGTGGCGAGCTTCGGTGGTGGCGGCGGCGAGGCTACCGGGATCGATAGCGCCGGTTGGAAAGGGCTGCAGCATGTTTTGCAGAAGCTGGCCCATGTTCTGGAGCAGCAAAACGCAAAACTCGAAAGCGAGGGCCGGGTGACGAAGCAATTGACAACCATCATCGACGAAGGGCTGAAGGATACGCATCCTTCGCTGCGAATCCATGATGAAAGACGCGCTGCATGAGTCGCCATGTTCTTGAAGCATCCGCGGTACCGAGACCGGAAGTTAGGAGTTTTTGGATGAACGCATTGAGACTTGGCGTTTGCTTGATCGTGCTGATCGCGGCTGGCGCTGCGTTGACCAACGTGGCAGTTGCCCAGGATCGGCCCGCCGCCGGCGCGCAGACAGCGCCAGCCGGCACTGCGGAATACAGCAAGCAGGTGCAGTCCTATCTGGGCTGGTTTCTTCGTTCTTCCGGTGTGATCGGCTTGTTCATTCTCGTGCTGGCCTTGTACATGGTTTTTACGGTTGTTCGCCTCAACACGTCGCTGCATCCCGATGTGGCTGCGCCGCCCGAGCAATTGACGAGCGTTCAAGAACTGCTGGAGCAGAACGACCACAAAGGCGTCATCAGCTATGTGCGGTCGAACGACTCATTTTTGTGTCGCGTGCTGACGCTTGGACTGGTCGAGCTTCCCAATGGCTTGGCGCATGCCCGGGATTACATGGAGCGACACGGCGAGGCTGAAGCGGTGGAGATGGAAAATCGGATCAGTATGTTGGCGGTGCTCGGTTCGATTGGGCCGATGATCGGTCTGATTGGCACGCTCAAAGGCATGATCGCCAGCTTTAGCGTCATCGCGGTCTCCGAGGCGCAACTGCGGACGAGTGCGGTGGCCGGTGGCATTTCCGAAGCACTCTTGCTGACGTTTGAAGGCGTGGCATTGTCGGTGCCGGCAATTTATTTCTTTGCCGTGTATCGCAATCGCGTCTCGTCGATCTCCGTCGGAACGATGCTGAAGGCGGATACGCTACTGGTTCACTTTGCCAACACGATTCGTCAGCGGTCGGCAGCGGCAACGACGGCGACCACTTCGACCCCGAGAGCCGCGGCGGCTTAGCGAAACCGTTACCCGAGCCAACGGAGCGTAGCTGGCCATGCGAAAACAACGAGGACGGTCCGGCTTGTCGGCCGAGCCGAACTTGACGCCGATTCTGGACATGGTTTTCCAGTTGATCACGTTTTTTATGCTCGTGATCAGTTTCAAGACCGCGGCGATCGACACGAGCGTGCGGCTACCGGTCGTCGGATCGGCACAGCCGAAGCAAGGCGAGAGCGAACGCAATTTCGCAGTGCTGAATATCGATGCGAACGGAAATTTGCGGGTGTTTGGCGAGGCTTGTGATCTGGAGAAGTTTTTGTCGGAGGAAGCGGTTCATTTGCGGAAGGCGGCTGTCACGGACGGCTCAGTAGGACGCGAAGCAGGTTCGCTGGACGCCGATTTGGCGCTGGCCGCGGTCATTCGGGCGGATCGAGCGACTTCGTTCGGTGAAATGAATCGGATTTTAGCCGCTTGCAAAGCGCATGGTTTTCGGAATGTGACGTTCAAGGTGCTGGAAGCCGAATCGGAGTGATTTTTGCACCACGCGAACATGCATTGAGGCTTACACTAACCCGAAGCGTAAGCGAGGGAAACTCATAATCCCTCGCTTACTCTTCGCGCTTTGTATGTTACTTAGATTATTCGACGCGTTTCACCTGGAGAGTCATAGAGTTTCGTCATGGGAAAACGCAGGAGCAAAAGACGATCGGCTGAAGGCGTCGAGATCAATCTCGCCGCGATGCTGGACATGGCGTTTCAGCTCCTGATGTTCTTCATCCTGACGTTCAGCCCCATGCCGCTCGAGTCGCAGATCGCCGCCCAATTGCCGGCGAGCGGCACGATCACGCAGAGCATGCTGCCGCGCGAAGACAATGGCGGAATGGTCACAGTCACGGTTTTGGCTTCGGATGCCGGCGCTGTCCGGGATTTGGCGGTCGATCAGGCGATCGTGCGCGATGTGGACGGATTGAAGCAGCAACTGCAGCGAACCATCGCCAGCCGTGGGCGGTGCAACTTGGTGATGCAGGTCGATACGAAGCTGCATTATCAGGATTTGGTGCAGGTGGTGGATGCGTGTATGCAAGTTGGCGGCGTGGTGGATGGTTTGATCGAGCACATGACATTTGTGGAGTTGCGGGAACAACGCTGAGTCTGTCGCCTTTCGCTCCGCGAAAGAGCGTGCGTCCTTTCGCGGAGCGAAAGCCGACAATTTCACTCGCCGAGGTCCTTTGATGCTGGTTTTTCGTGGCCGCAATGTTCTGCAGCGTGTGACGTTCTTGGCGGCCCCGCTGCTGGTTGTCGGCGTGCTCTTGTCGCAACGGCAGGACAGGCTGCCCCCCGCTGACCGTCCTACAGATCCAGCGGCTAGCACCCCGCGGCTAATGGGGCCACCCTCGGGAATTTCACCTGAAGAATGGCACGCGGCTCGCGTGGATTTTGAAGGAATCGTTGATGCGACGCTTCAGTGTGGTGCGGAGGAAATGCCGGCGTATTGGCGACTGCTTAGGTGGAGCGTGCGACAGCCCGGAGGTGATAGTGATCAGAATGCTTTTGGTCGCATATCGTTCAACGAGCTGGTGAATCGGCCCAACGCGTGGCGCGGGAGACCGGTGCAGATTGATTTGCATGTGTGCCGGATTGCTGAATGTGCGGCTCCTCCAAATAGTCTCGAAATTGAACGGCTATACGAGGTTTGGGGCTGGTCCGATGATTCCCGCGGCTCGCTCTATGTCGTCGTCACGTCCGAGTTGCCCGCGGGAATGTCGGTCGGCGAATCGGTGACTGAACAAGCGATGGTTTCTGGCTACTTCTACAAGGTGCAGGGCTACCTGGCGGCCGGTTCAGCGGCTCAAACACTGCCAGCAGCAGCGCCCCTCATTATTGGGCGCATGACCCGTTGGAACGCGCCGGTCGCGGCATTCGCGCAGACCAACGAATTATGGTTCGGCGGCGCTGGCATTCTCTTAGCGGCGTCGTTTGTCTTCCTGCTGAGCCAAACCTCGCTGATCCGCCGCCGCAATCATCTCCCGCAGGTCCGTCCCAAAGCCGCCGCGAGGTTGGAGAGCTGGGTCGATTCATATGGCGCGGATTTAGCCGCGGATGGACACGGATGACGCGATTCGCGCAGGCAACGCCCCGCTCTGCGCTTTCCCGCAAATTTCGCGAATCCGCCAAGAATTTGGTCCGGTTTTTCGCGCCAATTGCAATCTATCTTAGGGGCGACCTTCGCGCTGGCGCCGTCCGAACAGTCCATCCGTTTCCAATTCCGCCAGCGCTAATATTAGCGGCCGTATTAGCCACTGCGGATTCCGTATCACTCAGCCGCAACACGATTTACGTCATTCGCCGCCACAAGTTTTTTCAGAAATATTAGCCCTTACCGCCACGTTTCGCATTTTGTTTCTTTCCCCTCTCAACTTGAGCGCCGAGGCAATTCGATCCCATTTCACAACCGCCGACACGTCAACAACTTACAGCCTTCACTAAACCCAGTCGTAATGAAAAAACTTCAAACTTTAGCGCCGCCGCCATAGGAAATAGGCCGGAACGCCGGTCAGCACGATGCCCAGGCCAGGCCAGGTAAACATCGGCTTCACGATTAGGAGATCGAGCATGATAAGGGAGCAGAGGAGGATGTAGGCGGCGGGGAGCCAGGGATAGCCGAGGGCGCGATAGGGGCGCTCGGCTTGAGGACGGTTCCGGCGAAGGACGAAGAGGCCGGCGACGGTGAGGGCGTAGAAGAGAAGGGCGGCGAAGATGACATAGTCGAGGAGTTGGCTGTAGGTGCCGGAAAACACGAGCAGCAGCGACCAGGCGCCTTGCATGAGCAGGCCCTTGGCGGGGACGCTGCGGGAGCTGAGCTCGCCGGCGGCGGCGAAGAAGAGGCGGTCCTGGGCCATGGCGTAGTAAAGGCGCGGGCCCATGAGGATGAGGCCGTTGAGGCAGCCGAAGGTGGAGATCATGATCGCAATCGCCATGAGCGGCGCTCCATAGCGCGGGGCAATTTTTTCGAGGACGGCGGTTCCGACGCGGTCGTCTTTGGCATGGTCGATGCCGCGCTCGATCGGCGTGATGCCGCTGTCTGAGCCATGGAGCGGCAGGGCGCGGAGGTAGGCGACGTTGGCGAGCAGATAGAGGCCAATGACGAGGCCGACGCCGAGGACCATGCTGAGCGGGAGGTTGCGCTGCGGATTGATGGTTTCGCCGGCGGTGAAAGTGACGTTGTGCCAGGCATCGGCCGAGAAAAGAGCGCCGACCATCGCTCCGCCGGCGACCATGAGCGCGGAGAGCCAAGGTTTCGCGGTGAGGGTTTGCGCGATTGTCTCGTAGCGGGCCGTGTCGTAGATGCCGGCCCAGGGTTCTTGCCAATTAGCGCGGATCGTTTCGCTGTCGGCGGCGAACCAGAGGCCAACCACGATGAGGACAATGAGGGCGAGGGTCTTGGCGACGGTGAAGATGTTTTGAATCCAGGTGCCGGCGCTGACGCCGCGGCAGTTGACCAAAGTCAGCCCGGCAATCATCGCAGCGGCGACGCATTGGCCGGCGGAGATTTTGAAGTCGCCGAGTGAGAGCAGATAGGAGTTGGTGCCGAGTACGGGGATGAGGACGCCGAGGAATTTGGCGAAGGCAACGGCGACGGCGGCGATGGTGCCGGTTTGGATGACGAGGAACAGGGTCCAGCCGTAGAGGAAGCCCCACAGCGGGCCGTAGGCTTCGCGGAGGTAGATATATTGGCCGCCGGCGTGGGGCATCATGGCGGCGAGCTCGGCATAGCTGAGAGCGCCCAGGATCGTGATCGCGCCGGCGAGGGCCCAGACGGCGAGGAGCCAGCCGGAGGAACCGACGTCGCGAGCGATGTCGGCCGAGACGATGAAGATGCCGGAGCCGATCATCGCGCCGGCGACGAGCATGGTGGCGTCGAAGAGGCCGATGCGGCGCTGGAAGGCGGGGACGGCGGATGCGACGTGGTCGGAGAAGGTAGCTTGGTCGGCGGCGGTCATTTTGCAGCGTTCAACGAATTGGTGTCGATCGCTTTATATTCGCCGCGGTTTTGGTCGGCTAGTTGGCGGAGGGAGCTGCGTTTGGCGGCCGCGGAGCCGGTTTTGAATTCAATGACGTTGATGATGGCGGTGCTTTTCTGGTGAATGGCGTTCAGATCGCGGGCGGAAAGCGGTGGCTCGTCGGCGTCGGTAAGGAGGAAGATGACATCGGGTTGGAGGCGGAGGGCGAGTTCCAGGGCTTGGACGTGGTCGGTGCCCCCGGAGGCGGTGATGCTGCCGACGAACGATGCGGCCTGGCGAAGGCCGTTGTCGTCGGCGAAGAGGAGCTGCGGCGAGGGCATCATCTTCGGCTTTTCGTTGTAGAAGATAATTTGAAATTGCTGGACGGGCTTCAGGTGACCGAGGCTGGAGAGCAGCTCGCGCTTGGCGGCGGCGAGAGCCGGGCCTTGCATACTGAGCGAGCGGTCGAAGACATAAACAAAACTGCTGCCGCGAGCCGTGATGCCAAAGACTTGGGTTTCGGACGTGCGGTCGTCAGCGAGGGAGCCTTTTGGAGCGAGAACAAGGAGGAGGGTTAATGGCAAAGCACGAAGCACAAAATCCGAAATCCGAAACAAATTCAAATGCAGGAAATCAAAATGCTTCAAACAAATTGCTCGCGTTTCTGGCATTTGAAATTCGTGCTTGGAATTTGTTTCGTGCTTCGTGCTTCGGATTTTGAAATTCAGCGCTGGTGGGCCGGCGCGAGCTGCGCTCGCTGGTCCCACCCTACGATTGTTAAGAGGCTTCGCGGAGGGAGCGGGCTTGTTGGAGGAGGGATTCGAATTTTTTAACGGTTTCGGGACCGTTGAGGTTGGGCGTGAGCGTGAGTTGAGATTTAAGGAGTTGCTCGGCTTGCGCGGCTTTTTTCTTGTCGCCGGTGACTTTGGATTGGCGGACGAGGCAGAGGGCGGCGTTGTAGAGGGCGTCGTAGTATTCGGGCGGGCGGGGCTTCATGCGGCCGAGGCCAACGCGAAATTCGGTCCAGTGGCGGATGCAATCGTCGTAGCGTTTGGGGTTTTTGGGGTCACGCTCGGCGAGGGTTTGCAGGATGTAGCCTTTTTCCATGAGTGGCTCGAGAGCCGTGGGATACTCCTTGAGGAGGGCGTTGATTTGCGTGAGGGCTTCGTCGAGCTTGCCTTCGCTGCGGAGGATGCCGGCGAAGCGGGCGCGGATGCCGGTGAGGGCCGCGCCGGCGGAGGCTTTGGCGGAGGGGTCTTTGTCCACGTTGGACAGCACTTGCTGATAAATTGCGCGGGCTTTGTCGCTGTAGCCGACTTGGACGCAGGCGTCGCCGAGGTAGATGAGCTGCGGGATGGTGAGGGCTTTGCGAGTGATAAGGGAGTCGATCAGGCGTAGTTGCAGGGCGTGGAGCGGGTCGGTCGGGCCGGCGAGCGTGAGCTGACCCGAAGTTTCGGGTGCTGGCGCGGCTTTGGCGGCTTGCTGGCCGACAAGTCTGGCCAGTTCGACGAGGAAGCTATTGGGTTGTGGTTCGTCGGGGCTGGCTTTGATGAGGATGTCGGCGGCATCGGCGGCGGATTTCACGTCGCCAGTGATAAGCCAGGCGCGAATCGCGCCGATGAGGGCTCGCTGGCCACTTCTGTCGATCGATGGACTGCTTGACGATTTGAGGGCTTGGATGAGCGGAGCGAAGAGCGTCGCGGCTGCGGAAAATTGCTCGCCTTCGAGGTTGATCTCGGCCATCAGCAATTGGGTATCGAAGAGGGCCGGCGGCATGGGTTCGCTGGTCGATTGCCAGGCGGCTTGCTGACGGGTGAGGCTGGTTGTGAGCTGAGCAATGGTTTCGTCGCGGAGCTTTTGTATTTCCTCGGCGCGATCTTTGGCGTCCGGAGCCTTTTTCGAGGTTAAGTATTGGCTCCAACGGACCCTGCCGAGGATGTGAAGAGCTTTGGAGTAACTGCTGGATTGAGCGTTGACTTCGGCGAGACGTTTTTCGGCGGTGGGATAGTCGTTGTTCTGCAAGGCGACCTGAGCGAGAGCCATCCGGGCGTCGTCAGCGACCGGGTTTGTGGGCCAGCGGTTGAGAGCGAAGCCGGTGACCTTTTCGAGACGGGCGAGCGCGGCTGGCTTGGCGTCTTTCGCGGCTTCGGAGTATTCACCGAGGGCCGCGGCGATGGCGAGGGCGGAGGCGTCTTCGGCGAGCGGATTTTCGGGGTAGTCGCGGACGAGCTTGCCGCAAAGCGCGAGCGTCTTTTCCAGGTTGTGCAAACTGTATTGGTCGCCGGCCTGGCGATAGAGGACCTGGGCGAGGCGCTGTTTGATCGTTTCCTGGCCGCTGGCGTCTTTGGCTTTGACGGCTTGCTCGAGGGATTGCTCGTAATACGATGCGGCTTCCGTCCAGTTGCGGTCGGCGGCGGCTTCGTCACCGAAGGCCAGGGCTTCGGACTGCGAGGCGGCGCTGGTGCCCAATTTGCCGAAAATCCCGCGGCGCAGGAGCAAGGCTTGCTGGCGAACCTCGGATTCGACTTTAAGAATGGTGTTCAAAACGACGACGCATTCACGGAGGCCCTTGGTTCGCTCTGAACTTTTAAGGCTTTCGAGAAACTTAAGACGCGCGCGAACTATCTCGAGGGCGATCGCTTGGTAAGCCGACGTGTTGGCCCATTTTTTGTGATCCGCTTGCCATAATTCGGCGTCTTTGATGATGGCGCTGGGCAGATCGCCCTTTTTGGCGCGGAGCTGGAGGTGAAAGAGCTGAGCTTGCCCGAAAAGTGAGGCCAGGCTGAGGTCGGCTTTGTCGTCTGGTTCGGCGCTGAGCACTTCGTCGTAGGCTTCCATGGCGCCGAGCGTGTCGCCGAGCTCGTCGAGGGTTTTGCCGTGCCAAAGGTGAGCCAGGACGCCGATTTGCCAGCGGCGGTATTCATTGAAGATGGCGTCGAATTCTTTGCCGGCTTGCTGGAGCAGCTTCTTTCGCTCAGGACTCGCGGGTTCGACAATCGTTTGGGAAAGCAGGTAATCGCTGAGGGCGAGCTTGGCGCGGGCTTCGACCCAAGGAAGGGTGAGCTCGGCGCGTTTTTGGGCGGCGGCTTCGTCGGGCTTTTCGCCCTCCGGCGGCTTAGGAAGGGAATCGACGCGTTCTTTGAGGCGCTTGGCGGCGACTTCGAACTGGCTGTGGGCTGCGGTGAAGGCGGCGCGGGCTTCGCGGAAGGCGCGGGCTTGGACGTCTTTGTCTTGGCTGCCCTTAGCCTGGTTCAGCCATTGCTCGCCGCGAGCGAGTGATTCATCGGCGTCGGACAGTAGCAATGAGCCGCCGGCGGGATTGGCTGGGTTTTCCTTTAAGAATTTTTCGGCGAAGCGTTTGGATTCGGTGAGGCGGGCCGTGCGGATTTGGCGGTCGCCGGTCTCATTGGCGGCGATGCGGAGCGATTTGCTGCGCTCCAAGTCGAGCGTGTCTTTCAGCTCGGGCGGCAGATCGGGGCGAGTGGCGACGGAATCGACATACGCGAGGGCTTGCTCGCCGTAGCCGCGGCTTTGGAGGGCGCGGAGAAATTCGATGAAGGGTTCTTTGGCGATTGAGTCGTGTGCGCAAAAACAAACGATCACGATTGCAATAGCCGGAAGCAAACTTGCTTCCGGAGCACGGCAACGCCATCTTGCGCGGCAAATTCCGGGACCAGGTTTGGTCCCGGCTAATAAATGACTCGGAGCGCTACTGCGCGTTTTCAACTTTCTTGGCGGCATCGTCTTTTTTGGACGGATCGTCGAGCTTGTAGAGCGGCAGATAGCGGTAATAGACTTCGAGCGTGAGGGCGGAGAGGCTGGTCATCATCAGCCGGCCGCCTTGATTGCCCCACATGTCGCTTTCGGGCCGGTCGGGGTCCCAGCTTCCCGTGGCGCAGCCCGCGGTGTCTTGAGTGTCGATCAGGATTTGGCGCGTGTGGCGGTTCCATTCGTCCCACTGCGGGCCGGGGCAGTTGTGCATGACCTGGGTGGCGTAATACCAGTAGTAGATGTTGCGCTCGCGGACGAGATCGGGCTTGCGGGTCAGCAGATACTCGATGCCGTTGGTGATGACCGAGTCGTCGCGCTTCGAGCCGAGGTATTGCGACGTGAGCAGGCCCACGGAGGTCATGCAGTAGCCGGGGTTGGCATGATACGGCGTGTAGGCGAACTCGCATTTGTAGGTGCCGCGGGCGACCGTTTGCAGGAATTTGCGGGCCTCATCAAAAGCCTTCTGCGGCACTTTGAGACCGCCCATTTGCCCGCTTTTGAGGGCCATGACTTGCCAGCCGAAGATGGAGGTGTCGGAATCTTGCGAGCTGTGGGAGTAGCGCCAGCCGCCTTGGGCATTTTGGCCGGAGACGATGAAATCGATCGCCATTTGGGCCGCATAGCCGACGCGGGGGTCCTGCGTCATGCCGTAGGCTTCGCAGAGGGCGATGGTGGCGAGGCCGTGGGAGTACATGGTGTTGTGCGTGTCGTTGCCGACGCAGGTATCACCGTTTTTCTTTTGATTCTTGATCAGCCAGTCCACGCCCTTCTTGATGTGTTGCTGGTAGGGACCTTTGCTGTCGTGCGTTTGGCCGGCGGCGAGAAAGGGCAAGAGGCCGAGAGCGGTGGCAGCGGTGGGGGAGTCGTAGCGGCCTGGACCGCTGCAACCGCCTTCTTTGCAATTGGCGGTATGCATGATGTTCCAACTGCCGTCTTTGCTTTGATGCCTGGAAATCCAAGCTAGAGCAGCGGCGACGGCGCGTTCGGATTGCTTGGTCGCACCGCCAGCCATGGACCTTTGATTGCTAAGCCGATCGCTGAATTGATTGCCCGGTCCGCCGCTGCCGGGGCCTCTGCCCGATCCTGGACTGGAGTCGAGGCCGCCGGGCCCTTTGAGCATAGGTCCGAAGCCTTCTCTGGAGAATTTGAAACCGAGCCCGCCGAGGTCGGATCTTCCGTCAGGCGTACCACCGCCTTCGGGTACAAAGGCTAGTGAGCCATCGTCCGATTGGCCATCGACCTTCGGTGGCTCGGTGAGCATTAGCGTTTCGGTCGAAAGCTCGGACGGCGCTAAGGGGGTCATACCAACGTCGAAATGCGTGAGTTCTGGCTGAGCGGAGTCGTCTTGATTGACGGCGCTGAATTCGGGGGCATTGCCGAGCGTGTTGGCGATGTGAATCGTGCCGAGGACGAGGGCCAACGTGACCATCAGCGCGGTGTGAAACGCCATGCTGCCGAGAAACGACTGCATCTCGATGCCGGTGAACACAGCGCGCCACGATTGAGGCGCATCGAAAGCGGCGTCGCCGGCGGGCGGCACTGAGGCTGTCGCGGGAGTTGTGGTGGCGCTCATGGCGGGCCAACCGGTTGTTAGTTGTTGTGGAAGTGGAAATCGGCGCCCTGAGTTTGGACGGCTGGGGAGCTGTGCTCTGCCTCCTTAAGCCAATCGTGAATTTCACTGCGGGGCGTGGAAAGTTGGGCGTAGGGATTTTCCGAGCGATTCGCGCCGGCGCGTTTGGGGATGAATATCCAGACGCCAAGGACAATCGTGCCGACGAGCGCGAGGAAAATGATGACGCCTTGGGTCCAGCCGTCGTTCGTGGCCGTCGCGACTTGCGGCGGTGGATTCCAGGCGATGCGGCCGATGAGCAGCGGAGCGGCGAGCGGCTTGTCCTTAGGACCAGCGCCGGCGGCGTGGTAGCCCTGGTCTTTGAGAAAATAGCCGGCGAAGGTGACCGATTCGTTCACATCCGCGCCGACGGGCATTCCCGACGGGAGATGCGCGGTGAGAACGACGTAGAGCCAGGCTTTGGATTCCGTGGTCCAACCGCGAATCTCATAAACCCTGCTGACGCCGGCGGAGTTGGCAGGGGCGTCGTAGCTAAAGATTTGGCGGACGTTGAGCTTGAGCTGAAAGAGCTTGCCGCGCTGCTCGTCGGGATATTGGATGAATTGGTTGAGGACGGGGTCGCGATTGGCCCGCTGGGAAAGTTCAGCCAGCGATTGATGCTCGACCCAGTTGAACAGCCGCCAGTAGGCGGGCATTTCTTCGCGGCCCAGGATGAGGGTGTTATCGGTGATGGCCTGAAATTGTTCTTCGGCAGCTGCAATCTCGGCACGGTCGGTGTCCGTTGGGCCAGGTGTCACTTCTTCGGGCGTCGCGGGGGCGGCGACGAGGAGTATATCGCGATCGTCGTCGTTCGGCTGGCCGGTCAGCCAGGTCCAATTCGCGGGGTCAGCGGCGCGGGTCATGAGCAGGCCGACGATGACGAGCAGCATCACGACGCTGCCAAGGCGCAGAACACCGCCGCTGCGGTAGAAGCTGGCTCGTGCTCGCTGCGTCGTGCGACTCATCTGTCGGTTCGGATAAGCGTCTTGGTTGAAGTTAAAACCAATCGGCGGTGCCCCGCGAGGGGGTCGGGAGTCGATTGCGGCATAAGTTTGCTCATGTGGGCAACGTTTCTCGCAATCGACTCCCGACCCCTTTATTGTAACGCCGCCATCAAGGGCCGGCGGGTAATTCGACGAAACTGAGCTTGGAAAGCGGCTGGCCGTCGGCAAGTTTTTGCTTGGTGCAGACATCGATGATTTGCATCAGCGGGCCGTAATGGAGACGCGAATCAACCTGCAAAATGACCTGGTCAAAGCCGCTGGCGGGGTCGCGGAAAACGTCTTCGAGCGTGCGCTCGAGGGCTGTCAGGCCGGCCACAGGCGTTTCGCCGACGGCCATTTGCTTGAGGCTGCCGTCGGGGTTGGCGAGGGCGGAAACGACGAGCGTGGTCAGGCCTTCGAGCGGATTGGTGTTGCCGGCGTCGTTGCCGGCTTTTTCCCCGGCATTGATGTTGGTGATCGGATGCGGCGGCGGCAAGCGGAGCAGGACCTGGCCTTCGATGGGGGCCGGTTTGAAGGTCAGTATGAAGAACGTGAGGAGTTGGAACGCCATGTCCAGCATGGCGGCCAGATTCAGCTCAACGTCGTTCGGCGGATGTCGTCGTTTGCGGCGCATGGGCACGTTAAAGTGTCACTCGGGCAAGCGTCTCGGTGGCAGTCGAACCGGCTGGCGGTGCAACGCGACGGGGTCGGGAGTCGATTGCGGTACAGTCTTGTCCATTTGGAAAATCATTCTCGCAATCGACTCCCGACCCCTTACTCGGACAACTCTTTGTTCATCGCTTTGAGGGCGAATTTGCGGTAGCCGTTGGCCTGACAGGTTTGGACGATTTGATTGAGCATGGCGAACGGTGTGCCTTGGTCGGCGCGGATGACGACGGTGCTGGGCAGTTCGTCGCCGGGCTTGATTTGCTGATTGTTGCGGCGGGCGACGAGCAGGCTGGCTTGGGCTTCGTTGGCGATATAAGCGGCAACGTCTTTAACCATCTGGCCATAGACGCGCAGCTCGCCTTGCGAGTTGATATTCAAAATGAGCAGGTCTTCCTGGCCTTGGGTATCGACGGGGCGGGCAGAGCCGACGACCGGGAGCTTCAAATCGAGGTCCATCGCGGCCGTTTTGAAGTTGATCACCAGCATGAAGAACGTGATGAGCTGAAAAACCATGTCCAGAATGGGCGTCAGGTTCGGCTCGGCGCTGGCGCTGTGCGAAAGGGAGGAAGACATCGGTCACCTCACCTAAGCGTTGGCGGGAACTGGCGGAGGAGCGGCAGCGGCGCTGGCATGCTTGCCGCTCTTGGCCGACTGAGCGATGCGGCGGACGAGTTCATCGGCGGCGAGCAGCGTATCGACGGAGATTTTGGCGACGCGGTTTTTGAAGACGGCAAAGAAATAAATCGCGGGGACGCTGAGGGCGACGCCTTCGAACGTGAGCAGAAGCGCCTCGGAGATGCCGCCGGCGACTTCGCTGGCCTTGAGCTGCGTATCGGAGAGCGCGATGACCGCGAAGCTTGAAATCATGCCTTTCAGCGTGCCGACGAGGCCGATCATAGGCCCGAGCGTGCCGAGGACGGCGAGCATGCTGATTTTACGCTCCATATCGACGGTTTCGGCGTCGGCGTTGCGGTCCATCACTTCACGGGCCTCGGTCAGGCCGCTGGGCAGTTCGGCAATGCCAACGGTGACGAGCCGGGAATAGAACGATTCGCATTTACTCGCGAAATCGTAGAGGCCTTGATAGTTGCGGGCCTTGGCGAGCTCCTCGCAGTGGGCGACTTCTTCCAGCGGCATGGCGACTTCCGGTCGCAGCTCGATGAAGAGGCGGATGACGGTGGCGACGAAGTAAATCGACAGGACAAGAATGAATGCGCCGATGATGCCGGAGGAGTAAATGACCCACAAGAAGCGGCTCTTGGGCTTCGCGGGTTCTTTGTTCGGACCAGGGGCGCCGGGAGCATTCGCGTTCGCGGCTGGCTGCTCGACCGCCTGAGCGGGAGCCGGCTCTTGAGCGGCGAGTTCTGGCTGCCAACGAATGGCGCCGAAAACGAAGGCGGCGAGACAACAGGCGATGAGGAGGCAACGGCCGCGCTGCATCACGGTTTCCTTTCTGTGAAGAGCTACCACATCCGTGCCGCCTGAATCTGGACGCGGACGGCAGTTGGCGGGTCGATTCGTCTTATTCATTGAAGATAGCAGAAGCTTTCGACCATGACGCCCCTGTATATATGTCACGGCAAGGAAAGCTTCGTCACCGCCGTTTGCCCCGATCAACTCATTTTAGGGGCAGGGCCACAGCCGGAAGCGGTTTTGTAAGGTCCATTATACACTTGGGGCGAAAGAAGATAAGGCGAATTGCCGGGCGGCGAGTGAGTCGTTATTGAAGCGAACGAGGGGTTTTGACGACTTTGTCGGCCAGCCACTCGTCAAGCCGGTCCGGCCAATGAGCTACGGCGCCGCGGGTGGAGTCGCGGACGCCGAAGCCGTGGCCGGCGGCGGCGTAGATGTGCAGTTCGGCGGGCACTCCCGCGTCTTTGAACTTGAGATAAACCTCGGCCATGCCGTGGGCGATGTCCTGGCGGTCGCCATAGCCACAAACAATGAACGCCTGCGGCATGTCCTTGGCTACGTCGATGCGGCTGGATTTGCCCGGATAGATCAGGCACTGAAAATCGGGGCGGCCGTTTTGGCGGTCGATCTCGTCTGCGGCGTTGGGTTCACCGTTGCCGTCCTGCATGGCAGCCATAAAAGCCAACTCGCCACCGGCGGAAAATCCTAAAGCGCCGACTTTTCTGGGATCGATGTTCCACCCTTTGGCGCGACTGCGGACGAGGCGAATGGCCCGCTGCATATCACCGACGGCGTGCCCTTCGAGCGTATAGGTCGAATCTTTTTCGCGTGAGAGGCGATATTTGAGGACGAACGCCGCGGTGCCACGTTCGGCGAGCCAGCGGGCCAGGTTGTGGCCTTCGTGATCGACGCAGAGCTTGCTGTGGCCGCCGCCGGGAGCGATGACGATTGCTGCGCCATTGGATTTATCAGCCGCGGGCAAATAGGGCGTGAGCGACGGCTTGTGAATTTGCGTTACATTGCGTTCGCCGCTGCCGGTTAGTTCGATGACTTCGGGGGCCGTTTTGCCTTCGGAGCCGGGAGCGCCGCTGGGCCAGAGGAGAATGGCGTCGGGGTCGGCGGCGAGGAGCAAGTTGGCGGAGAGCAAGGCGAGCGTGGATAGTAGAGGACGGAACATGGGAGGACCTATTGGAGTTTGGTGCGATTGAGCGCGGGCTCGCCTTCCGCGAGGCGCGACGTCGGCCCATTTTAACGCAAAGACGGCTGAACGAACGTGTCGAGTATTTTGGCGAGGCGTTTCAGTGTGTTCCAGACGTGCGCGCGCCAAGGGAGTGTTATTTAGCACCTAGAACTTTTTTCGGTCTTCCGTTAGAATCCATTGGTACCGCCCCGCCCTCTTTCGCGCTCTTTTAGCGGTCGCCCAGGATTCTCATGAGCGAGCTTAGGCACGAATGCGGCATCGCCGCGATCTACCACCTGCCGGGCGAGGAGCATCCGCTCTGCCCGGAAGGCGGCTCGGACGAAATTTCGCGTCTGTTGCCGCGGATGCTGCTCGACATTCAAAACCGCGGGCAGTTGGCCGCGGGAATGACGAGCTACAATCCAGTGCGCGATCAGCTTTTGGCCACGCACAAGGAGGTGGGCACGGTCAGCGAAGTTTTTCGCCTGGCCCACCGCGGCAAAGCCGAGAGTTTGATGCGGGATTTCGCGGGGCGGGCGGCGATCGGGCACGTGCGCTATGCCACCTGCGGCGGTGAAGACCCGAATTATGCTCAGCCGTTTGAGCGGATGCACCTGGAAAAGCGCAAGTGGTTTGCGTTTGCCTTCAACGGGCAACTCGCCAATTTTCAGGCCCTGCGCGACAAGCTATTGAGCGAAGCCGATCATCATCTGGTGCGTGACAACGACACCGAGATCATCATGCACGAGATCGGCCGGGAGTTGTCGGGCGATCGCCGGCCGAAGCTGATCGACATCATGAAATCGATCAGTAAGCGGTTTGACGGAGCATATAGCCTGGTGTTTCTCAACGCCCAGGGGGATCTGCTCATTGCTCGCGATCCGCTGGGCATTAAGCCGCTGTGCTATGCCAAAGAAGGCAACCTGGTCGCTGCCGCCAGCGAAAGCGTGCCGCTGTTGAACCTCGGCTTTCAGCCCGACAACATCAAGTCGCTTGCTCCGGGACACGCGATCACGATTGCCGACGGCAAATTCGCGATCGAGCGTTTTGCTGAGACGCCCAAGACGGCCCATTGCTACTTCGAGTGGATTTATTTCGCGAATGTGGCCAGCACGCTCGATGAGCGGAGCGTTTATCTATCGCGGACGGCACTCGGTGAGGAACTGGCCCGGCTGGAAGTCGCCGAAGGTCGCGTACCACTCGATGAAGACACGATCGTCGTGCCTGTGCCTGACACGAGCAAAGCGGCGGCTGACGCAATGGCCCACAAGCTGGGCGTTCCCTCGCGCGAAGGCCTGATCCGCAACCGCTACGCCGGCCGCACGTTTATCGAAGGTGGCAACCGGCAGAAGAAAGCGGAAACGAAATACACGCCGCTCCGCGAGGTACTCGAAGGGAAGCGGGTGTTCCTCGTCGAAGACTCGATCGTCCGTTCGACGACTATGCGTGTGCTGCTGCATCGCATCCGCGGGCTCGGCGGAGCGAAAGAGATTCACGTTCGCGTGGCCTGCCCGCCAATCGTCTCGCCGTGCTTTTATGGCATCGATATGAGCACCGTCGATGAGCTGTTTGCGCCCAAATTCCTGCGGGGCCGCGAGCTGAACGAAGAAGTACAAGCGGAAATGGCCGAAGCGCTGGGCGCAAATTCACTCCGTTATCTGCCGGTCGAGTCGATCGCCCGCGCCATCAACAAACCTGCCAATCAACTCTGTCAGGCTTGCATCACTGGCCAATATCCCACCGAGTACGGGCAGCGGCTCTATGAAATCGCTTTGGCCAACGTCGGCAAGACCGACTGCTCGGGGCGCACGTACGAGGTTCAGCACGAGCTGACGTTTGCGCGATAGAACAGCCTCTCTGGCAAAATAGTTTCCTCTGATGCATCTAATTGCAGTTGCCGCGGCAGTAGTGTAGGCGGCCATCTCATTTCCGCCTAATCCTTCAGAGGGCGAAGTCGCGCGGCACAGGCAATTTCGGCTGTCCGTCAGCCGGTGGGCTAGTTATGCGCTAGCGGAGAAGCAGACCATGCGGGCAATCATTCAGCCCAGAGCGCGGGGTGCGTTCACACTCGTCGAATTGCTGGTTGTGATTGCCATCATCGGCGTACTTGTGGCGCTGTTACTGCCGGCGGTGCAAGCCGCCCGCGAGGCGGCCCGTCGGACGACATGCTCGAACAAGATGCGGCAGCTCGCGCTGGCGACGCACACGATCAACGACACGTTTAAGGCGCTGCCACCGCTCGCCGGGAACTTTCCCACTCGCGCCACCGATCGCGGAACTGTTTTCTACTTCCTGCTGCCGTACATCGAACAAAAGAACTTCTATGACACCACGATCGACGCCCAAAGCCGGCACGTGGCGTCGAATATCGTTCAAGGCTCCAGCCCACCAATACGAGGCTACGGCGTTTTCGTCCCGTCATTTTTGTGCCCATCCGACGTCAGTAACTTGATGAAGCAGGTCCGCAACCCGGGCACGCTCAACGCCTGGGCCACAGCCAGCTATGCGGCTAACGCGTTGGTGTTTTTTCCGGATGCGAGCATTGCCCGAACCATTCCCGACGGCACCTCGAGCACGCTGATGTTTGTCGAGCGCTATCAGATTTGCAACGCCGACTGGCACTACTGGGGAACGTTCCTGAATTCCAACAATCCCGATCCGAGCCCCCCGAAGGCTCCGTGGTGGAGAACGCCGGGCATTACGCTTTCCTTATTCCCGGGCCAACCAGCAAATCCGGCGACTGCCACTAGTGTTCCCTTTCAAGTCGGTCCCAAAATTACCGGTTCGGCCAACGATCCGACCGTTTGCAACTGGGCCACGCCCAACACCCCGCACTCGGCTATGGTCGTCGCCCTGGCCGACGGCAGCGTGCGGAATTTCAGCCGCACGATGAGCCTGCTCAACTTCCAGGGCGCTTGCCGTCCCGATGACGGACAAACCCTCATTGAGGACTGACTTTTCGGGAGTCAATCGTTTGGCTGCGTCGTTGCCGCGTGGTGCTCTGCGCCAGCTTTCGCAACCCTGCCGGCTTCTGTTGTCGGCTTTCGTGTCTGCGACCGCCTTGGGCTATGGTGCGACGTTGGTGATGGTCTATCTGTCCCTGACTCCGCCAAGTTCGCTTGTTCAGAACTTTCGTGAACTCGATCAAGCGTTGTTTAGATTTCGCGAGCTGCAACCAAGCCTAATTGAACGACTGCTAGAGACGCCCGACGGTCCGATGAATCGCGGCGGAACGATGCGGCCGGCGTTTACGACGCAGTCGGACGATTGGGAGTCGGCAACGCAGGCCAAGACACCGGAAGAGTTGGATTCCCTCCTGGAGGAACGTGAGGCGGAGCGATTGGCGGTATTGAATTGGGTGCGGTCGGGCGCGCCGCGCGAGGCGTATGAGCGCGATGAGAATTTGCCGGGCGGCGGGCGAGTCGATGGGACGATTGCCGCCGAATTTATGGCAATGGACCAAAGGATTCGCATTCGCTCGATAATCAACGCCCGCTGCGTGAGTTGTCACCGCGAGGGCGGCCGTAACGACAGGGCCTGCTGGTTTCCGCTAGACAGTTATGAACGCATTGAGCGCTACTGCCGGCCCGAAAGGATCGCAGGACCGTCCTCGTTCTGGCCGATCACGGCGCTGATAAGCATCCTGCCGTTGACGGCAATCAGTGGGCTGATGACTTGGTGGACAAGTCTGACACGGGGGCCGCGAATCTTCCTAACTATCCTGCCGGTTCTCGCTGCAATCCTCGCGATTGCCGCCTGGCTTGGTGGCAGCCCCAATACGGTGTGTCTTTACTTCGTTTTGGCTGGCGCTACCCTGGCAAGTATGGGATTGCTGCTTCAAGCCGCCGTAATTCTTCACGAAACCACGTCTCGCTGATTTGCGTGTGATCTTTTCACCGGCAGAAAGATCACTATAAAAACCGCGACTCTCGAATGTCGAAACCGTTTGCCTCCGGCCGCCGTTTGCGCAATAATATACAATTGTGCCGTTTAGGAGTCTTCGCTGGCGTAGGATTTGTTTCGCTGCATGCCGCTCGCCCATTTTCATCCGCTCATCCGCCAATGGTTCACCGACCGCTTCGGCGAGCCGACGGAGCCGCAAATTCGCGGCTGGCCCCCGATCGCCGCTGGCAAACACACGTTGATCGCCGCGCCGACGGGCTCTGGTAAAACTCTGACCGCATTTTTGGTCTGTTTGGACCGACTGTTTCGACAGTGGCTCGAGGGCAAACTGGCTGACGGCGTCGAAGTCGTCTATATCTCGCCATTGAAGGCCCTGAGCAACGACATCCAGCGGAATTTGCAAGCGCCTTTGGCCGAAATTACGGCTCTCGCGGCCGAAGCCGGCCTCGGCGCGTTGCCGATTCGCACGGCTGTTCGCACCGGCGACACCCCCGCGGCCGAGCGGCAGTCAATGCTTCGCAAGCCGCCGCACATTTTGGTCACGACGCCCGAATCGCTGTATTTACTACTCACTTCTGGCAAGAGCCGCGAAAAGCTGCGCGGTGTAAAGACCGTCATCGTCGATGAAATTCATGCTTTGGCCCGCGATAAACGTGGCTCACATTTGGCGCTGACGTTGGAGAGGCTGAATGCGCTGTGTGAGCAGCCACCGACGCGAATTGGACTGTCGGCAACGCAGAAGCCGATTGAAGAAATCGGATCATTCTTAGTCGGAGATTGCATTGCGCCGTCGATCATCAACGTCGGTCACGCCCGCAATCTCGATTTGGCCCTGGAAGTTCCGCCGACGGAACTGGCTGCGATTTGCACGCACGAACATTGGGGAGAAATCTATAAGCAGCTCACGACACTGATTCAGTCGCATCGCAGCACGCTGGTATTCGTGAACACGCGGCGGCTGGCGGAGCGCGTGGCGTTCCGACTGACGGAGCAGCTTGGCGAAGAAGCGGTCGCCAGCCATCACGGCAGTTTGTCTCGCGACATCCGGCTTGATGCCGAGCAGCGACTCAAAGCTGGCAAGCTGAAGGCAATTGTGGCCACGGCATCGCTGGAAATGGGGATCGACATTGGCTATATCGATCTCGCGATTCAAATCGGCTCGCCGCGGTCGATTGCCACATTCTTACAGCGCATTGGCCGCTCTGGGCACGCCGTTGGCGCTCTACCCAAGGGCCGCATGTTCCCGCTCACGCGCGACGAGCTGTTGGAGTGCATGGCACTCGTTCGCTCGGTGCGCCGTGGGATTCTCGACCGCATCGAAATCCCCGAATCCCCGCTCGATATTTTGGCGCAGCAGATCGTTGCGGCCGTCGCGGCGGATGAATGGGAGGAAGATGCGCTCTTCGATTGTTTCCGGCGGGCTTATCCGTTTCGTAATCTGGATCGCAAGCACTTCGACGAGATCGTCAAGATGCTGTCCGACGGTATTAAGCCGGGAAACAAGGCGGGAGCTTACCTCCATCGCGATTTGATCAATGGCCGTTTGCGGGCGCGGCGCGGCGCGCGGCTCGCGGCGCTCACCTCGGGCGGGGCCATTCCTGAAACGGCCCAATTTCGCGTTGTCACGGAAGGTGAAGAGACTTTTGTCGGCACGGTTGATGAGGATTTCGCCGTCGAGAGCCTGGCCGGCGATGTGTTCTTGCTGGGCAACTCGTCGTGGATGATCCGCCACGTTCGCGGTGACCAGGTTACGGTCGTCGATGCGCATGGGGCACCGCCGACGATTCCCTTTTGGCTGGGCGAAGCGCCGGGGCGAACGATTGAGCTGTCCGAGGAGTTATCGACGCTGCGGAAGGACATTGCGGCGCAAGTTAGCGACGAATATCTTGCGGACCAAGTGCAGAATGCGGAACGCGGAATGCCCAATGACGGGGCAAGCGACACGTGGGACCGCGTTTACGAACGTCGCCCTTCCTCTACTCCGCACTCCGCACTCCGCGCTCCGCACTCTTCCTCCGAGCCCTTCGCCTGGCTGCAATCCGAAACCGGCTGTTGCCCCTACGCCGCCGAGCAGGCCGTGCGCTACATCGCGGCTCAAAAGGCGGCTGTTGGCTTAGTGCCGACCGGCAATGATGTCGTGTTCGAGCGTTTCTTCGACGAATCCGGCGGCATGCAGCTTGTCGTTCATGCACCGCTGGGCGCACGGATTAATAAGGCCTGGGGGCTCGCGCTGCGGAAGCGCTTTTGCCGCAGCTTCGATTTTGAGCTGCAAGCCGCCGCGGACGACAACGGCGTGCTGCTCTCGATTGGCCCACAGCACAGCTTTCCGATCGATAGCCTGTTTGGGATGCTAAGCTCGCAGAACGGCCGCGATCTGTTGGAGCAGGCGGTTATCGCGGCGCCCATGTTTGGCGTCCGTTGGCGCTGGAATGTGACTCGCGCGCTCGCTGTCTTGCGCCAAAACGGTGGTAAGCGAGTCCCGCCGTTCCTGCAAAAATTTCGCAGCGAGGATTTGCTCGCTCAGGCGTTCCCGGAGACGGTCGGATGTCTGGAAAATCATCATGGGCCGGTGAAGGTTCCGGACCAGCCGCTCGTGCGGCAGACGATGCATGATTGCCTTACCGAGGCGATGGACATCGATCGCTGGCTGGCGTTTCTCGACCGCGTGAAAGCGGGCGAGGTCAAGTTTCATCCGATTGACACGCGTGAGCCGTCGCCGTTCAGCCACCAATTGCTGAACGCGCAGCCGTATGCATTTTTGGACGATGCGCCGCTGGAGGAGCGGCGGACACGGGCGATTACAACACGCCGCTCGCTGGCGATCGAGGAAGTCAAAGACCTGTCGAAGCTCGATCCATTGGCCATTGCGCAAGTTGCCGAGGAAGCCTGGCCGCTGGTGCGCGATGCGGACGAGCTGCACGACGCCCTGATGTCGTTTGTCGTCTTGCCGAAGGACGAAGGCCGCGAGTGGGCCGAATATTTTGACCAACTTGTACGCGCCGGCCGGGCGGCTGTTGTACACGTACGTCTCGCGGGTGCAGCGGGGCAGAACCAACCGGCGATTCAAGGTCCCGCCGGGCCGGCGGGACCTACAGGTCGGTTTTGGATTGCTGCGGAACGGTGGCCGGTGGTGCAGGCCGTTTATCCCGGCGCGGCTGTCCGGCCGGCGCTGGAATTGCCGGCGACGATCACAGCACAGGCGTGGTCGGCGGCCGACGGGCGAGTTGAAACGGTGCGTGGGCATCTGCAATTTCGGGGACCGCTGACGGCGGAAAGTTTGGCGCCCGAGCTGCATTTGGAAGCGTCCCAAGTGTTTGCCGCATTGGAGGCTTTGGAAGGTTCCGGCCTGGCCATGCGGGGCCAATTCGGAGGACAGGCAACGAGGGACAACGGGCAAGTCGATTGGTGCGAGCGGCGGCTGCTCGCGCGGATTCATCGGCTTACACTCGATGGGCTGCGGCGGCGGATTGAGCCGGTGCCGCCAGAAGTCTATTGGCAATATTTGGTCGAGTTGCATCACTTGCCGCGCGATCGGCAACTGCAAGGTGAAGTGGGGCTTCGCGAAGCGATTGTCCAATTGCAAGGCTTTGAGTTGCCGGCGGGCGTGTGGGAGCATAAAGTCCTCGCGCCGCGTGTCGCCGAATATGATCCGATCTGGCTCGACCATTTGTTCTTGTCGGGTGAGCTTGTTTGGGGCCGGCTGCGGCCGCCGAAACGCGAGGAAGACCATGGTCCCGGCATGGCAGCGCTGACGCGGAACATGCCGATTTCAGTAGGCCAGCGCGAAAATCTCTCTTGGCTGCTTTCCGATGTGCGGCCCGATGTCAGCCCGTTCGCCAGCGGCCAATCCCAACAAGTGCTGGAAGCGTTGCGTTCGCGTGGTGCCCTGTTCTTCCAAGACTTAAAGGCACTTACCGGCTTATTGCCGTCCCAGCTGGAAGAAGCGCTGCGCGAACTGGCAGCGCTCGGCCTCGTTTCCTCCGACACGTTTGCTGCCGTGCGGGCGATCGATGGTCATAAATCATCGGCGACGCATGCGAAACTCCGGCGGTTTGCCAAGATCAAGGTCCATCGGCCGTCGTCGCCAATTGGTCGGTGGTCTTTGTTTCCAGGAGCATGCGAGCTGGTCGATCCGGCCTCTCGCCTCGAAAAGTGGTGCAAGCTGCTCCTGGCACGCTATGGCGTGCTGTTTCGCGATTTGCTGACGCGCGAACCGGCGGCGCCGCCGTGGTGGGAGCTGGCCCGTGTGCTCCGCCGCATGGAGCTGCGCGGTGAAGTTCGCGGTGGAAGGTTTATCGCCCGAGTGGGAGGCGAGCAGTTTGCCGTCGAATCGGCCGTCAGCCGGCTGCGCGACATCCGTGACGCCGAAGCGAGCAAAGAATGGACGCTGATCTCCGCTGCCGATCCGCTCAACCTTTCCGGTGTGATCAGTGAAGGTCCTCGTATTCCCGCGATGCACAAAAATGCCCTCGTGTTGCAAAACGGTCGCTGCGTCGCGGCCAAAACCGCGGGACGCATCGAGTTTCTGGGCGATATTGAACCGGCGGACCAGATGTTGATCCGCAAAAGTCTGCAAGTCGGCCGCAGGCTGCGACCCGCTGCTGTCGCGGTCACCGTACCGGAGCCGCACTTCAAACATTCGAACGTCAAGCACCGTGAGCCGGATCATACGCAGCTCAACAGTCGCCGGCGGTTTGGTTTGTCGTGACGCTCGTCAGTTCATTGGTGGGCCGGCGCGAGCGGAGCTCGCTTGTCCCACCCTACGATGCTTTGGTGTCGGTCGCGATGGTCTGGTCGAGGCCCGCGGGGGCTGTTCTGCCCGCGGCCCCCATCTGGGAGGTGTTGGAGGTGGTAGCGATGGGGTTGGTGGCGGCGATGGTTTGGCCTGGTGTCGGATGGGGAGAATGCGGTCCAGCGGAAAAGGCCGTGGCGGCGACTGTCGGGGTGCCGGCCGTCGCAACGGCGCGGTCGTGGTTGAGCCACCAGGTGTCGGCTTCGTCGTGAGTCCAGGAGCGGGCGGTCGGTGCGCGATCGAGGAGATTGGCGAGATCGCGAGCCGTTTGGGGGCGCTTGGCGCGGTTCTTTTCGAAGCACAGGAGGATGGCGCTTTCCAGCTCCGGTGAAATGGCCCGGCCAATGCGCATGGATGGGGAGTCGGGGATGCCGGCGAGGTGCTGCTTGCAAAGCTCGATGAGCGTGGCAGCGTTAAAGACGGGCTGGCCGGTGAGAAGAAAATAGCCGATGGCGCCGACGGCGTAGAGATCGCTGCGGGCATCGACGGCGTCGGGCGTTTGGATCGCTTCGGGGGACATGTAGAGCGGCGTGCCGGCCATGCCGCCGGATTGCTGCGACTGACGGGATTCATCGATCGCCCGAACGAGGCCGAAGTCGAGGACTTTCACCACATCGGCCTGACCGCCGCGGTGGTTGAGCATGACGTTGGCGGGTTTGATGTCGCGGTGGACGAGGCCGAGCATGTGGGCTTCGCCGAGCGACGAGCAGATCGATTGCAGAATGTGGATGACGCGACCTTCCGGCTGCGGGCCATAGCGATCGACGAGCTGCTGCAGGTCCAGCCCATCGAGATATTCCATCGCGTAATAAAAGACACCTTCGGGCGTGCGGCCGTAGTCGTAAATGGCGACGGTGCTGGGGTTGTTGAGCTGACAGGTGACTTGCACTTCGCGCTCGAAGCGGGCGATCGAGAGGTCGTTGACCATATCGACGTTGAGCATTTTGATCGCGGTCGCGCGGCGGAGCATGGCGTGGTGGCCTTTATAGACGACGCCCATCGCGCCGGCGCCCAGCCGCTGTTCCAGGCGATATTGGCCGAGATGCTTCGCCTCGATGGCGGCTTTTTGGGCTTCGCGCTCCAGGCGGGCGACGACGAGCGTGAAGACGAAAATCGCCAGGGAGCTGGCCGTGAGCAGGGTGAACATCGAGAAGAAGGCCCACTGCAGGATGGTCAGCGGGCCGAAGGCCTCGGCGTAGTCGAGCTCGGTGACGATGCCCATGTCGTAGCGCGGAAGCCATTCCCACGCGCCGACGGAGCGAACGCCGCGGTAATCGCGGTAGCCATCGACATCCACGCCGGACGTGCCGGCAATCGCGGCAGCGGCATCTTTGGTGAGCGGCAGCTTGGAACGGCGGACGCTGGTCCTGAAGCCGCGAACAAGGTCGCCGCCGGGGTCGCGGGCCTGAAGCTGCAGGATTGAGTGTGAGCCGTCGGTATCGGGCAGGAGACCGATGTCAATGAGCTTGTCGTCGAATCGGCTATTGGTGACGAAGGTGCCATTTTTGTCGATGGCGAATGTTTCACCCGACTTCCCGACCTGGCCGAGCTGCAAGATGCGGGTGAATTCCTTTTCGGGGCGAATGCGAAGGGCCAGCGCGCCGACGATTTGAAAATTGGCGTCGCGGATGGGGGCGGCGGCGTACATCGTTGGCACACCAGTCCGCACGCGGCCGAACTCGTCCTTCATGGAAACGACGCTGGGAAACGGCGGGCATACTGTCGATTCGCCGGAAAAGACGCGAGTGAGAAAGGCTTCATGTTGCGGAATGAATTCGCCGATGAGCTCGGGGTTTGCAGAGGCCAGAACTTTTTGTTGGCGGTTGGCGACGAAGTAGGAAACAAAGTCGTGCGAGGAGAGACCGGGACTCAGCTCTTGAGCGAGGCGGCGGTTGAGGGCGGCGAGCGACGGGCGTTTTTCGGCCGGTTCGCTGTCGCCGGTCTCGATCGGCTGCGAGGCGGCAAGCAGCTCGGCGAAGATTTCGCGGACGTGCTGGTCGTTGGCCAGCGATTCGGCATTTTGCTCCTGAGTGTGCAACCAGGTTTCAACCATCGAGCGCTCAATGCTGAGCAGCGTTTCCAGTTCCGAGCGGAGGCTGGCTTTCATCGTGCGCTCAATGGCAATGCGAATGCCAAAGCCGACGAAGCCGAGCAGGACGATGGCAATAATCGGCCAGATCCAGAGCTGTTTTTTCAGGAACAGTCCGGTGCGGGAGATCGAGCGGCCGGCGGATGTTGAGCCGAACGTGATATGGGCCTGCGCGGCGGCAGCGCCGGAGACGCCGCGGCGAAACAGGTTGGTGAGCCAGT
>DASXLL010000055.1:0-7687 GCA_036496265.1 Pirellulaceae bacterium | reverse complement strand
GCCTCTTCCATCCCCTTCACATACGTCTGCCGCGCCACATCATACGCCGCCTTAGCCGCGTCTTTCTCCGACTCGCGCGTTTGCTTCACCTTCTGATTCCAGCACGTATCGACCGCATCGCGGCACCACTGAGCGCTCCGTTTGCTCGCCCGAATCGGCTTGCCGTCCAGCTCGACGAAGATCGGGTTCGTGTGCGAGCTGGGAAAGATGCGAACGGCGATCCAGCTCGATTGTTTAGGTGTGTATTCAAACGTCAGCTCGTTGATCTTCCCGTCTGCCGAGATTTCCCGCTGCTCAACCGGATAACCGTTGACAATCAGCTCCACCGGCACCTTCCGTGACTCCCCAATCCGCGCCCGCTCGACGTGCCAATACGGTTTTTCATCCAGCCGCGTCTCTTTGATCACCCGGCCGTTGTACTTCTGCAACTCCTCAGTCAGATAAGCCGCCGCATTGACCTTCAGCGTCAACTTTTGCCCTGCCTTGGCCGCCACGAAGCTTGCCCGCCCCTGATCGCCCTTTTCACCGACGCCCAAGCCATTGCCCGTGAAATCAACCAAATGCGACAGCCCGTCACAGACGTACGACCGCCCATCCCGCAACCCATCCACCCACTTATCAAAATCAATTTGCCCCCCTGTCCCCCGTCCCCCGTCCCCTGTCCCCGTTGCTCCCTCAAGCTTTACATACACCCGCCCCAGTCCCACTTTATCTCCATAAATGCACGGAAAATCCGTCTCGCCGCTAATTCGCGTCGTCATCCCGCAATTCAGCGTGTGATACCAACAGTTCAATTCCCACACCGCCGGCGTATCGACACTGGATATGAAATCGCACACGCCGTGAACCGTATCCACGACGAACTCATTCGCCCCGATGCCATCAAACGGCGGCATCGCGTAATCAGGGAGTTTGTCAGCCGCCCGTCCGCGCATTCCACCAGGACGTTGCGGATATGGGATCGGCGGCAACCTCTCTCCGCCAGGGCCATAATCGGGAAGCGCAAGACCCCAGCCACTATGCGAGAAGCCGACAACGCCGCCCTGTTCCTTGCCCCACTTCAAAACCGGCAAATCCCACGTCGGCCACTCGCCAATTTGCTCCGTCTTCGTCCCTTTGAAATGCCCTTCCTTGCCGGCGAATTTCCAGTCGAACTCCGCCGGCTGCGGATACTCATAATCGTCCTCCTTCAAACGCAGCAAACACAAATGGCCGGCGTGCGCGCTCGGAAAGCCGCTCACCTCCACGTCGTATCGCATGATGTAGTCCTTCGTCGAAAGCTTATGCACCGCCCCTTCGAAGAACTGCTTTTGGTAATACCAACACGGCCCCCACGAAAGCACGCAACCAACGTTGAGATCCTCACCCAAAATATGCCGCATCATGTCGGCCGGCGTGACCCCTTCCGTCGGCGCTTCATAGTGCGCACAGCCGGCGGCATGCACATGGTGATCGCCCGAAATCCAACCCAAATCCGCCAGCTTGATCCACCGCTTCACCCGAAACGACTCGCGCGACTCCGCCGCAACCGGCACCGTAATCGTCTTTTTCAAAAACAGATACTCCGGACCGCGGTTATACGTCACTTCATATTTGCCGGGCGGCAGCAGCACTTCTTCGCCGTCGCCGCGATAAATCTGCGCATGAAAGAACAAATCCGGCGCCAGTCGCCGCGTTTGCGATGGATACACCCGGCCGTGTGAATCGCGAAACGTGAATTCACCGGTCGTCGGCGTCCCATCATCGTCGAGCACCGAAAGTTTCACATGCACCGCCGGCTCGCACTCAAACAAAATCGCCACTTCGTTGCGAAACCCAATATCTTGCGTCCCCTGGCCAACGTTGAATCCAATGGTCGCCTCCCGCTTCCCCTTATCGCGGCTATAGACCGAAATCACCCGATATTCCAGCTCCAGGCCCGACAGCTTCGCCACCAGGGGCTGACTATTAAACACCTGAATATCCATCCAACGGTTCGGCACATCCGACAGCTTCACCGTCGGCTTCGGATCGGGCCTGCTCGTCGAACGCGTGAACATCGGCGCAGCGTTCGGGCTCGTCGCCCGCAACTCCGCCGTCACACCACCCTCGTTATGCACCTTTACCAAAAACACCCGCCAGCCCTGCTCAGCAAGCTGCGCCGGCGCGGGCCCACGCGCAACCTTCACGCGGCTTTCCGGATTAATGTCCACGCCCACCAGGCACCGCTGATCGAGCACCTTTTGAATCGCTTCCACGGCCCCATCGGCATCGGCCTCAGCGATACCTTTATCGAGCGCCGCTTGCTGGGCAGGCGTCAGCGGCTCGCCCAGCAGATCGAGAGCCTCGGCAACGCGTTTGACCTGCGCCTTCAGAGGCTGAACTTCGACCCCCCGAACAATCGGCAACTCGTCGGCAATTGCGCTAGACGCCAAAAGGGTGACTGCAACGGCAACGGAAGCGATGCGACGGAACATGGCACAACCTTCGGCAAATGCGAGACGAATATCGACCAGACGCCAGAACCGTAACTTGACCGCGCGGAACCTCACCGAGCAAGCAGCCAGAACGAGCCGAATTGCCGTCCCCATGCGTTTTTACACGCGGAACGTTGTTGAGTTTGGCCGCGCGACGTGGGAGACTCTTAACAGTTATCGCGCGGCGATCATCGTTCAAGCCGAAACGGGTATGGGCAAATTCATCAAACACAGCAACAAAGGCGTGGCCCTCAAATCACCGCCCAAAAAGAAACAGCCAAAATCGCCGCGCGCGCCGGCAGCGCCAATCGGCGGCCTGATTTACTCGGTGCATCCCGGCGTGGCGATGGTGCAAAAGTGGATCGGCGAGCTGAAGGCGAAGACAGGCCGCTCGCTCGACGAATGGATGAAGTTTATCAAGCGCGCTGGGCCAGCCGACGAAAACGACTGCCGCGAGTGGCTCCAGACGGCGCAATCGCTGGGCGCCAACTCCGCTCGCTGGCTTTCGCATACCGCCTTTGGTGGTCCGCTTGGCCTGGCGGAAAACACGGCCGAAGGCTATTTGACGCTCGCGCCGCAGTATGTGGACCAGTTGTATTCCGGTGCCAAGGCTGCACTCCGGCCGATCCACGACGAGCTCGTCCGCGTCGCGCTAACGCTCGGCAACGAAGTACGGGTTTGCCCCTGCAAATCGTTCGTTCCGCTCTATCGCCGGCATGTGATCGCTCAAATTAAGCCGGCGACAAACAAACGAATCGACCTGGGCTTCGCGCTCGGCGAAGAACCGTTTACTTCGCGGCTGCGAGACACCGGCGGTCTGGCAAAGAGCGACCGCATTACGCACTGCGTCCCAATCATCGCGCTTTCCGACATCGACCTGCAGGTCAAGCGCTGGCTCAAGCAGGCCTACGAGCGCGACGCCTAACCTCCGTCCTTCGTTTACCTGTCCCCTGTGCCCCTCGGTGCTCCGGCGAGAGGGGTCGGGGGCGAGGGGCTCACGCATCGCGGTAGTCGCGGCGCGGCCGTCCATGTGCGCTCCGCCCAATCAATTGAAGATCATTCCAGCAGCAGCGCCTCCACCTCTTCCCCCCCTCGAAACAGCCTCTCCCCCGCGGGGAAAAACGCCAGGCAATTCGCATCCGTCAGCGTTCGCAAATCCCCCGATCCTTTCCACGACAGCGGCGTCACTCGTTCGCCTTGCAGCGCGGCCGGCCAATACGTCGGCCGTTCGCCACGTTGCTGGTGATCGCACGTTAGTTGCCCGGAAATTCGCTTCAGGCCACTCGGCTCTAGCCCGCGCATTTTCTGAATTGCCGGCCGCACGAACAACTCGAAGCAGACCAGCGAGCTGACCGGATTGCCCGGCAAGCCAAAAACCAGCGTTTCATGTCCTTCACACCGCAGCTTGTGCCCAAACCACAGCGGCTTCCCCGGCTTGAGACTGACCTTGTGAAAAACTTCGCTCACGCCGAGCTGCGTGAGGACCTTGGGAACCAGATCGAGCACGCCGGCTGATACGCCACCCGACAGAATCAGCACGTCACGGCTCAAACCCGCGTTGATGTCGCGCATCAGTTCCGCCGGATCATCGCGCGCAATACCAAGATCGCTTGCGAATGCCCCGGTCGCTTGCTGAACTAATCCGCTTAGCAAATGGCTGTTGCTGTTTCTGATCTGACCGGGGCCGGGCGTTACGCTTGGACCAACCAACTCATTGCCGGTGACCAAAACGGCCACTCTTGGCCGCGGAATCGCGGAGACCATCGTCCGGCCCACCTCGGCCAGAAGTCCCAGTTCGATCGGCCGCAGCAGTTTGCCCGGCTGCAGCACGGTTTGGCCTTTCGCGAGCGAAGTCCCGCGGCGAACGATGTTTTGGCCCGCCTTCGCGTCTTTCAGGATATGCACGCAGTCGCCCACGAGATCAGTTTGCTCCACCATCACAATCGAATCAGCGCCGGTCGGCACCGGAGCGCCCGTCATGATCCGCGTCGCCATTCCTCGTTCCACGGTGCGTGTGGGAACCGCGCCAGCCGTAATTTCTTCGAGCACGGCCAGCTCCGCGGGCAACTTCACCGTATCCGCCGCAATCACTGCATACCCATCCACAATCGATTTATCGTGCGGCGGCGAATCGATGTCGCTAACGATCGTTTCCGCCAGCACTCTTCCCCGCGCCTCGCTCAAAGCCGTCGCCACCGCCGGCAGCGGCCGCGCCAACTCCAGCACCCTCTCCAAAGCCTCATCAACACTCAACATGACTCAATCTGTTCCCCGAGTCCCGAACCCCGAGCCCCGAACCCCGAACCCCCTTCCTCCGCCATCTCACATCGCCAAAAAATTCCGCAGCATCTCATGCCCATGCTCCGTCAAAAAACTCTCCGGATGAAACTGCACCCCCACCACCGGCAGCGATTTATGCCGCACCGCCATAATCTCCTTCTCCCCACTCGGCGCATCAGCCCACGCGCTAACCGCAAAATCTGACGAAAGCGTATCCGGTCGAATCACCAAACTGTGATACCGCGTCGCCGTCAACGGCGACGGCAATCCGCGAAACAAACCCTGCCCGTCATGCTGAATTTGATCCGTCTTTCCATGCATCAGCCGCTTCGCCCGCACGATCACGCCCCCCGTCGCCTGCCCAATCGACTGATGCCCCAAACACACCCCCAAAATCGGCATCTTCCCCAGAAATCGCTGAATACACTCCACCGAAATCCCCGCCTCGCTCGGCGTACACGGCCCCGGCGACACAATCAAATGACTCGGCTTCTTCGCCGCAATCTCATCGCACGAAATCTTATCGTTCCGATGCACCTCCAACTCAATCGACGAATCAATTTCCCCCAGCCGCTGCACGAGGTTGTACGTGAAGGAATCGTAGTTGTCGATTAACAGGATCATGCGCCGCAGGCCCCACAGGCCGCAATTCGATTTAGGCCCAACGGGCCGTTATTCGTCAGCCCAGGCCGGAGGCCTGGGTCAACGGAACCAAAAACCCATCTCAAGCCCCAACGGGGCGCGCCGTCTCCTAAACGCCGCCTGTTCGTAACAAACCAATTCCCAACGTATTCAGTATAGTAAGATCGCGGATCGTGAGGCGATCGCCCCATCAATCCGCCAAAGAAGTGAAACCGCCCTTTGGCCCACTCGGATCACGTTTCAATTCAGTCTCTCGATCCACTCGGTAAATTGAGCGATCGCGTCCTGTTTCCAAGCCGCCTTATTAAAACGCCATTTATCAGGCTCAATATTGCATCGCAAATGCCGTCTCATCAATTGTTGAACGTCTTGGACATAGTTCCACTGCTGATCGAAACTTATCGAGTCGTCTTTCAAGAAGCCCAAGATCACAGGGGCGCAAATCGGGTCCCTGCGCTGCGCAAAACATTTTGCAACAAACGATCGAACCTCAAAGTTCTCGTCGCGCGTCGATGGAATGAGCAACGGTCTGACTATCGAATAATCGTCGTGGTTCATACAAAATCCGATATTCGCAGCCTGCTTCCTGACTCGCGAATCCTCGTCTTTCAAGAGTCGTTCCACATACGGGGCGAGCATGGCATCGCCCGATTCCGCCAGCGAATATGCCGCACGCCAGCGCACTCCCGCGTCAGTCGATCCCAATCGTTCAACGAGCGAGAGATCGGGCTTTTCTCCGCGTTGCAGCGAACGAAGCTGCTCAAAAATCATATCCTTTTGGAGATTCGGATACTTTCGCACGATGGAACCAATGACCCGCGGATCACCGATGTCGCGTAAGGCATAACTAGCACGTTCGGCGAGGTTCGGTTCGGTTTCAAAGATTGACAGGACTTGATCAACGAACTCATTGAGCCGTAAAGCGCCAATCATTTTCAGTCCGCGGATTTTACTGCGTTCGTTTCCACTCAAATCATCTGCCACCAGTTGGATTGCCTCGCTGCTGTGTTTGCCCAGAACTTTCACGCACGACTGACGCGCCTCAACAAGCAGACAACCTGACCCAAATGGCTCCTCCAGGGCATCATCCGCCAATTTTTCGGGAGAAATCTGCGGGCGGCCTTCGAATGGAATCGCCCACTTTTGCGGCAGTGCATTGCCCACATATTTGAAGGACGTGATTTCCGGATAAACCTCGTGGTAAATGACGGGAATGTACGGCTTCTGTTCTGCCAAGCTAAGCCGAGAAACCGACTCGACAAAGATAAAAATCTCCCTTAACCCTGCCTCCCTGCCGATTTTCAGTAGTTCCGCGCTTTTCAATGCAGGTTTGTCGTCGGACGATCGCCCCGCCTTTAGTCGATTCTGTGAATTGCAGGCGGCAACATTCAAAAAGGCGATCGATAATAGAATTCGCGCGATGAATGTTCCTTGCATAGAAGATCTCCTTCGCTTGCTGCAAGCTTACCCCTACAGCCGACCGAATACTCTTACGTGAATTTGTGTAGAGCCCGCAGTACTCTTCAGCATAACACCGCTTCCACCCCGCAAAATCGCCACGCCCAACAAAACATGCCTGAAACCGTTCACGCCGGCGTGTGCTATAGCGAGTAACGAACAGCGCCCCAGAAAGGGCTCCCCTCTCCGCCAGTACTCTGGGGAGAGGGGCGGGGGGCCGATCCGTTCACGGCAGCCTTAGCGCCTTGTCGCGAAGTTTTCCGTTCAACCGCCGATAGCGGTGAGCGATCTCACGATTCTCCTGGTAGCTGCTCGGAATGAAGTCGCAATGAGTTGCCAGATGCAAAGAGAGTTGGAAGTGCTAGCGTGAACGGTTACTCGACCATCCTCAAATGGACCACACTAGTCCAAAACTCCCGGCCTCCGAAAAAAATCTTCTCTCCCCCTAACTCTCAGCCGCACAACAACCTGCAGCCCGCCGCCCCCGCCAAAACCCAAAATTCCGCGCACAACATTCTTGCGTCCCTACGTTCTTTTTGAGCTACTGTGAACATTTGTACCATTAGCCATTCCAGCCACGCCCGAGCGCCGGTTCGCCCTAAAAACACACACAGCAAGTTAAACAAAGGCCACCAAGAGCACCAAGCACAACCAATTTCTTTCTCTCTCTTCGTGCTCTTCGTGTCCTTGGTGTTCCAAGCTGCCTTCCTCGGTGCCTCCATGCCTCTGTGTGAGATCCCGCTGACGACGGCTGCGCTTCACAGATGCTCCACGAATTCCAATCCCAAATCTGTAATCTGAAATCCAAACACACGGAGTCCAAACCATGTCCAAATCCCTCATCAAAACCA
>DASXLL010000054.1:0-13287 GCA_036496265.1 Pirellulaceae bacterium | reverse complement strand
AGCCCTTGCCAAGGGTGCCCTGCGGCGGCGCGTGATGAGCTGGTACAGTCGCTTCAATGACGAGCGCTGGTCCGATTGCTACGCGCTCATCGATCCGTCCCTGGCAAGTTCTGGAAAGGTGAACGCAGAAGCATACACTCACTCACTTCGGAACTTCCGCAGCCGTTATGGAACGATTCGTCCTTGGCATGTCCGGATCAGCCTGCACTTGACGGGCTCGCGGCCCACATCCGATTCGCGACCCTTCGCCTATGTCTATACCGTCTGGCAAGATGACCGGCACGAATTTCACATGTTCCGCGAACGCTGGGTGCAAGAAGGCAAAAATTGGTACACCCGCGTGGCAGGGTTGGTCCTCAACGAGGCGACCTTCAATCAAGCTGGATGATTGGCGGCCAATGGCGTGCCGGCGCATCCAATACTGGATTCAAAACGCGCTCGTCGCCGAGCTACTTCCCCCGCGGGCGGCGGAACAACCCGGCCAAGCGACCGATCGCGCCGCCCAGCGTCAACGATTGTTCGAACTTCGGGATGGCAGGATGGTCGGGCACGACTTGCTTGAGCATTCCCAGCCAACTGCGGGCCGCCTCGAAATTGCGGCGGGCGATAAAGAGCTGAATGTAGGCGAGGCACAAGGCGGAGAATTCGGTGATGTGCAGACGCTTGCGTTGGCGGAGCGGATCCAAGAGGGCTTCCGCCTCGTCGTATCGGCCAGCGTGGGCCGCGATCGCGGCCATGTTCGTTCGCCCAAAAAAATAGTCGGGCCAGCGCTCGTGAATTTGGCGAACGAGCGCGTCAGACTCGTTCGTTCGACCTTGCTCA
This sequence comes from Pirellulaceae bacterium, assembly GCA_036496265.1. Lineage (GTDB taxonomy): Bacteria > Planctomycetota > Planctomycetia > Pirellulales > Pirellulaceae > CAYLLN01. The sequence goes on along the minus strand of DASXLL010000054.1, from coordinate 12,465 downwards.
TGATATGCCGCGGCGAGATTGTTGAGCAATTCCGGTCGATCCGGTTCGATTTCCAAGCACTTCTGAAACAGCGTTTCTGCCGCTTTGCCGTCGCCGCGCTTGACCGCCTCCATGCCCTGAAATGCCCACTCTTCGACCTGAGGGGGATGCGGTGATCCTATCGGTTCTTCGGTGATCTCAAAGCCCATCAACTCCAACTCACGCCATTCGCCTTCGATCCATAGGCGAACGCGGCCGGATGGAAGCAGGCCTTTTTGCGAAAGCCGATTGGCCGTCTCGATGCGGAGATCGTCCGGGCCGCGCGGCGACAGGCAAAAATCTCGAAGTGCCCCGTGCATGGCCGATGTCTCGAGCAACCATGCCAGCCGCGTTGCGAACTGCCGGCCCGGCTCATCGCCGCGGTCGAGCAGCAGAGGAACAAGTTTGGAAATCTCCGGGCGCTGCTCGAAGAAGCGACGCGCTACGAGCGTGCTCGCTTCATCATCATCATCATCGTCGTGGCGCGTCTTGGAGTCATCAAACGCTTTCAAGAGTTCATCAATTGTCTCGCGACGAATCCAATATTCGATGCCATAGGCCCACGGCCCCTGGCGCTGGCCGTCTGGTCTCTGGGAATCCGCCAGATTGTCTTCGGCGAGGTCAAAACCGGGCCGCCGATTCAATGCCTCGCGCCAAAGTTGCCGCGCTCGACGCCAGTCGCCTCGCCGCGCCGACGCAACCGCGGCCAGGTGAAAGAGCAAAGCCACATCGGGGCTTTTGCCGGTCGTATAGCCCGCCTCTTTCGCCTGCTCAAATACATCGAGGATCGCCTGGTCATCGCCAAAAAAGCTGAACACCTCCGCCTTCTTGCTCCACAGCTCGCAGCTGTCGCTTTGAATGGGGCGCAACCGGCGCAAGGGTTCTTCAGCCTCGTCCCCCCGGCCGCCCAACAGCAACAGCCGCGATAAGTTGCCCAGCGCATGAAAATTCTCGGGCTCTTGATCCAACACACGCTGCGTCATGGCAACCGCATCGGCTGCCCGGCCAAGCTGCGAATAGGCCTGGCTCATGTTATTCATCGCCGAGACGAAACCGGGACTCCGCTGAAGTAACGTTTCGCCAAGCTGGATCACGCGTGCATAGTCTCCCCATTCAATACCTGCCAGCATCTCTTCGTGCATCGCCCCCAACTCCAGCTTCTGGTCGGCCGGAAATGGGGCTGTCCGCAAAATATCTTCGACGGCTGGCTCCAGCAGCACGATCGTCTCCCGGGCCCCTTCGATCAGCGGATCGTCGGGCCATCGCTCGATGTAGCGGCGGAAGGTCTGCAGAGCCAGCACCGGACGTTCAGCAGCCAGATAGCCGCTGGCCAGCATCAAATGCAGCGGTCGATTGCCTGACTCTTTCGCCAGCAAACGCTGGCATACCCGGCAGTAGGGACCATAATCGTGCGTCTCATGATAGAGATCAAGCAGCAGTCGCAGCACTTCCGGCCGGCCAGGATGAGCCTCGTCGAATTTTGTCAGTATTGCTATCGCTTCGCGCCCCTCATCGCGGCCAATCAGTCGGTCAGCTTCGCGGACAACGTCAAACCACGCATTGCCCTGCCGCTCTCGCGTCTGCCGCCTTTTGAGAAGCCTGTCCTGGAGTTGTTTTTTTGTCGCTTTGCTGTGCCTTGACATGCCGCCAGCCTCCGTGCCGATTGATTTCAAACTGGAATTCTAAGCAAGTTTAGACCGATTGCAAACCAAGAACTGGCCTTCTCGCCACTCGTGTTGATCGCCCGTCCCTGACTCGGCACACGCCTTGCTCCTCTCCGTCGCTGGAACGTAGTCGCAACATTTCAGAGCTGCAAATCAATGCGAGACGATCATGACCAAGAAATCAAAGAAGAGTTCCTGGGGACTGTGTAAGGACTGCAAATGGTGGCAAATCGAGCCGAAAGCCAGCCCGAAGAACAACACGATGGGGCTGTGCATTGACGAAAAGCTGCAGCCATTCCTCCTTCGCGTCTCGGGCAATAGCGGCTGCAACCGCTTCATGCCGGGCAAGCCGGCAACCGCGGCAGGCTCTAGTAAAGCGCCGCCGGAAGCGAAACCGACTCGATGAGCGCCGCACTGCTCACTTTTGAGCCGCCACGAGCGACTGCAACTTCGCGCTAAGCTGCTTCACCATCTCGGCATGCTTGGGATCCTTAGCCAGATTCGTAAACTCATGCGGATCGTTTTCGTGATCGTACAGTTCGACGCCCTGCTTGCCTCCGTCCCACTCGGTATAGCGGTAGCGGTCATTACGCAAGCTGTAGCCGGCGAAGCTCGGCCCCGCTTTCGCCTTTTGCTTCGCCGTGGCATTCGGATCGTTCGCTTTTGCCTTCGCTTTTCCCCCGCCTCCGCCGCCGCGGCGCACTTGCGTCAGCGCAAAACCCTTCCCCGCCGCGCCGGCGTCATTCATCTGCGGCACCAAACTCTTACCCGGCAAATTCGCCGGCGGCGTCAGCCCGCACAGTTCCGCCAGCGTTGGGTAAATATCAATCAATTCAGCGGGAGATGCAGCGCCTTTGCCGACAGTCTTCTGACCCGGTGCTGAAATAACAAGCGGCACGCGGGCCGATTCTTCGAACACGCTCTGCTTCTGCCACAAGCACCCATGCTCACCCAGGTGGTAACCGTGATCGCTATGGAACACCACAACCGTCTTATCGCGGAGCTTGAGGCGGTCGAGGGCATCAAGTACCTTGCCGACCTGCTGGTCCATGAAGCTGACCGACGCAAAATACGATTGCAGCGCCAGCCGCTGAATGTTGTCGTCCATATCCGTCCGCCGGCTGGTCAGCGCCGGAGTCGGAATATCATCCAGATCGCCCGGCGGCGTGTAAGCCACCGGCATCTTCTCCAGCGGATACATCTCAAAATACTTCTTCGGCGCGACATACGGCGTGTGCGGACGATAGAACCCGCAAGCAATGAAAAACGGCTTGTCTTTGTTCTGCTCAAGCAGCTTGATCGTCATTTCCGCGCCAATGCCATCGGTCTGCTCGGCATCGGTCCCATCAGCCGCCAACCAACTCGGCGTGCTGCCCAGCGGCCCCCCCGGCGTCGATGCCACAATCTTCGGCTCATCGTCCTTATCGCGTCCCCGCGGATTAAACTTCGCCATCCACGACGGCGGATCATCCAGCCCATCCGTGCCAATGTCCCCCGGCACGCCGTAGTGATACAGCTTGCCCACGCGAGCCACATAATAACCCGCCTTCTGAAACATCTGCGGCAGCGTCACGATGTCCGGAATGACGTCGCGGAATTTCTTCCCATTTTCCAGCACCGTCGTCTGATCCGGCCGCAGCCCCGTCAAAAACGACGACCGGCTTGGATTGCACAGCGGATACTGACAATACGCCCGATCAAACCGCGTCCCCTTACTCGCCAACTCATCAATCCGCGGCGACTTCACCGTCGAATGCCCGTAACACGATAGCGAGTTATTCAAATCGTCAGAGACGATGTACAGAACATTGAGCTTTTGCGGGGACTGGGCAAATGAGCTACCAGCAAAAGCCAAGACAAACAAAACGACCATTGGAAAACGAAGCATGTTTAGCAATCTGTATTGGCAGAAGAAAAAATCACTTGAGCAAAACAACAACATCCTTCACGACTTCATTCTCAGTACTCAGAGCTCAGTACTCAACTAGTCACTAGTTCCCAGAAACCGGCGACGATTGATCCAAAAAATCCGTGTCATCCGCGTTTATCCGCGGCCAAAATCTCTTCTTGCATGCACCCGCTCACTTCGCCGCCTTCGCCTTCTTCCCCTTTTTCGCCGTATTATCAGCCTTTGACGACACCCATCGCGGCTCGACCAATGTCTTATTCCAAGCGTCATATCGCGCCGTCAAATCCTTAAAAACCTCCGGCTTCGAGGCCGAAAGGTCTTTGCTCTCCCCAATATCCGCCGCCAGGTCATACAACTCCGGCTTATCATTGCCAACCGCTTTGACTAGTTTGTAATTCCCGTGCCGAATCGCCCGCTGCTCGCCAAACCGCCAATACAAAGTCTCATGCGGCGCCGCGGCAACCTTGTTCTGCAAATACGGCAGCAAGTTCACCCCATCAAAATTCGGATTCTTAACCTCCGCGCCCGCGGCCGCCAGGCACGTCGGCGCAAAATCAAGCTGAATCACCGGCTGATCATACGTCTTCCCCTCCGGCAGCGTCCCCTTCCACTGCACGATATACGGCACGCGCACGCCCCCTTCCCAAGTCTGAGCCTTATGCCCCCGTAGCGGCCCATTGCTCGATGAATTCGCCGGCGGCCCGCCGTTATCGCTGACAAAAAAGACCAACGTATTCTCCGTCAACCGATTCTCATCCAGCTTCTTCAGCACCGCCCCAATCGCATCATCCATTGCCGACATCATCGCGCAATACCTGCGGCGACCATCGTCCGACACGTTTTTGAAGCGATCCAAATACTTATCCGTCGCGTGCATCGGCGTGTGTACTGCATTGAACGTCAAATACAGAAACCAATTCTGCTTCGCATTCCGGTCAATAAACGCCGTCGCCTCGCGAGCAAACGCATCCGTCAGATATTCTTTTTCATCGACCTTGTCATAGCCACGGAGAATGTCCGCCTGAGAGCCGCCTGCAATCGCCGTGTTTCCCGGAAAATATGAATGCGCCCCACCCAGAAAACCAAAAAACGACTGAAACCCTCGGCTCATAGGCTGAAACGGTCGTTCCTCGCCCAAATGCCATTTGCCGACCATGCCCGTCGTATAGCCCGCGTCCTTCAGGCGCTGGGCGAGCGTCGTCTCCGTCAGCGGCAAACCAAAACCCGGATCAGGCATGGGCCCCGGATTAAACTCATGCCCAAACCGCTGCTGATAGCGGCCGGTCATTAGCCCTGCCCGCGTCGGACTGCAATACGGCCCAGAAACATAGCCGTTCGTGCAGCGCACTCCGTTCTTCGCGATCAAATCGATATTCGGCGTCGGAATATCCTTGCAGCCATGAACGCCGACGTCGCCATAGCCCATGTCATCGCCGACAATGACAAGAATGTTGGGCTTGGCGTGAGCCGCCTGTGTCAAAAATAAACAGGCGGCAATCGCCAATAGGAAGCTAAACCTGGAAAACAGTCTTCGCATGGGGCACCTGGAGAGGGGAACGAACCGCGGCAATACGGCCGAGTCAATATAGATGCGCGAGGGGCCAGATTTCTGCGCCCCAAGGAGCAAATTATCCACGCGGTGCCCTTACATTTGAATTGTCGCTCCTCAATCGACCGCGTATCTTAGGATGAACCCCCTTCCCCTCCCGTCTCCCATGCACCGCACACTTCTTCTCGTCGTTATTGCGGGATTCGTCTTCGCACCGCCGCTCGCCGCTGAAACGCCGGCCGCTGCTATCGAAACCATCCGTCCCCTTCTGCAGACCCTTTGCAGCGACTGCCACAACCAGCAAACCGCCGAAGGCCATCTCGATCTCTCCAAAATCATCACGGATCTGAACGGCCAGCTTGCCTTCGCCGCTTGGGCCAAGATTTACGACCGCCTCCGCGACCGCGAAATGCCTCCCCGGGACGCAAAGCAGCCGACTGACGAGCAACGCGCAGCATTGCTCACGGCTCTTAACGCCAATCTGCACGCCGCCGACACAACTCGTCAGCGCCGCGAAGGCCGCGCCCTTGCCCGCCGCCTCAATCGCGACGAATATCAAAACACGCTCCGTGACCTCTTGGGTGTCACAATTGATTATCGGCCGCTGCTTCCGGCCGACGGCACCGCTTCCGGTTTTGACAAAGTCGGCTCCGCGCTCAGTATTTCGCCCGAGCACCTTGAAACCTATCTCGCCGCTGCCGACGCCGCACTCAGTGAAATCATCGTGACCGGCGACCGGCCGCCGCTCGTCAAGCGGCAATTCCTCCAACGCTACAACCGCTACTTCAGTCTGCCGAGCTACGAACGCCGCTGGCAGCACCTGTTCTACGACGCCCCCGACGCTTTCGTCCGCTACACCTCGCTGAACGACCACATTTCCGGCTTCCGCGCCCAAGAGCCGGGCATTTACCGCCTCGCCATTCGCGCCCGGGCCTACGACAGCGACCAACCGGTGCGAGCCAAAATTCGCGCTGGCTTCCCCGGCGAAAACTCCGGCGGCCAGCGCTGGCTCGTCGGCTACGAAGATTTCCCGCCCGAAGGAAAGCTGTTCGAAACCATTCAGCGCCTCGATCGCGGCGGCACGCTGCGCATTTCCCCTTACGGCCTCGGCCACCGCATCACCGAGCGCTATGGCGAACGACAGCCCCCCTCGCCGCGTGGCCAGCCGGGGCTCGCGCTCGAATACGTCGAAGTCGAGGGCCCGCTATTCGACTCCTGGCCGCCATCTGGCCACCAAAGGCTGTTCGGCAACATCGACTTTGCAACCGCCACGTTAAGCGACGCCAAAACCGTGCTGCAACGTTTCCTTCCGCGAGCCTTTCGACGGCCGGTGAACGAAAGCGAAGTGCAGCATTACGTCTCCATTTACGAACACGCCACAACCGACCACGACTTTCTGCCTGCAATTCGCGTTGCCCTGAAAGCCGCATTGTGCTCGCCCCATTTTCTCTTTTTGCACGCGCCTGCCGGCCCGCTCGACGATTACGCCCTCGCCTCGCGCCTCTCCTATTTTTTCTGGAACTCGATGCCGGACGATGAGCTGATTGATACGGCCGCAAAAAAGCAGCTCAATACCCCCGACCTTCTTCGCCAGCAAGTCGAGCGGATGCTGACCGACCCGAAAGCCGGGGCATTCACCGAAAGCTTCACCGGCCAATGGCTCGACCTTCGCAAAATAAACGCCACAACGCCCGACGTCCGCCTGTACCCCGACTATGACGAACTACTCGAATACTCGCTCGTGCGCGAGACGCGAGCTTTCTTCGAAGAGCTATTGAAGAACGATCTCAGCGTTGTCAATTTCATCCAGTCCGACTTCGCCATGCTCAACGACCGGCTCGCAATGCTCTACGGCATTCCCGATGTCGAAGGCATTGCCCTCCGCAAAATAAATCTGCCTGAAAACAGCATCCGCGGCGGCGTGCTCGCTCAGGGCGCCATTTTGAAAGTTACGGCCAACGGCACCACGACTTCGCCAATCGTTCGCGGCGCGTGGCTCATGGATCGTCTACTGAATCAGCCCCCCCCTGCCCCGCCGGCCAGCGTCCCAGCAATTGAGCCCGATACTCGCGGCGTGACAACAATTCGCGAGCAGCTCGTCCGCCATCGCGCCGACGCCGCCTGCGCCTCGTGCCATGCCAAATTCGATCCCGCCGGCTCCGCGCTCGAACAATTCGACGTCATCGGCTCCTTCCGCGATCGCTATCGCGCCGAACTCGGCGCGACCGACCAGCGCATGCAGATTTTTTCTTACGAGCGCCGCCGCACGGGCTTCGTCGGCCTCGCTCAAGTCGTGGACGCCAGTGGCGAACTCGCCGACGGGCGCGAGTTCGATGATTTCGCATCTTTCCGCCGGCTACTGATGACCGATCGGCCCCAAATCGCCCGTGGAATTACAGCCAAGCTCCTGACCTATGCTACCGGCGCTCCGCCGCAATTCGCCGACCGGGCGACGATCGATTCCATCGTCGAAAAATCAAGATCTACAGACTACGGCTTGCGATCCATCATTCACGAAATCGTCCAAAGCCCCGCATTCTTGCAGCAATAGACGCCGCCATGAAATCAAACTGTCGTGCTCGAGGCCCTCGCGTAACGCGGCGGACGCTGCTCCGTGCGGCTGGCATTTCGCTCGCGCTGCCGCTTCTCGAATCGCTGGCTCCGCGCGTCCACGGCGCGGAATCGAAGTCACCGCGCCGCATGGTCTTCATCTGCGGCTGCCTGGGTCTTCATGCTCCTGACTTTTTTCCCAAGCAGGCCGGCCAAGACTACGAGCTTTCGCCGTACCTGCAAGAACTGTCCGATTTCCGCCGCGACTTCACGGTGTTCAGCGGCCTCTCTCATCCCGACGTCGGCGGCGGCCATCCTTCCGAAGCCAGCTTTCTCACTGCCGCTCCCCACGCCAATAGCCCCTCCTTCCGCAACACGATCTCCATCGATCAACTCATCGCGGAACAACACGGCGCGGCGACGCGACATCCATTTCTCGCCCTCGCCACTGATAATGGCAGCCTCTCCTGGACTCGCAACGGCGTCCAAATCCCTGCTCACAAAGATCCCGCCCAACTGTTCCGAAAATTGTTCATCACCGGCACGCCCGAAGAAGTGCAGATGCAATCGCGGCTACTGGCCGAAGGCCGCAGCGTCCTCGACTCAGTGAAAGCGGAAACGCAGTCGCTGGAGCGGCAAGTCAGCTCCCAAGATCGCCAGCGGCTCGACCAATATTTCAGCGCCGTCCGCGCCGTCGAAGTGCGGCTGCAAAACGCCGCTGCCTGGGAAAGCAAGCCCAAGCCGCAAGTCTCCGCCGAGCCGCCTGGCCCGCTGCCGCCCGTCAACGACGTAATCGGCCGGGCCAACATGATGTACGACCTGATCCACCTCGCGCTGCAAACCGATTCCACGCGCCTCGTCACCCTCAGCCTCGACCAGGTTGGCGCCGTCCCGCCGATTCCCGGTGTCACCGACGCCTACCACCAGCTCAGTCACCACGGTCAGGAACCAACCAAGATCGCTCAGCTCCGTCTGATCGAGCTGGCTCACATGCGGGCCTTCGCCAGTCTGCTGAAAAAACTAAAAACCACCGACGAAGCCAGCACCTCGCTGCTCGACAACACGATGGTTCTCTTCGGCAGCAACATGGGCAACGCCTCGAGCCACGACACGCACAATCTGCCCATCCTGCTTGCCGGCGGCGGCTTCCGCCACGGCCAGCACATCGCCCACCGCGGCGAATCGAACCAGCCGCTCGCCAATCTGTACGTCACCATGCTGCAACGCTTCGGCATGGAAACCGACCACTTCGGCAGCAGCACCGGAACGACCGCCGGCCTCGAAGCGGCGTAAGGAACACGCATGACCGAATGGACCAATAAAATTGCGCGGCGGCTATTTGCTTTGGCAATCATTTTCTACGGCAGTATCACATCGATAGCCACTGCCGCGCCGCCCAACGTCCTCTTCATCGCCATCGACGATCTGAACGACTGGATCGGCTGCCTCGGCGGCCATCCACAGGCCAAAACTCCCCACATCGACCGCCTTGCCAAACGCGGCGTCCTCTTCACGAACGCGCATTGTGCCGCACCGCTCTGCAATCCCTCGCGGGCGGCCGTCTTCAGCGGCCGGCAACCGTTCGAGACCGGCGTCTTCGCCAACGACGAATCGAACATCCGCACGCTTCGCCCCGACCTGCCCCTCATCCCCCAGCATTTCCAGAAGGCCGGCTATCAAACATTCGGCACAGGCAAGCTGCTCCATCAAACCAGCCGCGGCCTGTTCGACGAAGACTTCTTTCCTGATTTGCGTTGGGGTCCGCTCGACCCAAAACAAGTCGATTACACGGCTGACGAGCAGCCCAGCAAAGGCACCGACAATCCGCGGCACCTCACCGAGTTTCACGGCCAAAAAATCATCCTGCCGCTCAACCACATGCCCAGCGACCGCGCGCCGCAGTCCCGCGCCGGCGAATCGTTCGACTGGGGACCCTTCAACGCTGACGACTCCGACATGGGCGACGGCCAAATTGCCGCCTGGGCCGCCGAGCGCCTCCGCCGCACTCATGACAAGCCCTTCTTCATCGGCGTCGGCTTCTATCGGCCGCACATTCCGCTGTTTGCCCCCAAAAAGTACTTCGATCTTTTTGCCGACACCGAGATTCAGCTTCCGGCGGTGAAGACCGACGACCTGAATGACCTCAGCGAAGTAGCCAAAGCTCGTGCCCTCGAAGCCGAGACCGCCGGCTCTCATGCGACGGTCGTCAAATACCACCAGTGGCCCGCCGCGGTGAAGGCCTACCTCGCCTGCATCGCTTTTGTCGATGCCCAAGTCGGCAAGCTGCTCGACGCACTCGACGCCGGCCCCAATGCCGGCAACACAATCGTTGTCCTCTGGGGTGACCACGGCTGGCACCTCGGCGAAAAGCAGCATTGGGGCAAATGGACCGGCTGGCAACGCGCCACGCACGTGCCGCTGATCGTCGCGCCGGCGAGAGACGCACCCAGCGATTTCAAAATCGCCGCCAGGTGCGCCGAGCCGGTCAGCCTGTTGGACATTTACCCTTCGCTCATCGATGGCTGCGGTCTGCCGGTAATTGACGGTCTTTCGGGTTGCTCTCTTCTGCCGCTGATGCGCGATCCGACCAGGCGAACCGACCGCTCGGTGCTTACGACGTTCGATCGCGGCAACCATTCGGTGATGCAATCGCGGTGGCACTACATCGGTTATGCGGATGGCAGCGAAGAGCTTTACGACCTGGATGCTGATCCGCATGAATGGACCAATCTGAGCACTAACCACGATCACCAAGTGACAAAACAGTCGCTCGTCAAGCATTTGCCTTCAACCACCGCCCCCGCTGCAGCCCCGGCGCCGAAAAAGAAAAAGGCCAAGTAACTAAGTGAACCGGCGTTGCGGTTCACACTAACCCGAAGCATAAGCGAGCGAAAATCACAGTTTCTCGCTTACGCTGCGGGTTGGTGTTTCCTCGTTCCCATGCTCTGCGTGGGAACGCCCTCCCCGACGCTCTGCGTCATTCCTTCACCGCCGCCGTCACCACCATTTCGACGCGTAATCCCGCGCCCAAGCCCGCTTGGACACAAGCCCGAATCGGCGGATGTTTTTCGGGCACCCACTGATCCCATAGCTCGTTGAGAACGGCTGCGTCGTCTAAATCCGCCAGAAAAATCAGCACTTCCAAGAGCCGCGTCCGTTCGCTGCCGATTTGGACGAGCGTCGCTTCGATCTGCCGTAGCACTTGAGCAATCTGCCCGCGTGCATCGGCCGTAGCATCTTCGGCCACTTCGACCCAGCGAGCGACGCCGGCATGGATGACGACGTCCGACCACCGCCGCGACTCGCCAATTCGCGTAATCTCGCTCATGCCCGCCGCCTCTTAGGCAGAACGTTGAAAACGATATACCAATTGCCTGGCTTACAACTCATGCTCAACCTTGCCTTTCCTTCTTTGCTACCTTTGCTTGCTTCTGTTCATTCCCTTTGTTCGCTCCGCTCCTCCGCGCCTCCGCGTGAGAATCTTCCATCTTGCCTGCCTAGCGCTGAATCCCGTCCAGTTGCTTCTTCAGCACGTTCATAGTCTCCTGCTGCCGCTGAACGACAAACTGCCGCGCTCGCTCCGCCTTGGCTTTCTCGCCACTCGGATCCTTTGCCATTTCCACCACAGTCGAAACAACTCGCTGCCGATCCTCTTCCCGGTCGAAATCAAACAACCAATCCCCGAGCCCAATGTCGCGCCACATATACCCTTTGCTCGTTTGCTCGGCCCACCGGCAAACGATCGCCGGAATGCCGTGACCAATGCACATGATCGGGCTGTGCATCTCCGCCCCAAACAGCCCCGCGCTCCGCACATACGTGCTAATCGCCTCGTCCGTCAGCCAATAATCCTTGCGCCACACCACGCGACGCTTCACGTCCTCCGGCAGCTTGTCGTAAAGGTTCTCGCGATTGACCTCCATCTGGCTGGCGTCTTCCGGGCACAACAACACCTTCAAATCCGTCTCCTTAACCACTGCCGCAATCGCTTCTCGCAGCGGTGACAAATCCTGCTCCTTCATCGCTTCGTTTCGCGCGTGCTTTACCTCATCAAACGCCACTCCCGCCTTCATTTTCCAATACGGCGAATATCGCAAGCGAGCAATGCAGCACAAAAACTTCCCCTCCTCCAACCCATGCTCCGCGATAAAGCGAGTAGCCTTCTCATCGTCGCGCAAGTCGCAGCCAAAAGCCCCATCCGGACCGAATTCCATGATTGGGCAAGTGCAACCGCGCTCTTTGGCGAGCTGCAATGAAATCGAATCACGAAAATAAACGAACTTCGCCGCGCTCAGCACTCCGATCGTCCGCGCTAACACATTCTCCGGCGTCGGCTTCGTCGCGGCCGAGCTCCGCGTCGGCAACGTGATCCCATAAACGCCATACGGCTTCCCCGTCTTCTTCACGAATGCTGTAACATCCGACTCTGCCACTAGCGAAGCTCCCGACCCGTGCAACAAAAAATCCGCCCACTCAATCGCCTCCCCCAACTCCGCATTCGAAGCCTTCCCATCCGCCCCAATCTTTCCCTTCACAATCTTCAACTGCGGAAATCGCCGGTGCTCCATCGCCGCCACCTCCGGCGTCAAATCCGCCGACGCCCACAGCACCACCTCCGCCTCCGGAATGTACTTTTCAATGAGCGCCAGAACCCCCGGCGTGTGAGCAATATCCCCGATATTCACGACCTGCCACGACGACCGCAGCAAAATCCGCGGCTTACGCTTATCCGCGGCGCTTCCGATGGCAGCAGTGATGGTTGCGGCCAAACCAGT
>DASXLL010000053.1:0-4515 GCA_036496265.1 Pirellulaceae bacterium | reverse complement strand
CAAACGAAAAATCGCTCGTCTCTTTCGCCGAAAACCTCCGTCAAACTGCCCATCGAGCCAGCTCAAAAACCGGCTCATCTTGGGGCCGCAGAAACCAGATTTTCACCCATTTTCCGCGCGACTGGAAGCCCAGATTCCGTCACCCGCGACGACTTGCCGAAAGAGCGGCAGTTTCGCACGCGGTGATGTCTATCTTACAGCCAGCTATCACCGCGACAAGGGCATCAAAACGGATTTTTGAGCTGCCGATGCCGCTGCTGGATTCTCATACGCGAGAATCATTCTATCGGCCTTCATTCGGGGGACAATTGAGCGAAAACGCCGCGTAAAAACGGAGTCGAATGGGGTGGTCAATGAAGTCTCGCTAGGGAGATTAAACCGCAGAGGGCGCAGAGTTTCGCAGAGTGATGAGAGGGTTTACCTCTGGGCTTCCTGCTTCCTCCGTGGTTCATCGTTGCGGTCTTGCGATGCAAATGGTTACTGGCGCGTTTGTATTTTGGCTTCAGCGGCGATATATTCGCAGATTGGCCGTCACGCTGCGTCAAAGTTCGCCACAGCAGCATTCTTTGCCGCGCAAACGATCTGGCAGCCTACTTGCCTTGGGGGCAATCTCATCTTGGGCTCGCCGAAACGGCCAATATAAAGGGAGCAGGACCATGAATCGCTTTTCTGGTAGTCACTTGGCTGACATTCATTTGCGACCCAGCCGCGGTTTCACGCTGGTTGAGTTGCTCGTCGTCATTGCGATCATCGGCACGCTTGTCGCGCTGCTCTTGCCTGCGGTGCAAGGCGCCCGCGAGCAGGCGCGGCGGGCATCGTGTTCAAACAATTTGCACAACCTGGCGTTGGCGTGCCAGCAATATCACAACAACATGAGCAGTTTTCCATCGGGGTGGATTTGCAGTGTCGCTCCGGGAACGAACAGCCCGTATTCGGGAAACGCGATGGGATATGCGGAGGGGTGGGGCTGGGGATCGCTTTTACTGCCATTTTTGGAACAGACGGCGCTGCATCGGCAGCTGGGCGTGACGCTAAACGCACAATCGAATGGCCACGCCAGCTTGTATCAACGCTTGGGCGATGCTCAAGCGATACCGGACCCACAAATCTTAGTCAATGTGACGCAGACGCCGCTGAAGTTGTTCATGTGTGCGAGTGACACGGGCTTCAACGGTCGCGGGCAAGTGGATGTGACGCGGGCCTTTGCCAACGGCGTCGGCTCGCAGGCTTCGGGGGCAGCGCCGCTGGCGGTGGGCGTCTCGAACTATATGGGGGTGGCCGGTCACCGATTGGTGGCAGGCGATGTGCGAAATACGGGCGTCTTTTATGGCAACAGTTATGTCCGCGATGCTGATATTATTGACGGCCTCAGCAATACGGCAATCATCGGCGAGCGCGAAACGCAATTTTGTCATTCCGGCACGTGGCTCGGCGTTGAAAACCCGGCGGGTATACCTGGGGGCGGCGAGAATGGCTTTACTCAGGTTGCTGGTTACAGTTATCCCAAGCTGAACATCAATCTCACCGATAGCACGGGCAGCTCGGTTTGGTATGGCGGCTGTGGGGCGGGCTTCAGCAGCAATCACCCCGGCGGCGCTCAGTTTGCATTTGCCGATGGCGGCGTGCGGTACATCGTTAGCGGAATTAGCTGGAATTATTACCCGCCGACCGGGCCGGGCAGTCCCCCGGGCGACGCGCTGAATCACAAGTTCAACCCGAACCCTAGCAATCCTCCAGTCTATCAAGCGATGATGAGCATCAATGACAAGATTCCGCCGGGGAGCCTCATTCAATAGTCGGCTAAGCGGCTGCCGTCGTGAGATTCGCATAGCCGCTTGACGAGACCCCGGTCGGTGCTTCATGTTGTCGGCACGCCGTCCGTTGTTTTTTGTTGTGCGGGCGGCTCCGTTTAAATCGATCGGCTACTTGCCTCTGTGCTGCTAGGCGTCCATGAATTTCGCATCGCGCCATTGGTCGGTCGTTTTGGTCTGGTGCCTTGCGACCTGCGTTTTGGTGACCGGCGGTGGTTGCAGCAATCGGCCGCGGAATGTGGCGAAAAAAGTCTCGGGCAAAGTGACGGTCGGCGGCCAGCCGCTGGCCAATGCGTTGGTCACATTCACGCCGGCCAATGGTTCCCCGTCGTTCGGCCGCACCGACGCTGAGGGGAATTACAACCTGGTCTGGTCGTCGCAGCGCGGTCGGTCGATTGAGGGGGCTCAAATTGGCGAGGACACGGTGACGATCACGACGTTTCAGCCGGGCGATCCCACGGCCAAGCCCGCGCGGGCCGAAGTGCCCGAAAAAGTTCCCTACAAATACCGACAGGAAGGCGGTTATCCAAAGGCCACGGTTAAGCCGGGGGCGAATGTGATTGACTTTGCGCTCGATGCCGGGCCGACCGAAGCGCCGCAGCCGAAGGGGAAGAAGGGGAAGGGGAAGGGGAAGTGAGGAAGGCTTGAGGCTTGAGGCTCGAGGCCTGAGGCTTGAGAATGAAGACCGACGCCGCAACAATCGCATGCCCATTTCTTCCCGGTCGCTGATTCAGCTTTGCCATCGCGTCGGGATCGCGGTGCGGGCAGGTGTGGACGCGCGGAAGATTTGGGAGACGGAAGAGCGGCATGCGATGGGGCCGCTGAAAAACGCGGTGGGGCTAATTCGAGAGAAAGTTGCCGGCGGCGGCACCGTCGCCGAAGGGATGCAGGCTTCAGACGGTTATTTTCCGCCGATGTTCGTGCAGATGGTGTCGATTGGCGAGCAGACGGGAAAGCTGGATGAGGTGCTCAAGCGGTTGGGCGAGCACTACGAGCATCTGGCGGTAATGCGGCGGAATTTTTTGATTGGAATTGCGTGGCCGGCGTTTGAGTTGGTGTTTGCGGTTGCCATCATCGGCCTGGTGATTTTTGTAACCGGCATCATTAGCGCGGCGAGCGGCGGTGCGGCGCCGGACGTGCTCGGCTGGGGGCTGGTCGGCACCGGCGGCGCGATTACGTGGTTTTTCTTCTGCGGTTTTGTGGCTGGCGGCATTGGGCTGTTTGCTTATGCACTGATTCGGGGGTGGATGGGGCCGCAGCCGATGCTGGTGGCGATGCGAATTCCGGTGCTTGGTAAATGTCTCGAATCGCTGGCGCTGGCGCGGCTGACCTGGTCGCTGGCGATTGCGCTGGATAGCGGAATGGATGCGCGGCGGGCCGTGATGCTCTCGATCAAGTCGGCGCAGAATCCGTATTACGAGTCGTCGCTGCCGCTGGTGGCAGCCGCGGTGCGGGCCAACAAGCAGTTTCACGAGAGCTTTGCCGAGGGCGGGGTGTTTCCGAGCGACTTCTTGCAGCAAGTCGAGGTGGCGGAGATGGCCGGAGCGACGAACGAGGCGCTCTTGCGGCTGGCAGCGGAGTATGACGAGCGGGCGAAGTCGGCGATGCGGGTGCTGACGGGGATTTGCACAGTGCTGGTGATGTTGCTCGTGTTTGGCGTGATTATCTTTGCGATCTTTTCGTTGTTCTATAACGCGTATTTGAAGCCGATCCAGGAAATGAACGACATGATCAATTCCGGCCGCATTTAGAAACTTCGCTTAGCCGGGACCAAACTTGGTCCCGGAGCGCCGCACGCGGATTGTCAACTCGCACTTCTCCGGGAGCAGGTTTGCTCCCGGCTATTGGGTTGGATGCAGTTACTCGCCGGCTTTGCCGAGGGTGGCGAGGAGCTCGCCCATTTCGCCGGCGGCGTGGAGTTCGTTTTGCTGGCGGGCGACTTCGATACCGTCGCGGAGCATAGTGCGGGCGTCGGCGATGCGGTCGAGCTTGACGAGGAGCTGAGCGCCGCGAAGGAAGGAATGAACGTGCGGCGGTTGATCGGCGGTGAGGCTGCGAAGGAGAGCGAGGCTCTCGTCGGAGCGGCCTTCGTTGTCGTACTCGCAGGCGAGGCTGTAGCGCAGGAATTGGTCCTGCGGCTCATCCTTGAGCATGGCTTCGATTTTTTCGCGGCGGGTGGACATGGTGGGGAAGGAACGCCACGGAGGGCGTTCCCTACAGGATTTGAATGGGAGGCTGGAAGCCTACGCCACGACTATTTGTGCTTGGCGAGAAGCAGCGGGCCGCCGTAGAGGGCGGCGGTGTCGAGCTCTTCTTCGATGCGAAGTAGCTGGTTGTATTTGGCCATGCGATCGGTCCGGGAGGCGGAGCCGGTCTTGATCTGGCCGGTGTTCATGGCGACGGCGAGGTCGGCGATGGTGGCGTCTTCGGTTTCGCCGCTGCGATGGCTGGAGATGCTGGTGTAGCCGTTGCGATGAGCCAGGTGGATGGCGGAGATCGTTTCAGACAGGGTACCGATCTGATTGACCTTGATGAGGATGCTGTTGGCGATGTGCTCGTCGATGCCGCGCTGCAGCCGCTGGGTGTTGGTGACGAAAAGATCGTCGCCGACGAGCTGTACCTTATGGCCGAGCTTTTTGGTGAGTATTTTCCAGCCTTCCCAATCGTCCTCCGAGCAGCCGTCTTCGATTGAGATGATTGGATA
>DASXLL010000052.1:0-7338 GCA_036496265.1 Pirellulaceae bacterium | reverse complement strand
CTCGTTCTGGCCCATCTGGAGTTTGAAGGACATTGCTGTAACCCATAACTACACGAACGGATCGTATCAGAATTCTACTGTTGTCCTAAAGTTTGACGCCCATGACGAGTCGCTTTCCCTGTCATCGAAGGAGCGAGTTCAGGACCTTTTTGATCGAATGCGAACATTTGACTCGCGGTTGCGGTCCGCCTTCGCAAGCCAGGACGAAAGCTACTTCCTCAAGAACGATGATTTCCACGGCGTTCGGCGGACAGGAGTGCCAACAACCGTGCTTCTATCGCACGGAAAGCAGGCCTTGATCTACGTGGCATCAGTATTGGTGTGCGGAATCGGGCTAACTGCCGCCATTGCGGCGAATGAGCAGTTTGCCCGGAAACGGTGGGTGCGGCATGCGACACCTTTGGCACCGCCCGCCGCACCATCCATCTTCGATCTAGGAACCCCAGTGCCGGACGATGCTATTGTTCGGGACCCGCCCGCCGCTGGAACAGCCCCCCAACGCTTCCTGGCTCCTTCATATCCTCCGCAGGCGATACCCCCTTCGGGCACTATCCGCACCTCAACAACTGCCGAACGAATCGCCCCATTTGAAATCAAGGCTGCACAGGGCAGCCACTATCTGCTGAAACTGGTTGACGCGTACACATATTCCCCCGTGATGACTGTCTTTGTGCGCAGCGGAACCACTGTCGAGGTCGAGGTTCCTCTGGGAACCTACGAGGTCCGCTACGCATCAGGCGAGACTTGGTACGGATACGAGTATCTATTCGGGCCAGAGACATCGTACAGTAAGGCGGACAAAACGTTCACCTTTGAGGTCGTTGGGAACCAAGTTAGCGGTTTCACGATCACGCTCTATAAAGTGCCGCACGGGAACCTGCATACATCGGCAATTAGAGCAACGCAGTTCTGACCTCGCGCGCCCGCGCCCGAGACTCGCCGAGAGCTGGAATGCCCCGAACGCGCCCCTCCCCCGGTACGGCGCCGGCCAACATGAAGCAGGTCAAAGACGGCCTGCACGGCTGCGTCGAAAGGGGGCCTCTGCATCTGACGATCAGTTGACCTTGTTGACCAAATGAAAAGAATGGGGGCATGGAAAAGACCGCGGAACACGCAGACTACGTCCCAAAAGGCGAGCCTCCGTCTGGTGCATCGTCTGGTTCGCCGCCTTCCTCTCCTGGTGATCTTCCGCTGTCTTCATGTCCCGGCAGTTCATATGTTGAAGACATGGTCAAAATTGTTCTCGAACACGTCTTCGACCGAGTGTGCGAGTCCATAATCGACTGCCTGCGTGGGACTGAGCACAAGACCCCTCTCGATGTCGGCCTCCACGGATTTCCTATCGCGATCCGTTGCCGCCGCGATGCGGTCCACGATGTAATTTTGGTCTCTATCCATGATCTCGGCCCTCTCTCGCATCTGGTGGCGACTGAGCCTTTCATTCGCGATCGTCCAGCCGACCGAATGCAACACGAATGTAGAGTGCGGAGTAGCCACCCGCCTGCTACCAACGCAGAAAAGAGGTACAGCATCGGATTGCACGCGGGAGAGATTGACTGTGGTGATTTGCATTCGGCTCTGAATGAGCACGGATTCCGCAAGCCGCCCGGAGTGGCAATCTCCTCCTCCGCTAGAAATCCCAACGGTTAAGTCTTTGCAGCCTTGTCGGCGGAGTTGGTCGATAGACCCAACGAGATGAAAAACCGAGTCGTCGTTGATGTCTTTGATGAATCTGATGAGGGCGCTCATGTGAGTTGCATCTCTTCAGCGAACATTAGCTCCAATACGAAGCCGCGCTGGTGCAGTTTCCCGACTACATGCCAGCGCGGCTTGAGTTTTTGATTTTACCAGCCCGCGCAAAGAAAAGCCCCGCCTGGAGTTATGGCGGAGCGAAGTGGTGAATTGATTCAGGCAGCAACCTTGGCCGCCATGACCGTCCACGTGTGGTTGGCGAGCTTCGCAGCCATCGCAGCCCTCGGACGCAGTTTATAAGGCTGCTGCGGTGCCAAACCGCGGGCCGCTCTCCGGTCAGTGCCGGAGTCTATCCCACCGCAGCCGTTCAATCCGGCCAATGGGCAACGACGGAAGGCCCTCCAACCAGCGCCTCGCGCGCGCCCGCGTGCGTGAGAGCCGAATTCTGCCCGCTCTCCCCCGCCCTTTTTGCATATCCCCTGCCCATCGGATGCCGCGTCTCCCGCTCAACATTTACCGCGTTACCGCGTCACAGCTCTGTCTGTAGGAGCCCGTCATTTGGTCGTAACACGTAATTACGCCGTTACACCAGTACGCGTTTCGGTAGACTCCCGTCATTGGGTCATAGCACGTCAATACGCGCCTTTCGGCCGGTGCACTGGTGACCACCTCTGAGTCTTCGTCCGAAACGGCCTCAACAACGTCGGTCGGCAGCCCGATCAGTGGCAGCCCCTTCGCAGTCCTGCGGGCGTTCACCCATGTCAGCGCCGAATCGAGATCGCGCGGATTGTACTGGCCCCGCTGTGCGTACTGCCGGGCCGTGTCTCCAGCGATGCCGCCGGCCAGTTCGCCTATCGTGTCGTATGTAAGCCGTACCAGGACGGTTCGGCCTCCCTTCGGTCTGGCCACGGCAGAACCTCCTATTTTGACGTTTGATTGTGCATCTCGGTGGAAACGTATGAACGTATAGGGTCCCTCGAAGCCGGCCACTCAGACGGATCGATTTCCGGTGACCGCGCCGGCGTCCCATTCGCCGCCACGGCCGCGGGTTGCCCTGGACGGTACGGGAGAGCCACCCGAAGCCCCGGAACGCCGCCAACTTCGATCCTGGAGCGCCGGCGTCCTACCCATCGCGGTCATCGGTCAGCCCTCCGCTGTCCCGCCGTGCCGCCATCACCATCGCCACGATGCCCGCTCGAACCGCCGGTGGCAGGTCATTCCAGCCCTTCACGACCGCCGCCAAGTCGGGCGATTCTCGCTCCAAAAACGCCACATAACACGCCACGCAATTCTCCGCGTCGCCGCAAGTGCTTGTGGCACCGGCGTTTGCTAAAATCGCCTTCCGGTTTCCTAAACCGGGGGTCGTGGGTTCGAATCCCGCCCGGGGTATTTTTTTTGGCAGGGTCCAAGGTCCAACGCTAAAGTTGGAAGTTTTTTTATTACGGAGGGCTTTAGCGCGGGCTGTAAGTTGGTGTGGGTAGTGGAGTTCGCGTATTGGGTTGAATGGGTCGTGCGCTAAACTTTAACGCGGCTTTAGGGGTGGGAAGCAAGGGATTAGAGGATCGGTATTCGGGGCTGAAGGGCGCGGTGCGGTCCTATTAGGTAGATTGAGATTTGGGCGGAAAACCGGACCGAATTCTTGGTGGCTGGGAAGATTTTGCGGGAAGTCGCAAGCGCCGCCTTAGGCACCGAAGCAGGCAAGGCGACGGGACCGATCGATGGGCGTGTCGGTGAAACCGAACGTGGCATTCGGCAGGGCATCGCGCGTCCCGCAGAACCGCCTTCGACGAGGCCATCTGGCTGCCATGAGCTTCACCGTGCAATGCAATCGGTTGCTAACCGGCAATCCAATTGATGACGATAGCTACCCGCATCGCCTCGGAAAGTTGGCCGCCTAACCCGGGCCTCGCTGCCCTCAATCAACCGCACCTCCGGTCGCAGTCGCCGGAGGTTTTTGTTGCGCTGACTGCTCATTGACGGTTTTGCATAGTGCAACTATGGTGCAATGCGTTCTGTGACATACTCAAAGCAATAAAGGTAAAGGTAACGGAATGGCTAAGAAGGCACATGTGTTTAGTGGTGACCGTAATGATCCCAAGCAGAATAAGAGTCTGGCAATTCGCACCGTGGCCAAGACGATGTCCACTGCGAAGGCGACGGAGATTGCAGCCGAGGTCAAAAAGCAGTTTGGTCATTCGGTCGGCACGAATCAGATTTACATGATTAAGACCAAACTGAATATCGCCAAACGCCGGCGGGCTGGTCGCAAAGCGGCAGCATCGACGCCAGCGGATAAGCTTTCGTCTGCGGCCATGTGGGTCGATGCGATCAAGGCGGCCAAGCATCTTTTGGCGCTGGCCGGCAGCCATGAAAATGCGATTGCGTTGCTAAAGGCGCTTTAGCAAACGCGCGGCATAGCTCGAATGTCGATCAATAAGGCCCTCTGGTTCACGCCGCGGGGCTTTTTATTGCGAGACTTCAACCTAACCGCTCGCTAGTTTTGCCGTCCACGAATGAGACTACACAACAGGTCTCACATCGTGAAACGGAACATCGGGCGGAGTTCCTTGGCGGGCGGTGGTGCGAAAGTATTTGGGCTCGTTCAGTCGCAATCGAACGGACAAGTTACATCATCGCTTGGAACATAGTTACTGCCGGTCATTGTCAGCGACGGAACGGACTTCGAATTTTGAGGCGGCGATTTCTGAGGCTGCCCCTTTCTGCCGAGAACCTGGGCGACCGCTTCTGCCAGGAATGGCTTGGCTTTCACATTGTCAGCGAACCATTCCAAGTAGTCTTGTGGGATTTCGGAAACGAGCCGCCCTTTGTACTTGCCGAAAGGCATCACAACCGCGGTATCCTCTGAACCGTTCATGGGTCACGTTGGTTCGCTGGCGTTTGGTGCTGTTAGCCGCGCTGCACGAAGGTGCCCTTCAGTGGCGTAGCGGCCGCGCAACCTTGGCCCGGCAGGGCGAAAATGTGTCTACTGAATCCCGACGGAGTATTTTTCGCGAATTGTGATGGGAAGCGGCGATTAGGCCACCGACTTCGTCGCATCGCGCGAGGCGACGCGGGTTGCGGCGGGGGAGGCGGCGGCTTGCTCGCGGCTGAACATCCATAAGAGGAGTGGGGCGGCGATGAAGACGGTGCTGTAGGTGCCGGAGAGGACGCCGATCACCAGCGAGAAGGCGAAGGCGTGAATTCCGGGACCGCCGAAGAAATACAGCACGGTGACAACGATGAACACCGTGCCGGAAGTGAGGATGGTGCGGCTCATGGTGAGATTGACCGCGTCGTTGAGCATTTGCCGCGTTAGGAATGGACTTTTGCCGCGGATTTCGCGGACGCGATCGAAAATGACGATCGTGTCGTTCACCGAAAAGCCAATGAGCGTCAAAAAGGCGGCGACTACCGGCAGACTGATTTTGAATTCTTCGACGCCGGCAAAACCGAGCGCCCCGACCAGCCAATAGCTGATGGCGATGCCGCCGAGCATGACCAGCGCGTCGTGGGCCAGAGCCACGACAGCCGCGATGCCCCAAACCGCCTTTTGAAAGCGGAACCACATATAGAGGACGATGCCGACCAGGCTGACAATGATCGCGCCGACAGCCCGCCAGCGAGTATCGGCCGAAACCTGGCCGCCGATTTCGCTCGAAGTTTGCCAGACGACGGCGTTTTGCAAGTCTTTGTCGAGCCGGGCGAAAATCCCGCGGGCTTCGTCCACGCTGACGGGCAGCGTTACTTTCCAGTGCTCGAACGTCGAGTTGTCTTTGCGATCCCATTTGGGATTGTCCACGTCGATATTGGACAGGTCTTGATTGACGACCGACTTGGCCGCCTCTTGAATGCGGGCCTTCAGCGAGGCCGCGCTGATGGGGCTGCCGGGAAAATTCAGCTCAGCGACTGTTATGGACTTGGTCCGCGCGGCGTGCTCGGCGGCGGCGGGCTGATCCGCGGCAGGTTTATCGGTGACAGACGCGGCTGCTGGGGAAGGCGCTGCGGCGGGCGCGGCAGGCGAATCGACTTTCGCGTCGGCCTTCGGTTCCGGCTGCGCCGCCTCTTGCAACTCGGTGGCCTCATCACAGCCGCCAGACTTTTCGTCAGGCTTGGCTTCTGTTTTCGGCGATTCCGTTTTCGGCGCAGCCGGCTCGGCCGCCTTCTCTTCCGCTTTTGGTTCTGCAGAGGCCGGCTTCTCTTCAATCTTCGGTTCGGGCGTCTTTACTTCAGGCGTTTTCGGTTCGGGCGAAGCCGATTTGATTTCGGCCTGCGGACCACTTGGCGCGGCTTTTTCGCCGGCCGCCGGCTGAGTGGGCGGGGCCGCGCCCGGAGCGGAAAGCACCGGCGCAGTTGGCGGTTTTTCGAGCGGAGCTTCTTCAACAGTGGCGACGCTCAGGTGGTAAGTCTTGAGCAGATCCTTGCCGTCCGGCGTTTGAAACGCCTCGCGGACCTTGGCCTTGAGTGTGTCGATTTTTTCGAGCGACGAATCGACTTTAAAGACCGTTTGCGGCCGGTTCTCCTCGCCGGTTAGCGACAGCTCGTAAGCGTTGAACTGCACCTTGGTCCCTTTTTCATCGGCGACGTTTTCGAGCGTTTTCTGCAACCGGCTGCGAACGTCTTCGACCGGCATCGCCTCGTCGAGAATGAACGTCACCGACGTGCCGCCGGCCAGATCGATGTCGAACAGCCCCTTGCCGCGAGCGACGGTCGCGACCAGGCCGATCAAGATGATGATGACGGAGCCGACCGTCGCCGGCGCGAACAGCTTGACCCAATCGACGTTGGGATTCGTCAGGAAATGCGTCATCCGGAGCGTCTTGAGCCACTTCGACCGCTCGCCGATATCGAACACCGTGCGAGCACAGAAGATGGCCGTGTACATGCTCGTCAGGATGCCCAGGATGAGTGTGACGCCAAAACCTTTGACCTGGTCGGTGCCAATGAAGTAGAGCACGAACGCGGTCAGCAGCGTGGTCAAGTTGCTATCGATGATCGTGACCATGGCGCGGTCGAAACCGTTGCGAATCGCCATGCGAAGCGCGGCCCCGCGCGATAACTCTTCGCGGATGCGCTCGAAGATGAGCACGTTGGAATCGACCGACATGCCGACCGTGAGCACCAAACCGGCCAGTCCGGGCAAGGTGAGCGGCGCTTGGAACATGATCATGATCGCCAGCGTCAGCACGAGGTTCAGAATCAATGCACAGCAAGCGACAAAGCCGGCGAAGCGGTAGTAGGCCCAGGTGAACGCGAGCACGAGGACGAGGGACCAGACGACGGCCCAACTTCCCTTGATGATCGTATCCATGCCCAGGATCGAGCCGATTTGGTTTTCACTGATCGGATTTTCCTGCATCACGACGGGCATGCTGCCCGATTTGAGGATGCCAACGATGAAATCGACTTCATCCTGCGTGAAATTGCCGGTGATCTGGCCGTTGTCGCTGATTTTGCTCTGGATAACCGGCGCCGAGAGCAACTCATTATCAAAAATGATCGCCAGCTTGCGATGCAGGTTCTCCTGCGTGACATGGCCCATCTTGATCGAGCCGTCGGTCGTCATCGTGAAATGGATCGCCGGCCGGAACGATTCGTCGTGCCCCGGATAGGCCAGCGCTAAATCATCACCGCGAATCGAAAAGTCCT
>DASXLL010000051.1:0-52768 GCA_036496265.1 Pirellulaceae bacterium | reverse complement strand
AATGATGGCTTTAATGAGATGAGCCGGCGTAGCATCGAAAGCCGGGTTATAGACGCGAATATTGTCCGGAGCGGTTTGACGCCCGAAGCTGTGCGTGATTTCGGTGGCGGCGCGTTCTTCGATGAGGATTTTGGTCGCCGTGTTGAATCGTGAGGTTGAACGTGGTGCTTCGGGCTGCGACGTAACAGGGGATGGTGATGCGTAGAAGCAACTAGGGCGATTGAGTACGTGCCGATTTTGTTCGCTATATCGCCGTTGGCGGCGTAAAAATGCGGTTGGCCGGATTTCCGGCGGCATAGGCAAAATGTTCCTTTCTTCAGCGATTTCGTAGAAGTCAATTTGCCCCTACTTTTGGGGTGGGCCGGAAAGAACATCCGATCAGCGGGCCTCAGTGTGAAATCCCACGTCAACAAATGGCGTCAAATAGTTTCACTCCATTTGGCCGGAAAATGCAATAAACGGTTGATGAAGATCGTCTAAATAGGTCGCCGAAGTGCGCGTTAGCGTGCTAAGATTAGTAACTCAGCGGCGGGCCAGAGTTCTTAGGAGCGATTGAGATATGAAGCGGAAACTGATCGTCGCATTGTCGATTTTTGGCATCCTCGTCCTGGCTTCGGCCCTAATGGCGGATAAAGATGCCGACTTAAAGACGTTGATTTGCAAGGCGAGTAAAGTGGTCGTTCAGGAAAAATTCGACACGCCGAAACTGCCTAAAGGGTGGGCGGTGGGCAAAGGCGATTTCCAGGTCCGCGAAGGCGCAATCGCCGGCTGGGAGAAAAAAGAGGACATGCACGCCGCCGTCCTCAACCTGCAAAAGCCCTTCAAAAACTCGATCATCCGCTTCTCGTTCAAGCGCGACGGCGCGACCGGCTTCAACATCAGCTTCAACCACGCCAAAGGCCATCTTTTCCGGATTCTGATCAACGACGACAACGTCGTTATCAACAAAGACAAAGATAAGAACGACAAGGCGTCCAAGGCACTTGTCCTCGGCAAGGCCGAAGGCAAATTCCCGCCCGGCGTCTGGCACACGATGCAAATCGAAATGGTCGGTGATCGCGTCGCCGTCCAAGCCGACAACGGCGTCAAGCTCGAAGCCAAAAACGCCGCCTTGGACGTCGAAAAAACCGGCTATCGCTGGGTCACCCGCGGCTCCACGCTCTACCTCGACGACGTTTCTATCTGGGACGTCCAGCCGTAAGAAGTTTGCGGCCAGGGCGTTAGTCATTTAATCCGCACCGCTACCGAGATTTTTCCACAGCGTCGCCGCGTCGCCAAACCGCTGCGACCGCCTCCAGGAAAAATTGCCGACGGCGAAATCAATTTTGCCTTCGGCGTCCCAGCGCGCAAAATTGCGGAGAGAAGATATTTTGGGAACGGCCCAGATGGTCGAAATCTCAGCGATTACTTTCCCGTTCGCAGATGCCGCAACAGGCCGAGGATGTTGAAGGAGGCGCCTAGGCCATAAACATGCTTGATGGGATGGTTCGGCGAAGACTTGCGATAGGTAACCAGCGAGCGTTGGACCTCATTGGCAAGCTGCTGTAAGTAGGGTTCAACCGCTTCGACCCAGGCCCGATAGCGGCGGGCCCGATGCGGCCGGCGCAGCACATCTTCCGCCTGGTCGAGCGTCAATTGCTCCTCGCGCATCAGCTCGCGGCATATCTCAGTGCTGCCGCTGCCAAATGAGCGAAACCAGACGTGGCGCGCGGAGCTAACTACGAGATTCGCGCCGGTGGCGTTGAAATCGATCGTCGCGAGCGCAGCATCCCCTCTAGCAAGCACCTCCGCGCCCTCGGAAAACTCGAACACAATCGCGTTGTGCAGCGCGAGGCAATCGTTCTGAACGCAATCGACCGGGATGCCGGCTTCTTTGAACTGGGCGATCCGTCCGCGGACATGGGCTTCGCGGCAGGCTTGCAGCATAAAGGGCCGCGGCTGCTTTTCGGCCACTTTACCGTCTTGAGGATCAAGGAGCGAATACGACCAACACAGCTCTTCCAGGTCGATAGGAAGCTGGTGACGAGCTTCATATTGCACTGAGTCGGGAACTTTTTTCGCGGGCATCGGCGGCAGCTCGCAAAACCGGCCGAGCACGCGACTGCCGGGCAGCCCGACGCACACGGGGACGCCCTTGATCTCCCCCGTGCGCTCGACAAACGTGGCCAGCGTTTGACGAACGGCATCGCCTGCCGCGGTCTCGGTGCTGTTTTCCGCTGGACCACTGTTTTTCGCTGGACCACCGGCGCGGCCAATGAACTCGGCGGCCTCAACCTTGATTTCGTCCTTTCCCGAGACAGAAAGCTTGATCGCTTTGAGCGCGGTTTCGTCGAGGTCGATTCCCCAGCCTGCACTCGGCAAACGCCGACCCAGACCGAGACCAGTCAGCTTGCTGAAAACCCCCGACTTGTCGCGCGGCGTGATGTCGGCATCGATCGCCGCTCGTTCGAATGCCTGCAGAGCAAGCCCCAGCGCCGTGAAAAACTGGCAGGGATGCTCCGCAAGCACTTGAGCCACCTTGTCGCTCGCGGCCTTCGCGCGCGAAAAATAGGCCAGCACATCAACGGGAGCATCGAGATACGTTCGTGTCGGCAATGGCGCCCAATTACCGACCCACAGCCGCGGGCTGGCGGGTTTTTTCTTGGCTCGCTCGACCAACTGGTCGCGCAGTTTTGCCGCTTTTTCGTTCGACGGGGCGATTGTGCAAAGCTTTTCCGCCAATCGAACGAGCGCCGGCTCGGCCAGCGCGCCATTTTGCACGGCGGCGAAAATGGCGGCCAGCTCGCCAGAAGTGTCGCGCAGTTTTTCCACCTCGTCCGTGATAGCGACCGACGGAACATACGTCAGTTGCTCGAACGCCTCCTGGTATTCGTGTCGCGACAGCCGCAGCTTGGCCGACTTAATCGAACGGTCCCGCAGCTGCGTGGCGATTTCCATCGCCTGGGTATGATTGGGCCGCAGAGCCAGCAGCCGCTCGAGTTTTGGAGCGAGCTCGGAAACTCGTTTTTCTTCGACGAGCGTGCGAATCTCGCCACCCAACGTGAGGATTTCCTGGCGGCAAGAGCGGGCTCGCTCCAAGAGCGCGTCATGCTCCTTCGTTCGCAGGGGGTGCGGAGTTTCTTCGAGCGCGCTCTGGGCCTTCTCGAAGGAGTTGACCGAGAAGCACTTGAGCGCCAGTTCCAGCGTCGCTTTGGCCTGCGCGACTTCTGCTTGATGCTGCTTTTCAATATCTTCGAGGGCCTGAACGGCTCGCGCCGCATAGATTTTCAGTCGCGGATCGGTCAGCTGGGCAATTCCCAGCAGTATGCGCAGCGCCGGGTCGAAATGATGCTTCGCCGCCAGTGCCAAGCCTTCCTCAATTTGCATCTCGCACCGCCGCCGCTCTTCTTCCCAGCTCGCCGCGACGTTGGCGCCGCACGCGCCGCAAAATCGCTCCTCCGCGGCACAGCGGCCGCCACACTTGGGGCACTTATCCCACAGCGGCTGGCCACAGCCGCCGCAGAATTCGCGTTCCGTCGGATTCGGCCGCTGGCATTGGCAGCAGGTAACGCCATCCACCGCCCCCGGCGCGGCTGCGCCGTCACCATTTCCACCGGAGGCCGGTTTCAGACTGGAAGCGACGCCATTTTTGCGGCGCAGCGAAGCGTCCAAAACGGCTTTACGCTCTGGATCAGTGAGCAGTGCGTATGCGGCGTCAAGCTCGCGGCGAATTCGCTCCCAGGGCGCGCGATCGGTTGGATTCAAAACGACTCGGCTCAGGGCCGAGTCTTGCTGGATGTAAGCCAGGCGGATCAGATTGGCGTCGGATTCCAGCGACCGCAGTCCCAGAATTTGATAGGGACTCGGCGGCCGCGACCCCGGCGCCACGTTGAGCCATTGCAAGTAGGGGTCAAACTCTAGCTCTGCGGAAACCATCCCTCGTCCTCGTTCGTGGAATGCACTTGCGAAATCACGCGCCGCGCAAACTCAATCAGCGAGCGATCGCCGTGGCACCACGGCAAACTGGACCAACAACTGGATCTCGCCAATCCGGGGATGGTGTGTATCGATCTTCACGCGGCCTACCGGGTCGCTGTTGTACTGGCAGGGTGGCAAATCGCTAGGCAATTCTAGGATCAACTCGTAGAGCCCTTTGGCCTCCCCCTCGTGCCGGCGAAACTCGGCCTTCAAGAACTCCGGGAAAACTTGAACGTCCGGCTGTGAAATGACCAGGTCGGTATCGCGGACCTTCGCGATGATCTTGATGCGTTTGCCATTACCTTCCGTCAGATTTCCGAATTCGACAACGCCGTTTCCATCAATGGCCTGTCCGTAGAACGACAGGCGACGAAGCGCCTGGCCGCTAACATTCACGTATTGATGATGCATCGATTCGGCGTCGCCTTCCGGCTTGATGTCGAGCCGAATCTGCTCGTGAAAGGATCCAAACGGGACCGGGCTGTCAAAGCGGAACTTAACCAGCTTGGCGCTGGAAGCCGATAAATGCGCCGGCGGATCGGAGATTGGCTCAGCGGTCCACTCCAGGTTCCCAAGCTGCGAGCTCGCTCCCGTGATTTCGAAGTCCGGCCACATTTGGGAATAAACAACGACTTCGCCTTCGCCATGTTGACATGGGACAATCGTGGGCAGGGTGACTTCTTTCGGTTCCGTGGTAACCAGAGCGCGAATTTGTCCCTTCACGGTGAATTCAATTTGCTTGTGCAACGGATCATTCGTAAGGATCATCGCCGACTGAGCGAATTTGGGATCATAGCGGCCTGTGTTCCATTCCATCGTCATCGTCGCGCTCTTGCCGGGCGACACTCGGCTGTCGCTGACGCCGCTAATCGTACACTTGCAAGTCGTGCCGCCGAGCTTGAGCTCGAGAGTCTCATCACCCGTGTTCTTGATCGCAAACGCATGCTTTCCGGAAATGCCCGGGTCCAAAAGGCCGAAGTCAAAATCTCTCTCCGGCGCCTCGGCCCGCGGCTCCGGCTTGATCAGTTTGATTCCGGACTCTGGAGCAGCAAAAGCAGCGACAATGGCACCGCCAGTCCGGCGATCAATCACAACGCGGACATCGCGTGCGCCCGGATGCGTAAAGAGGAAGGTTGCCGACCAAGCCATTGCCACGCCGCTGACGACCATCACCGCCATTACCGCAAAAGCAGTCCAAAACGTGCGCCAAACCATCTCCATTCCCCCTGCTACGCCAAGTATTAAGAAAGCCGCGGTGGGCGCAAACACAAGGTTCGCGCCCACCGCCCAAAACGTAGTTCCTGCCCCAATTTGCCAATGAGGGCTGGTAAATCGTCTGTCGTGGTAAAGCCAGTCGGCTTTACAGCTCCTGCTTGCCCTTGTTAATGCGCATCAGGAACACGCCGTTAAACATTTCGCCGCGCTGCAGCTCAGTCACGCCGTCGCGAATGCCGATGCTGTCGAGCTGCGTGGCGGTGGCCGTCGAACCCAGGCTAACTGGGAAGCCCGGATTCAAATAGCTGTCGCCGTTGGTGTCGGTGAAGGTCTTCACCGAGCCGTCGGCCATCAGCACGTTGCAGGTCGAGCCCTTGCCACCGCCGCCGTGGGCGGCGTAGAAGTCGCGCGTATCCTGCATGAAGCTCTGCGACCCGTCGGTCGTCAACCCGGCCGCCCCGAGCGGCTTGCCGCAGTTGCCGGCAATATCACAACCCATTTGGAAATCCACCGCGGTGCCCTTGGACATCAGCTTGATAGCGCTGGTGCCGTCCCAGTAGGCGGGACCATCGCTGAACGCCTCACAGAGCAGCGAGCCCTGCGCGATCCACAGCTTGTCGATTGAGGTGCCAAGCGCGGTGTTGATGAAGTCCCCCTTGCGCTGGGAAGCTTCATAAGCCAGAGTGGCTTCGTCGATGTCGCCCGGCATCGAATCGCCAAGCAGGGCGATCGATGAGGTCGGCACAGCAGCGCTTTCGGCGATCCGGCGGGTTAGCGGGCCGAGAGTGTTGGTAAGCCCCTTATGGCCTGAACTCGTATCGGTGCCGGTCGAGATTGTCTTCGTAATGACGCTCGGGGGAGTGCCCGTGCCAACCGCGGTCAAGGGCGCCGTGCGAACCAAGAACCAATGGTTCATGTAGTTCGTGTTATAGCCGTCGGCAATAATCGCCCACGAGGCGACGACGCCACGGCCGGGAGTCGTGTCGGCAGTGCCGGCATAGCCACCGCTACCATTCGTCGCCCCCGATTTGTAGGTGCTGGAGCCGCAGATGCCGTACGTATTGCGGTCCGTACCCGTGCCAGCAACAAAACTGGGCAGCTTGTCCCAACCGTCACCCTTGGAGGTGCTGCTGGTAGGACTGCCGTAGAAGTCGTTGAGCTTCTCGGGGCCAAGCATTGGACTGCTCGGGCAGAGCATTTCGCCCGGCTTGGCAGCGCCCATATTGACTAGGTCGGCGACCCAGCCGAACGAATCCATGCATCCGTCACGTTGATTATCCGAGGCGCCAGTGCAAAAGCGACCGGCAGGATCCTTATCGGCAAACAGGTGCAAACCCATGCCGAATTGGCGCAAATTGTTCTTGCAGGAGGCGTTCCGGGCGGCCTCGCGGGCCTTCGCAATCGCCGGCAGCAAAAGCGCGACGAGAATGCCGATGATCGCGATGACCACCAGCAACTCGACGAGTGTGAAACCACGCTTCTTCATCCTATATCTCCAAGTAAAGTCCGAGTTGACAAGATTTGATGTTCTGAACTATCCCAAGCTCTTTTCCGTACTTAGAATGACCGTGTGTGTGATGCCAAGGTGAGAGGCGGCTCGCCCTGGCGTCTGTTTTCAATCGCTGCTGTTGGTTCAGCAGCTGGCGGCTCACCTTTCGCGGGGCCGCGATAGAGTTTCCTGGTTCGATTTTTCTGGGACCGACCTCCTTTCATTCCAAGAAAGCTTGTTCGCGAATATTTCGCTTATCTGAGTTTCGCGCTTAGCGAGTACAAGCTGTAAATCTCGTCCTTGTTGATTTCGACTGTGGTGTCGAGGAAGCCTCCAGCGGCGCTGAAGCCATTGTTCAGCAAGCCGTCTTTGTTCTTGTCCTTTAACGGCCGCACGCTGCCGTCGGCAAACGCAATCACCGTTTGCCCGCGATGCGGTGTGCCAAAGTTTCGGTAATCCTGAGCCACGGACCCGCTCCAAGCCGTCCACCAGTTTGCGTTCGTCACAGTGGTGGGAACTTTAAAAGCACTTCCATACCCGGTTCCATCACTCGTGAGCACCGGCCCAACCGTCATCGATTCCACGAGCGGCGTCCCCGCCGCAAGATCGCCGACAGCCGTGACAAGCGTCTGATCGGACATACCCCCGTCGCCCAACAGTGGCACAATGCTCGAAGGCACCTGCGACGAATCGAGCTTCGATCGGGTTAGCGGGCCGAGCGTATTATTGCGGCTCGTGAGCGGGCTGCCGCCGGAACTCCCGCCGCAGGCGGAGATCACTTTCTGAGGAATGCCCAAGCTGAGCCGGGCCTCACTGCGGACGAGCCACCAAGAAGCCGTGTAGTTGGTGTTGTAAAACTCCTTGAGAATTTCTGAATCCACGAAATCCGTACGCTGCGAGCTTGATCCGCTGGCCAGGGCCGACGTCGTGGCAATCGCTCGGCACGGATTCATGCGCGCCGAACCGTCGGGATTCGTGCTCGCCGCAGAGCCGAGCATATTGAGGCACGTGTTGGCGGCGAAACCGGAAGCATCGGTATTGAGGAGATCGTTATAGACTTCCGCCGCGCGGCCCGGATTGCTGGCGCACAGCATTTTTCCGACGGGAACACCTTGCTTCACCATGTCGCCAACCCAACTCAGATCGGTAATTGCACCATCTTTCAGCCAGTCGAATGCTCCCGAGCACAACTTGTCGCTCGTCGCTGTGGAATGCGTCTGCAGAGCCAAGCCGAGCTGGCGCAGGTTGTTCGTGCAGGCGGCCTGGCGCGCTGCCTCGCGGGCCGCATTGATCGCCGGCATCAGCAAGGACACCAAGATGCCAATAATGGCAATCACGGTCAGCATTTCGACGAGCGTAAAGCCTGCGACGTATCGCCGAGAGTTTCGCTTTACCCAATCGTTGTTCGATGTCATGCTCGATTTACTCGGTTGGAGCACTTCGACGCGAGTTACAGCCCAGGCTCTGAGATGCGATTTCGCGGAGTGCTGTCAGTGTCGAAATGAATATGAAGGTCGGATAACGGAGCAGTAAGAATTCGATGGACGTTGTGTGAAAAAACGATGAAGACTACCGCCGTGCGTCAGGCATTGAGTCGCGACGCAACTGGATTTTCATGACAAGTGCGGGCCGATGAGCTCTATTCAGTCAGACTGAATGCGCGCTGTGTCGTTTCATTTGCCTCTTTTGGAAACACCCGACTGAACTCCAGCGGGCCGTACAGCATGGCAACTTGCTCCAATCTCCTCTTCGTTTTCAATGTTTCCAGCGTTGCTTTTGAGTCGCGCAAAGCTGCCGTGTAGCACCGGGCCGCCCGCAAGTGAAGTCCGCGTTTTTGCGGCTGCTTCAACTCGCTCGCCAAATCGAAATATTCATCACCGAGCGACAAGGTTTCTGTCGGCGTTCGATTTTTCGTCAGGTCGATCGAGGCTAAAAAACGCAACTTGATATCAGCCGCTCGCCCGAGAAACGGCAGACCCAGATCCCACTCATCCTTCACAAAGCAGAGGTATCTGCCGACGGTCTCGCAGGCATCCGGGTCGCTCGGCTTTGTGGCCAAAACGGCCAGTGCTTTTTGCTCCGCCTCTTGCATCGTCTGTGCGTCAGTAAGCAACTCGCTTTCTTGCTGCAAACGAGCCAACTCGGCCTTGAGCAGCTTTTCTTGAGGCGAATCCTTCGTTCCGCTAAACGGAGCCGCCTTGCGATAGTTAACCGGACCGTGTTTCGGTTGCAGCTTGGCGCCTATGATGCGGCCAAACTCGATGCGAATTTCGTGTGCCGCCAAGGCAATGTCATAGCGGTCGGCGTCGAATGCCTGCCTCGTGAGACGACTGGCCTCTTGAAACGCACCGTCGACCGGTTGCAGCGTTTTGGCTGCCTTCTTAAGCTCCTCCAGAACCTTTAGCCGCATCGGCATCGATTCAACTCGATATTCCCTTTCCAGCACGGCACAAGCCGCAATCGCGGACCGTACGTCTCCCAAGCGCGCCGCTTCATCGCGCGCCACTCGCAACATTTCATAGCGGTCCGGCGACTGCGAATCGACTCTGACAGCGTCGGCCAGCAGTCGCTTCACAAATGCCGCGCGATCGGGAGTCGCACGTGCTGCCCGCGGCTGGATATATAGTTCCTTCAGTAATTCGCGCGATTTGGCGAGCGCAGCATCGTCCGGAATCGGCCGCTTACCAAGCTGAGGCTCGCCGTGAAGATGTTTTAGGTCCGGCAGCGGAGGCAAGGAAAACGCCGTTGAGGTAGGCGTCGCAGAATTCACCTGGGACGGGTCGGGGCTGCCATCCGTAGCAGGCATTCCGGGCTTCGCGTCCGTGTCCACGGATGCCTTAGTCGCGGAGGCAGTGGCCGCTGCCTGGGGAGGAACGACCGCCGGAGTCTTCAGCATGGCAGAGGCATTGAAGGCACGGCCATCCGCGGGGGCGCAGAGCTCGCTCCAATGCGCGCCCCAGATATTGTTTGGAACGGATACGAGGCGACCGCTGGCCATCACCGCCAGCGCTCCGTCTGCCCGTAATCCACCGATTCGATCGCTCGGATACTCCAGGTCGGGGATCCAATCTTTGGGCATGGTCCAGGGCACTGCCCTGCCGTCATCGACCTCCAAAATGGCCACCGTATTATCAAGTCCGTCTTTAACAGCCTCCATGGCGAGGCCCTCTGTGGGCTCCATTGCCATGCCAGGCGCGGCGACGGCTAAATAGTTCGTTGCAGTATCGAAGCGCTCTGGCGATTGAAATTCCGGGGGTATTTGAAGCATCAGCTCTTTGTTGCGCGAACCAGTCCAGGGTTCGCCGCTGTCGAATTGATCGTAGAGCTCTGGATAACCGAGTTCCGGCAAAATAGCCACGCGCCACGAAAGCGACTGCTTTCCGCTTGGATCGCGAAGGGCTTGCGGTGGCAAACGCCCGTGCTTTTCGACGAAAGCAGTGAGTGCGCGACCGATTTTTTCCAAATTGGCGAGAGAACGCGCTCGGCGGTCGCCGGGCGATAATGCTTCCTTTGGCTTCTCACTCTGCACGACCAGACGAATCGGCCCCCTGCCGGTCGGCGGAGACAACGGCGGTTTTGATACCTCGACAGTTGGCGCCGGTGGGGGCGGCGGTGGCGATGGCGCAGCGGTGGACGGCCCTTTTTTGTCTGCAGATGCTGGTCCGGGCGACGCCTTGTTGGTTTTCGAGTCCGCTGGTGCGCTCTTTGCTTCTGCCGGAGGCGTTTTCGGAGCAGGTTCGATGTCCTCATCAGGAGTTCTGCGCCTTGCAAGTTTGTGAATTGAGGCATTTGATCCGGAGCCACCGCATCCGGTGATAACAGTCGTAATAAGCAAGCAAACGAACGCGCGATAAAAATGCAGCACGTAGTGAACTCCCCGCGGCGATTGCGCAACTCGTGTGTCTTGCCATTTGCGTGCAAGCACAATTCCAGGGCGGGCGATTGTCGCGAAGCTACATGAAG
Source organism: Pirellulaceae bacterium (assembly GCA_036496265.1). Lineage (GTDB taxonomy): Bacteria > Planctomycetota > Planctomycetia > Pirellulales > Pirellulaceae > CAYLLN01. Next base: position 42,144 of record DASXLL010000051.1, on the reverse strand, counting down.
GTCGTGTTAGCAAACGACGAATAGTCGTGGTCGATCGAAATGGCCAGCCCGGCTGTGCCGCACTCCGTGCGAGTCCCGCGCCACCCCGAGCATCGGAAAACTCAGCAGCAGTTCACCGGCTGGCGGTTGGGTCAACGCTGGTGGGCGATTGCGATGCTGTTTCTCGTCACGACGATTCGGGAACAGCGCGGTCGCACATCGTTTCAGGAAGAAAGGCAGCCAGCACGTAAATGCCGATGAACGCCAGCAGAACCAGATTGGGAAATAGCAGCGGCGCAAGCGGCGGAGCACCGAAGATGATATTTTCCCACAACCAGGGAGCAGGCCCGTGCAGGTTCGCCGACATGTGCAGAACGAATCCGAGAACTCCGACGGCCGCCTGAAGCAACAACAGCCCGCTCGTCACCCACAAATAGCGCTGCGTGATCGGCGTCAGGAATGGCACGCACAAAAAACCGACCGCAAACGCACTGCTGACCACTGGAATCCATTCGGTCCAGTGGTAAAAGGCGTTCTGAGCATGGTCAGTCAGGCTGAACAAAAAGTTGCCGAAAAATCCACCGAGCGCCAGCAATAACACCCACAGTGGCCAGTCCCGCGAGCCGGCATCGACCATCCGATTCATCAAGAGCAGCAAGCCCAGCCCCGTGTAGGCCAGCGGCGCAGCAAATGGTGCGGCATACACCAGACTTTTCAGCGTCCGCTCATAAAAGAATCGGCTGTCCAGATGAAAAATCACGCCGGCCAGGCCGATCGCGATCGCCAGCCAGCCCACGAGAAATCCCAGATCGCGCCACACGGAGCCTCGCGGCCGAATGAAGTCCGCTATCAGCCCAATGAGCAGGACGAATGGCGCAGCAATGGAAAAATAGAGTGGCACGTACTCAGCCGGGACACGAAACACGTTCACGGAATGGGCCAGGTAGATGTCTAACGCCAGGAAGCTGATGTTCACCAGAACGAAAGCTTCGACCCAGCGAGTGTGATCGAGCCACCATCTACTTGGCTGCGGCATCTTTGCCCCTCCGCAGTTCGTCGGCCAAGGCTTTGATTTCAACCGTGTGCTGGAGCATGGGATAGTTGCCATGCCACTGCGTAAAATCGGCGCCGCCCATGAAAGCGCCGTGCTTGGCCGTGCGGCCGTAGTAGTGCCACAAATCGAAATACTTGAAATCGAGCGGCGTCTGAAACGGCTTGCCGAGAAATCCGTCGTTTCGCAGGCCGTCCATAATTTCTTTGACGGCTTTTACCTTGTCATTCGTCGCTTTCACAACGTCTTCCGCTTCGCGAAACACCTGATCGATGCGCGGCCGCGCGTGACATTGCGTGCAGGTCTCCTTCATCGTTTCCTGCGCCCGGAGGTAATTCGGCCGCTGCTCCGATATTTCGGCAAACAACCAATACGACAGCCGTTCGCTCGTATCGTGCGTGACATTCAGTCCGTTCAAGCCGCTCATGTGGCAGGTCGCGCAAGTCGGAACGAACATATCGCGAGTCGTGAGATGCTTGGGATCCGCTTTGAGATTGAGCAGATCCTGCTGAGCGGAAAACATCAAGCCATGCTTCGACTCGGTAAAGATCTCGAGTTGCGAATGATCCGGACCCATGTGGCACTGGCCGCAGGTTGCCGGCAGGCGGGCGATCGCGACCGATGAGGTGTGCCGCGTGTGGCAAGCGGTGCACGTGCCGATGGTGCCATCGGCATTCGGCTTGCCGATACTGTGGCATTTGGCACAGCCGCTGGCCATCGCGGCCGTGCCTTCCAGCTCCACGAGCGGATTTGCGGCCCGCTTCGAAGCGCCGGGATGAAATTTCTCGGAGAACGCCACTTGCTCGGTCGCCAGCCCTGCTTCGCCATACACGGCTGCCCACGATGGGGCCGCATGGCGACTGCGAAGAAACTGCTGATAGATCGATTCATGGCAGCCGCGGCAGTTGGCCGACGTGACCGTTTTGCTGATCACAAAGCTGTGATGGTCTGTGCTTTCCTGGCCGGCAGCGGGTTGGTGGCAGTCCAGGCAGGTCACATTTTTGGCGGCATGCGTGCTGAGCTCGAATTCATGCACAATCGAATGCTGCAGCCGCGAATGGCACTCGGCGCATTTGCCGGTCGCGCGAACCAGCGAAACGTTGGGCTGATTCGATTCGATTTTTGGCCGCTGGCCGTTGATGAGCAGCGCCGCCAACACCAGGCTGAAGCCAATGACCAAGGCGATAAAAACGGAGCGGAATGACATGATGAAGGACTATTGTCGGACTGAGTGACAGAACCTGGCAAGTGATGTCCTGTGAATTTTGCCCGCGGCAAATGCCACAAGTTTATCTCCGATTCGACCGCCGGTGAAACTAGGGCCGAAAATCTTCTTCGCCGGTCAAGCTGACGACGAACGCGGCCAACAGATCGGCAGCCCGGTCAATATCGTCGAGCGAAATCATCTCTACCGCGCTGTGCATGTACCGATTGGGAATCGCGACCAGTCCAGTCGCCACACCAGCGCGGCAGATTTGCAGCGGATTGCTGTCGTTAGGCTGCGCGCGCCCGCTCGCCGCCAGTTGATGCGGAATCTCGTTCTTTTGGGCCAGCGTCAGCAACCGTTCGACAATCCCCGGGTTCATATTCGGGCCGCGAACGATGACCGGGCCGCTGCCGAGGTTGATTTCGCCCCGCTGCCGCTTGTCGATCGTGGGGCAATCCGTGGCATGCGTGACATCGACGGCGATCGCGAGGTGGGGATCGATTCCGAAGGCGCTGGTTTGTGCCCCGCGCAGGCCAATCTCCTCGGCCACGGTGGAAACGGCGAAAACACCGACTTTGAGATCGCGTTTCGATGCTCGCCGGAGCGCTTCGAGCACGACCCACAGGCCGCACTTGTTGTCCATCGCCGGCGAATTGGCCAGCCCGCCGCGCATTTCCTGAAAGCCGAGTCGCAGCGTCACCGGGTCACCGATGCGCACGAGTTCCTTGGCCTCGTCCTTCGACTTGGCTCCGATATCGAGCCACATATCCTCCAGCTTGACGACTTGCTTCCGCTCTTCGTCAGTCAGCAAATGGATCGGCTTGCGGCTGATGACCGCGGGCACCGGTCCGGAGGTCGTCCACACCGTCATTCGCTGGCCAATGAGTTGCTGCGGATCCCAGCCACCAATCGTTTGGGCATGCAGAAAACCCTGATCGTGAATGTGACTGATCAGCATGCCAATCTGGTCGCAATGCCCGGCCAGCATGACCCGGACGGCCGCATCCGCATTCTTCGACGCGATAACGTTGCCGTGCAAGTCCGTCGTCACGCGATCGGCGAAATTGCCGACGTAGGCTCGCACGACTTCCTGCACGGGCCGCTCAAAGCCCGATGGGCTTGGCGTTTCCAACAGCTTGATCAGCAAATCGCGCGCGGCCGCTTCCATGTCTCAGACTCCGTTCCCATTTGTCGTGATGGCGATCTCTCAGTATGCGCGATTCGGGCCGTCCCTATAGCCCCGACCTGCGCCTGGCGTTTCCGCGCGGTCGTCTATACGCTACTGAGTCGCGCCATCGCTATCCTGAAGCTGTACTACCGCTTTGGTCAACAGCAGATAGTTTGCGCCGCGATATTCGGTGATGACGCCGCTGACGACCCAGTGCTTGGCATTGAGATCGAGCGCTTGGCCGACGCGCTGCAGAGCAAGGTTTTCCAGCACGCGGAACGATTCCTTGCCGCCGTCACGGGAAAACGAAATGCTGTCGCCGCCGGCTGACTGAAACGTACCCACAACATCCACCAGCTTCGTTCCCTCGCGGAGGCGTTCGCTGGCTTTCGACGCTCCACTCGCCATCTGAGAGTTCAGTCCCGGAGTGCCCGCGCTCATCGACGTCGGCACGTTCGCGACTGAGCCGGTAGGCTCAAGGGCAATGGCGCTGGCTGCAAAAAGCAGGACGGCAACTGCACGGACGAGGCTGTGACAAATCGAGGTCATATTGGAAGCTCCTATTGCGCTGTGCAAATATAGCTTTTGGTAAATGGCTCAGCGTGTCGGTGCCGCGGCGCTAAAGTTGGAAGTTTTTTCATTACGAAGGGCGTGCGGCTCGGTTGCAAGTTGTTGGTGCATTTGGAGTTGTGATTTTCGATGAAATGGGTGTGGCGCTCAACTTGAGTAATTGTTGATTACTGGTTTTTCGCTTCAGCCTTGATCCACGGGGGCGCTATGGGTGCGGCGGGGGTCCCCCAATAGCCCTATCGCGATTGGCGCGAAAAACCGGGCGAGAATTCGGGAAATATATTGGGGGGGGCGATTGCCCAGATGCCGCGATTAGGTTCGCTGGCCTAATAAGAGGAACTAGCCCCTGCAACGTTACTGACCATCCGGAGGTGGCGGTTCTCCGCCCTGTAGTTTTGTTAATTGGTATTTCAGCCACGCGGCCTTTCGGCTGTTTATGCTTTGATCCACGATTAACTCATTCGCGGTAAGGCTTCTTGGTCCAAGCGCGCCAGTGGCAGACGGGTTTTCCGTTTCAACGATCTGAACACGCTGCGGCGGACCAGCAACCGGCCCGACTCGCACGCGAGCAAGCGATACGAACGGGAAGAGTCCGCCGATGGCATCGGCCACGGCTGCCACGAAAAAAGCAACCGTCTGTTCGTCATATTCGTTCTGCGCTTCAACCGTGTTCTGCCTGGTGGGGTTCGTCGTTCGGTCTTGGTATAAGGAGTAGTTGAACAAAGCTCCCATAACGGTTGGTACCCCCGTTATGACCAATAAGGGATCAATGGAGTTCGTGGCCACTGCGGCGGCGACGATAGGTGGTCCAACATACGCAGAAATCGCCCCGGTTGCGACGCCGAAAAGGATTGCTTCGCCGCGCGAGTAACCGAATGCGCGGGCTTCTGCGGCAGCGCCCACACCTATCACGACGGGTAGCGCATATTTGGCTAAGTAGCCAATGATCGTGCTGACCACCGACAGTTCTGCTTCGGTCTCCACCAAGCCCGAATGATCAACGTGATTTATGGGATCCAAATTGGCATACTGATATTTTTGTCGGCTGAGGGGATCCTGCACGCGGCCTGCGAACGGATCTGCTGAGATGAAGCGGCCGGTTGAGGGATCGTAAAAGCGAGCCCGAAAGTATTCCAAACCTGTGACCGTCGAAAGGGGCTCTCCCGTGAAGCGGAGGGAAGCACCCGAGATGCCCGTCGTGGAGATCACCTGGCCGAACGCATCGTACAGATAGCGAGCTGTGACAGCACCGGCGCCATCCACAACCGCGCGGACGGAACCAAGGTGGTCAGTTAGGAACACCGTAGCGACGCCGCCGCGCGTTTCGCCGACGCCATTGACGATCGTGGCCGTCAACACCCCGCCGGATGTGTATTCGGCCGCGACTTGCGACAGATCCCCTTGAAGATCGAGCATGTAGCGCGTTTCGCCGTTCGCATCGATCGTGGAGATGCGATTGCCGAAGGCGTCGTACTTGTATTGTTCGGTTTTGGTGACGCCGCCCGTCGTTACGTCGGCGCGAACCAGACGATTTTCAGCGTCCCAAGTGTAATCAGTATGATCGCCTCCCGTCTGGATTCGCCGCAAATTACCAGCCGCGTCATAAGTATAAGTGGTCGTCACTCCCGCGATGGTCTGAGTGAGCAGCCGATCATCGCTATCGAAGGTATAGGTTGTCGTGCCCGATGCATCGATCCGCGTCAAGCGATTTCCCGCCGCATCGTAGGTGTAATTGATATCGCGGGCGCCAAGAGAGTGTTCACGGGTCAGACGGTTTGCTGCGTCGTATATGTAATCGACGTGCTCGCCACCTCCATCCGTTGCGATGACGCGGTCGGCGGCGTCGAGCGTATAACTGAAGTCAGTGATAATGCCAGAGGGATTGCTGGCTGTCTGCCGCGTCAATTGCCCCCGAAGGTCATAGGTCCGTGTCTCAGTAACGTTATTCCAAAACTGCGTTTGTGTCAGTTCACCGGCCGCGTCGTAGGTATAACGGGTCGTATGGCTGACAGGATCGGTGATACTGATCATGCGCCCCGCGGCGTCGTAGGAATATTGAACAACACCGGCCAGCGTGGTTTGCGTTAGTTCCTCTCCAGCCGCGTCGTAGGTGTACGCGATCGATTGACCATCCGGATCGGTGCGCTTCGTCAAACGGTCGCGAGCATCGTAGGTGTAAGTCGTAACGCCGCGCGCGTCCACAACCGAGGACAACTGGCCTGTCGGAGTGTAGTTGTACGTGAAGACGACGCCGTCGGAGCGCGTCTTGGTGTGAAGACGATTGCGTGCGTCGTATTGGTAGGTGATCGTCACGCCGTTGGGATCTGTCGTTTTCGAGACGAGCCCTACGGCGTTGTATTCTGTTTTCCAAGCCTCTCCGGCGGGCAAGATACGGGCTGTCTGTTGGCCGAGAAGATCATATTGAAATTGGGTGACATGCTGATTTGCGTCGGTCTGCCGGACCAACAGGCCGCGCGTATCGTATTGGTAAAGCGTAATGTCCCCTAGCGGATCGGTGACCGAAGCCACCTTGCCATCCGGTGTGTATGTGTATTGGGTTTCATGGCCATTCTCGTCGTGGGCCACAAGAACAGTGCCTGTCGAGCTGAGGACAGAATCGGTCTGTGTGCCATCGGCGTTCACCATGCCCGTTTGCCGCCCGGCAGCGTCCAATATGTATGTTGTCGTTCGCGCCAACGGATCGTGAACGGCGATAAGATTGCCGGCGGCGTCGTAATCGTAGTCCGTTTCGTTTCCCAACGGGTCGCGGCTGGCGACTTTTCGCCCGGCAGCGTCGTAGTCAAATTCCGTGCGCTGGCCCAGCTCATTGACCTGCGCCGTAAGATCGCCGGCGGCGTCGTACTCAAACGTCGTGCGGGAGTTATCAAGGAGATTGTTGGGGGTGTCATCCGGGTAAATGATCGCCGTCTGCCGTCCCAACGCATCGTATTCGTAGCGTGTGATTCTTCCCGCGGGGTCAGTCACGCTAATCAGGTTCAGCGAGTCATACGATCGCAGTTCGAAGGTCCCATCGGCATACGTGGTTTTGATGAGTCGCCCCACGGTGTCGTAATCGTAGGTGGTTCGATGGCCGAGCGCATCGACACTGGCAACGACCTGGCCGGCGGCGTTGTATTCGGAGCTAGCCACATTACCCAGGGCATCCGTGACCTGAGTGATATTGCCGTCGGCGTCATACACTGTGAACTCGGTGGCAGTCTGCGGTCCGGTCGGCGTATCGACCACTGTCGATTGGGATGTCGGTTCGCCTAGCACGTCGTAAATAGTGGAACTGACCAGACCATTCCAATTGATGGAACTCGTTGGCTTGGCGATGCCGCCCGAATAGCCGAACTGGACAGTTGCGCCATCGGGTCTCATAACCTGAGAGAGGTTGCCATTGAGATCGGCGGCACTCGTGGTCGATTGACCGAGTGCATTAGTCAAGGCAGTCAGGTTTCCGCTCGAGTTGTAGGAAAAGTCGGTGACCTGGCCGAGCGGGTTAATCGTTGACAATAGACTGTTGTGGTCGTCGTACAGTTGACGAGTCATATTTCCGAGGGGATCGCTAATGGAGCTGAGATTATTGTTGGTGTCGTAGGTGTAAGTGGTCGTTTGGCCGAGCGGATTCGTGGAGGTCAGCCGGTTGTCGTTCGCATCGTAGGTCGCATGGCTAATCCCGCCTAAGGCGTCAATCGTCGCGACCACATTTCCGTGTGGATCGTATTCAAACGTGGTTGAATGACCTAGCGCGTCGGTTATCGTTGAGAGGCTATCGGCCAGATCGTATGTCAAATTGACTTCGGAATTATCGGTCTTGATGGTGCGCGTAAGCCGTCCATCAGCGTCATAATTGGTGCGAACGCCTGTTCGTCCCAACGGATCCACGATCGTATCGAGGTAGTGCGCTCGATCGGAGCGATACGTAAATTGAGTTTTGTTGCCGGCGCGGTCGGTGACCGTCGACAAGTCGCCGGCAGTGGTGTAACTGTATTTGATCGATTTGCCACTAGGGTCGCTGACGGCGACAATGTGGCCTTGGGCATCGCGCTGGAAGGTGACTTGAGTGCCGGCGGGGCCGCTGATGCCGGAGTCGCTGAAGGTGAGCGTGTTGCCGTTGCGGTCCGTGACGTTATTGAGCTGACCGGTATTGCCATCGATTTGGTAAATGGTTCCGTCCTTCGTCGTCAGCGTGTAGCCGCCGCCGAATTCTTCGGCAGCGGGATTATAGGGCTCGCCGTCGCCGGAATAGACGCCGCCGTCGTCGCCGAGGATGAAGGTGCCGCCGCGAGCGCCGAGGGCGTCAGTGACGCCGGGGTCGGGGGTGAAGGCGGGGTGGACGATGGTGAGATCGAAGAGGGATTGGATGCTGGGATTGAAGGTGAAGCCTTCGCGTTTGCCGCCTGGGAGCGTGAGATAGACTTTGGTGCCGGGTTTGAAGGCAGAGTAGATGCCGAAATCCTCGAGGCCGGATTTGGGAAGGCCAGTGACGAGGTGCGTGTCGCGGTATTCGAGGCGCCAGCCGTAGCCGAAAGCGCCTGGGTCGCCCGCAGTGAGCGAGTCGTACGTGCGGGTGACGGTGATGGGGATGCCGTTGACGGGGATCGTGAGATCGGTGAAGGAGAGTTGGAAGTTGCCGAGTTTGAGGTCGCCGGAGACGCCGATGCGATTGTCGGTGAAGACTTCGTTGCCGCTGTTGTCGGTGGCGTCGAGGCGGAGGACATAGGAGCCGTTTTCGAGGAGGGTGGGGTCGAAATGGCCGAGAACGGAGTCGTTGACGGTGGTCGTGCCGTTGCCGATTTGGGTGAAGAAGTCGTCGGTGGCGTCGGCGGGTTTGATGAGCAAGTGCCACTCGCGGATGTTGTCGTCAACGATGGAGCCGACGATGTCGGTGGGGGCGGTGACGACGGCGGTGTCGGCGGGGGAGATGATGCCGACTTGCGGGGCGGTGGTGATGTCAGCCGAGTTGAAGAATTTGACGGTGGTCGAGGCGTGCGTGACGTTGCCGGCCGGATCGACGGCGGTGGCGGTGAAGGTGCTGATGCGCGTGTGCTGATCAGCTGGGAAGGGGACGACGGCGTTGCCGTGATCGTCGAGCGAGATCGGCTGGCCGTCCATCGCGAGCGAAAGGGCCGCGATGCCGACATCGTCGGTGGCGGAGACGTGGATTAGCGCGGAGTTGGCGAAATAGACCAAATTCGTAGCAGGAACGACGGCGACTTTGGGCGGCGTGGTGTCATCGACAACGTTGAGCGTGAAGGATTGTGATTTTGTGCCACCGCGGCCGTCATCGACGGTGATCGAGACGGGATGCTGGCCTCTGTCGGCGGGGACGGTTTGCCAGGTGATGCGACCGAAGGGGTCGATCGACATGCCGGACGGCGATTGCGTCAGCGTATAGGTGAGAACGTCGTGGTCTTGGTCTGTCGCGGCGACGGTGTAGCGGAAAAGAGCGCCGCCGGAGATGGGCTTGGTCGGCGCGGTGGAGTTGATTGTGGGGGCGTGGTTGACGGGGAGCGCCGTGACGAGGAACGATTGAATGGCCGCTTTGCCGCCTGGATCGATGGCGACGACGGTGACGGGGTTGGTGCCGATTTGGGCGACGGTGGGCGTCCAACTGATGACGCCGGAGTTGGCGTCGATCGTCATGCCGATGGGGAATGTTTTTAGCTGATAGTGGACGGCGAGGCCCTCGGGATCGGTTGCATCGACGATGTATTGATATTCGTCGCCGACGGTGGCCTGCTTCGGCGGCGTGGAATTGATGACCGGCGGCAGATTCGGCGCGCCGTTGGTCACGACGATGTCGTAGGTCTGCAGAGCCACGCCGCCGTGGTCATTGGCAGCCTGGACGGTTACCGATTGCAGGCCAAGTTGCTGGGCGGTGGGTGTCCAAGTGATGACGCCGATGTCGGCATCGATCGTCATGCCCGCCGGGTGGTCGGGCAGGCTGTATGTGAGCACGGGATCGAACGGATCGGCTGCCGCGACGGAGTAGATGTATGGGAAGTTGATCGCGGCTTCCGTTGGCGGAATCGACGTGATCGCGGGCGGCTCGTTCGCCGAGCGAATCGAGAGCGTGAAGGCTTGCGTGGCTTCGGCGCCGTAGGGATCGGCGGCACGGATGGTGATGGGGAAGTTGCCGCGGGTCGTGTCGGCCGTTTGCCAGCGGAGCGTGCCCGTCGTTGGGTCGAGCGACATTCCGGCGGGGCCTTGGTCGAGGATGTATTGCAGCGCGTCGCCGTCGGCGTCGGTGGCCAGCGCGTCGTAGGCGAAGATCTCTCCCGCCACGGCCGCGGCTGGCGGAACGGACGTGAATTGCGGGGCGGAATTAGTGAGCTGGCTCGTGACGGAGACGGTGAACGACTGCGAGTCGTTGCCGCCGCGGCCGTCGCTGGCCAGGATGCTGACGGGAAAGTCGCCCAGTTGGTCCGGCGTCCAGCGGATCATGCCGGTCTGGTCGATTGTCATGCCGCTGGGCGGACTGGCGAGCGAATAGGTAATCTGGTCGCCGTCCAAATCGAAGACCGCAACTTGATAGCGATAGGGCCGATCGAGGCCGGCGGTCTTGCGCGGCGCGGAAAGAATTTCGGGGTCGTGGTTGGTGGCGGTCCCGGCAACGAGAATGCCGAAATCTTGCTCGGCTGTCAGACCCGTCGGGTCCGTGACGACAATGGTGACATGTTGCTGTCCATTTTGTTGAGGGTTGGCGGGCGTCCACGTGATGAGTCCCGATTGGGGGTCGATCGTCATTCCCGTCGGGAAGTTGGTCAGCGAGTACGTCAGCGGACCGCCTTCGGCGTCCTGAGCGCGGACTTGATAGTGGTAAGCAACGCCTAGCGCTGAGAACAGGAGCGGGTCGGAAGTGAAAATCGGCGCGGTCGGCGCGGTGGCGACTTGGATCGTGAAATCCTGAATAGCGACCAGGCCGCGGTCGTCTTTCACGCGAATCAGCACGCGATTCGCGCCGCTTTCGTCAGCCGTCGGCAGCCAGGCGATGCCGCCGGTTTCGGGATTCATCGCGAAGCCCGCGGGTGCGACGAGAACGTCGAAGGTGAGCGGCCGGCCGTCGAGATTCTTGACTTGCGGCTGATAGGTGTAGAGGTCGTTGACCTGGCCGGCGGTTGGCGCGGAGCTGGCGAAAGCAGGAGGGCGGTTGCCGGCGGCTACGCCAATAGTGGTTTCGCCGAAAGTGACTTGATCAATATCGGCCGCGAGCAACTGGACAGAATCGATTTCTTCCCAGGTGGACAGATTGTGATTGCCGTCTACATAGACTTTGACGCCCTGAACCAAATAGTTGGTGGGTGGGAAGTTGACTGTGAAATCGGCCGCAGCGCCGGGCTGGCTGGGGTCGACGTCCTGCCAGACCGTGTGCAGGACATTGTTCGTATCCAACAAATCAATTTGAGTGACGAAGCCATTTCCCCAGGTTTCGCGAACGGTGACGCCGCGCGCGAGCGAGGGGGTCGCAACGCCGAGCGTGAGAAATTCGGGACCGCCGTTGACCGTCGCGGCTGCCCACGATGTGGAGAAGTCGCCGTAGGAGGAAGTGTTGGGTGCGCCGAGGGCCTGGGCCGCGGACCAATTGGTGGTGCTGAATTGACTGCTAAAGCCAATTACGGATGAGGCATATTGATCGGCGGCGCCTTGGCCGGGGGCAATGACGACCGGGACGGCGCCGCTGAGGGGCGTGGTTGGCTTCCAGCCCGGCTGACCAGCGATCGCCACTTTGTAGGAGCCGGCAGCGAGGTTTTTGAATTTGAAATGTCCTTGAGAGTCGGTCGTGGCGGTTGGTTCGAAATCGTCAAGTGTGCCGTTGTTGTCGAGATCGAGATAGACCGTCCAACCGGCGAGGCCGGGATCGCCGGCTTGCTGCTGGTCGGCGTTTTGATCGTTGAAGACTGTGCCTGAAAGTGTCGCGGGGGGAAGGGCAGCGACGTGCAGAGTGAATGACTGCTCGTCAAAGCCGCCCCGGCCGTCCGTAGCGCGGAGAATGACGGGATAATCGCCCGAGCGGCCGGCGGGAGTGACGCGGTCGGTGAAGGTCGTCCGCATGCTGCGGCCGGCGTATTCGGCGCTGAGCGTGCCGTCGTTGCCGTAGCCGGAGCTATCGAGGGCGAGCGGGCCATCGGTCTCGTTGAGTTGCCAGTCGCCCACGAGGCCGGGAGCGACGGCTCCGACGCGGTTGTATTCGTCGGCTGCTTGCTGCGGCGATAGGGCTGTGTTGAAAACCCGCACCGAGTCGATCGAACCGGCGAGGCCCACTTCGCGAAGACCGTTAATGAGCGAGGTGTTGCCGATCGTGAGTAGGGAATCGTCTTGCTTGGATTGGACTTGGGAGATGTCGGTCTCCGCTTCCTGGACGCCGTTGACGAACAGCCGCATGGTGTTGCCGAAGCTGTACGTGGCCGTCAGTTGGTACCATTGGCCGTCTTCAACGGGCGTGACGGAACGCAGAGCAATGCCGCGATAGTTGAACTCGAAGACGTTGACGCTGCCGAGGAAGCGGGCGGCCAAATCGGTGTCGAGGTTGCTGACGAGATAGGCGTCGTGGCCCATTTCCTGGGGCGTTTTGTCGAACTTGACCCACATGGAGAACGTGAGTCCGCTGTCGAAGTGCAGCGACGGGCTGCCGCGAACGACGACCTCGTCGTCCTGGCCGTTGAACTGCAGGCCGTGGCCAACCGAATCGCCCCAGGAGAGGTCGCCCGAGTTGGGATCGATCGTCAGGCCGTCGGGGCCGCTGGCGATGGAATAGCGGACCGGGTCTTTGTCGGCGTCGGCGGCGCGGGCGGCGTAGTGATAGTCGGTCGTGGAGAGGCCGGTGGTTACGGGCGTCGTGACGAAGCGGGGCGGCGAGTTGCCGTTTTCGGCGGAGACTTCGAGGTTGTATTGCTGCGTGGCGAGGCCGCCCTTGCCGTCGCTGGCTTGGATGACGACTTGGTGTGTGCCGATTTGGTCGGGAGTCGCTGACCAGGTGATTTGGCCGGTGGCGGCATTGATGTTCATGCCGGCAGGGCCGCTCTGCAGCGAATAACTGATCGTGTCGCCGTCGGGATCGGAGGCGGTGACCTGGTAGCGATAGGCGGCGGCTGGATTGAATTTGCTGATGATGACCGTGGCCGTGTCGCTGTCGCTGTTGGTGGTGACGATGTCGGGCTGGCCGTCGCCGTTCATATCGGCGAGGTTGACGGCGGTTGGCGAGTGGTCGAACGAGATCGGCTGCGGTGTGGCGAACGAGCCGGCACCGAGGCCGATGTAGAGGCTGACGCGGTGCTCGTCGGGGTTGGTAATGACGAGATCGGCTTTGCCGTCGCCGTTCAGATCGCCGAGAGCCATGCCGCCGACGCTGGCGGCGGTGGGAATCGGCGTTTGGACGGCGAAGGCGCCGTTGCCGAGGTTGAGGGCGATCACATAGGCCTTATCGGTCTCGCTGGTGGCCACAATGTCGGCCTTGCCGTCGCCGTTGACATCGTCGAGCGAGACTTGCGAGGGATGGATGCCGATAGAAAGGAGCGTGCCGGCGGCAAATTGACCGTTGCCGAGGTTCTTGAATAGCGAGAGCGAAGTTTCGTCGCCATTGGCCACAACCAGATCGGGGGCGCTGTCGCCTAGAATGTCTTTGACAGCGACCGCGACGGGCCGGCTGCCGGTGGCCAGGTCAGTGCGCGTGAAACTGCCGCTGGCCGAGCCGACGAGCACCGAAATCGAGTTGCTGGAACGATTGACGGAGATAATGTCGTCGTGGTGGTCGTTGTTGAGATCGGCCATCGTCACGGCGATGGGGCCGCGAGCGACGAGCAAGTCGAGTTGCCGCGTCAGGTTGCCGTGGCCGTCGCCCAAGAGCGGCGTGAGATGCGACATGCCGAAATCGGCGACGATGGCATCAGTCTGGCCGTCGCCGTTGAGGTCGCCCGTGGCCACGGCCTGAATGCCGGGCAGCCGGCTGAGATAGACATTGCTGGAGGGAAAGGTGGCGACGTTGGCATTGCCGGTCAGACTGAGGAAATCGGACTTGCCGTCGCCGTTGACATCAGCGGCGTCGACGGAGCCAGCGCCGCCGAGCGACGGGAAATAGATCGTGCCGCCGAACGTGCCGTCGCCGATTCCGAGTCGAATCGAGGGGAAGTCGTGCCCATTAGCCAGGCCGATGTCGAGGTTGCCGTCGCCGTTGAAATCGCCGACGGTCATATAGCCTTCGGCTACAGCGTATTTGGTCGGAGCGGCAAAGCTGCCGTCCTTGTTGCCCGTGTTGAGCATGACGTAGAAATCCTGAAAGCCGCCGAGCAGCACCAGGTCTTGATACCCGTCATGATTGAAGTCGGCGGGAATCATCTCATAGATCGGATCCATGCCGGGAGTCGTGACGACGGGCGCGTCGAACAGATCGCTCACGTCGGTGGGATTGGCGACCTGGTGCCCCTTAAAAAACAGGAACTGGTTCGGAGTGCCTACGGCGGTCGTCACCAAGTCCGTGATGCCGTCGCCGTCGAAATCGGCAGCGGCTACGCCCCAACCTTGGTTGCGGAAGGTGGCGAAACGACCGTTGACATCGGGCAAGCGAGTAAAAGAAGTTCCCGTGTTGTTCACATATAATTGAATCGTCGTCGTGCTCGAGATTACTTCCGGCTTGCCGTCGCCCGTCAAATCGGCTGCGGCAAACTGAGTACCGCCGGTCAGGCCGGCACCCAGGATGATCGGCGACTGAAATAGGCCGTTGCCCAAGCCCAAATTGACCACGGTCTTGTCATCGGACTCATAGACGACGTCTTGATTGCCGTCGTCGTTAAAGTCGGCTGTTGCCAGATAGGGGTAGGTGCCGATATTGCTGCCGTCGGCGCGGACGAAAGGGGGAAACGAACCATCTGGATTGGCGAGCGAAGTCCAGAGCGGATTGCGCAGGGCAACAATGTCCGGCTGGGCGTCGTTGTTTAAATCGACGAAGGCGTTGCCGTTGGAGCTGCCGATCACCATCTCTGGCGAGCGGAACGAACCGGGCTGATCGCCGAGGAGGATCGTCAGGCGGCCGGGCGCGCCGTTGTTGGCGTTGCTGCCGACGGCCATGTCCATGACGCCGTCGTGGTTGGCGTCGATCGCCACCGGGGAGGCGAAGCCTGCGCCATATTGGGGAATCGTCGGATCGTTCGCCCCCGGCTGGGCAAAATACAGGTGATAGTCGAACGTGCCGTCGCCGCGGCCCAGGCCGACGCTGAGCACGTTCTTCGAGCGCTCCGCCGCATAGACATCCAGCTTGCCATCGCCGTTCAGGTCGATGGCCGTGTTGCCGGTGTCGGCATAGGCATGGCTGAATGCAGTTCCCAGTTCGGCGATCACCGGCGAAGAGGTAACCGGGCGGACGAACGTGCCGTCGCCATTGCCCTTGTAGAAGATTTCGGTGCCAAACCCGCCGCTAACGACCATGTCGAGTGTGCCGTCGCCGTCGAAATCACCGAGAATGATTGCTCCCGCAGGGCCGTGGCCGGTCGTACAACAACCTTCGGACGTGTTGAGATTCATCGTCGTGGGCGGGCCAAAGTTGCCTGTCCCGTCGTTCAGCCGGACTTCAATGTCGCCGTTGTCCCAATCGGCGACGATCAAGTCAGGGCCGTTCTTGCCGTCCAGATCACCGACTTGGATATCCGCGAGGTAGCGGCCCGATTCACCCGCGGGGACATTCACATAATCGACTGGCGGCTGGAATGTGCCGTCGCCGTTGCCGAAAAGGATTTCGGGCTGCCAATTGTCGCCCCGGCCCGGCACGGGAATGGTGCCCACCAGGGCGATATCGAGCTGGCCATCGTGATTGAAGTCGTCGGTGCGGAGATACTGCGGACGGAAATTCGTCGCGGTGCGGATGGGGGCGTCGAACGTGCCGTCGCCGTGGCCTTTGATGAAAATCAGGTTCTTCGCGCCATATTCGCCGACGAGCAAGTCCATGTTGCCGTCTTTGTCGAAGTCGCGAGCCAAGATGCCCGTGAGCGGGTTCGTATTATCGGCGGGTAAGGCCTGATAGGCCATGATCGCCGGCTGATACGTTCCGTCGCCGATGCCGAGCATCACGGCGACGGCTTCCTGGTAATTGGAGTTAGGCCCTTCGCTGTGCTGGGTAACGGCCAGGTCGGCAATGCCGTCGCCGTTGAAATCAGCCGACGTGGTGGCGTTGATATTGAGATTGCGATTGAACGCCGCGCCGACATCGACGGTGTAACCTTGCTCGAAAAGCTGATCCGTCCGCGGTGGCGGTTCGCCGAGAATCGTCGTGCGGACGCTGGCTTGCGCCAGCGCGGCGGTCGTGTACTGGCCGAGCGAAACCGATTGATTGGTTTGATTCGCGGTGATGACGCTGTTGCCGGAGCCGTCGAAATTGCCCGTGGACACGCCCACCGGCCCTTCGCCAACCGGCAGATCGCTGATTTGGAACGAAACGGCGACACCGGCATCGGTCACCGGCGACGACGTGATGATCGGCGGCCGATTGGGCACGTTGTCGCGGACGACGAGCGTGAACGACTGTTCGACCGTTCCACCTTGGCCATCGTCGATGCGAACCGTTACCTGCTGCGTGCCAAGGTCGTCAGCCGTCGGCGTCCAGGTGATTTTGCCGGTTTGGTCGATCGACATCGTCGGCGGACCACCGGCGAGCGAATAGGTGAGGCCGTCGTTGTCGGCGTCGCTGGCTTCGATCTGATACGAGAATTGCTGGCCGACGAGGGCTTCCAACGTCGGAATCTCAGTGAGCGTGGGCAGGCTGTCCGGCAGCGAATAAATCGACGCGTGGAACGTGAACTGGTTGCCGCTGGGATCGAGGAAATTGAGCGTGCGGCTGGCTGTCGTCTCGCCCGGCGTGAGCGTGCCACCGGGAATCGACGCGTGATAGTTGAAATAGGGCAATCCAGCGGGCGTGAAGCCGTCGGGGTTCTGAACCGCCACCGACGGATCGCTGATGCTGTCGATCACGACCACCAGCGGCCCGCGGAGCATGGCGTTGCCGCTATTGGTCAGCGCCACATCGGTGAACAGCACCGTATTTTCTTTGTTCAACGAAGTGCCGCCAAAAACGAGGCTCATATCGCTTGTGATGTCGTTCAATCGCGCGAAATCAGTGGCCGCAACCGTCTCTTTGTTGATCGCGGCAGCAGAGGCGACGCCCACGGGCGTGTTCAATGAGCCGGAAACGAGCTTGAGGCTGGAAATGTGGACCGAGGTATTCGTGTCGGTATCGTCGTTGACGAGCCGCACGACGAGCGTCGCCTGTGTGCCGGCGGGAATATGCGACAAATCGAGTTGAATCAGACCCGGCGACGCTTGTGTATTCGCCCCGGTGGCCGCCGTTTGGCCTTCGGTCTGGTTATAGAACGCATCGCGCGAGCCGGCGATCGTATGAACCAGCGTTTGGCCGTTGGAATCGACCAGCGCCACCTCGAACGCATCGCGCACGGCGCCTTGCGACTGCGTATCGAAATTCAACGCGTCGTAAGAAACCTGCAGGATGCTGGACGTTGCGGGAACCGTAAACGTGCGAGCGACATCGGTGTTGAACGCCGTGCCTTCGCGGAGCGTGAACGCAGAGCCATCGAGCGAGGCGCTGGTCCCGCTGACCGTAATCGTGACGGCTGCCGCGTTGCTGAGTGCCGTCCCGTCGCTGGCTTGATACGTAAATGTATCCGTGCCGCTAAATCCGGCAGTGGGTATGTAGACAAATGTGCCATTGGCATGCAGGTCGAGCGTGCCGTGCGCGGGGTTACTCGCCACCTGGGCGGTGATCGAATCCTGGTCCGCATCCGAATCATTTGCTAACACACCGGCCGCGACCAAACTGACGGTCAGGACATCGCCGGAATTGACCGTGTAGGAATCAGCAACGGCCACCGGCGGATCGTTGACCGGATTCACCGTGATCGTCACCGTCGCCACATTGCTCGCCGCCGTCCCGTCCGAAGCCTTGTAGGTAAAACTGTCCGTCCCATGGAAGTTGCTCGCGGGAACATAAGAGAAACTGCCATTTTGGGCCAGCGTCACCGTGCCGTGCGCAGTCTGCGCAACGAGCGACGCACTGAGCGAATTGCTATCCACGTCGCTGTCATTCTTCAGCACTCCGCTGCCGACAGCGACCGTCAATGTGGCGTCCTCGTCGGTCGGGTACGCATCATTCACGGCGACGGGCGCATCATTGACGGACCGCACGTTGAGAGCGAGAGTTTCGGTATCGGACTTCGCGCCGCCGATGCCGTTGTGACCCAGATCGTTGGCGGAGATTGTCAGTGTGGCCGTGCCGTTGTAATCGTGTGTCGGAACATAAAACAGCGTTCCCAGGTCGGTATTGATATCCGCCAGCGAGCCGGTGAATGTCATATTGGCGTCGTCTTGGCCGTCGCCGGTGCTGAACGCCAGGCCCGCGCGGTTTGTGATCGTCAGCGTCCCGTGCGTCGCGGCCAAGGTGACTTGTACCGCGTCGTTCCCCGCATCGATGTCGCTAATCGAAATTGCGTTCGAAGCCGCCGCGCTGAACGCCAGCGCGGCGTCTTCATTCAGCGATTGAGTAGCGGGCAGGGCAATGCTCGGCGGCTGATTGACCGCCGGACCCGAACTGGCCGCGCCAATGGCGAATACACCCGCGGCATCGCCAGGGCCATAGCCATCCCACGCCGCGATAAAGCTGCTCGTTCCGACGCCAATTGCTACGTCGCGCTGCGTGCCGATCGTCGTTTGGTTCAAAAGCTGCTCGTTCGTCAGCCCTTTGCCGGCCGCGCTGAACTTCCGATACACAATGCCATACGGATCGAACTTGCTAAGACCCTCCCAGGCGACCAAAAACGTGCCGTCGGGATTCGCCGCAATCGCCGGGTGCCACTGGGTGCCGTTGAGATATTGATTGACAAGGATTTCCGAGCCTAAACGGCCACCATTGGCCTTGTACTGCTGGGCATACACGCCCCAGCCCGATTGATGATCGGTGCTGGCCCAGGCCACGAGAATGCGGCCGTCCGGCGCGATGTCGAGCGAGGCTTGCCGCTGGTCGCCGCGCGTGAATGAGCTGTTGACCAGCACTTCCTTGGCAATCGGCGACGTCGCCGAGCGATAGCGACGCAGGAACACACCCGCCGAATCGCCCGGTCCGCTGCCGTTCCACGTGATCGCAAAACCGCCCGCGGGCGACGCCGCAATGACCGCATGCTCTTGGTAGCCCTTCGTATCGCTGTTCACTCGCTGCTGCGACGACAGCGGCACGCCGGCTGACGAAAACTGCCGCACAAAAATCTCGTAATCATCTTTGTGCGTCTTATCGACCAGCCCTTTGCCTTCGAACGCGACGGCAAATGACCCATCAGCCAGCACGGCAACGCTCGGCGCGCGCTGCGTGCCGCTCGTGGTTTGGTTGACGCGGAACTCGTTGCTCGCAGAAGTGCCGTCGGCGTTAAACAGCCGCGCATAAACGCCCCAACCCGGATCTCCCGGCTGTTCCAGGCTCTCCCACGTCACGACAAAACGCCCATCGGGCCAGGCATCGATCGTCGGTGCTCGCTGAGC
Source organism: Pirellulaceae bacterium (assembly GCA_036496265.1). GTDB lineage: Bacteria > Planctomycetota > Planctomycetia > Pirellulales > Pirellulaceae > CAYLLN01. The sequence continues at coordinate 22,638 of DASXLL010000051.1, read as the reverse complement.
ACTCTTCGTCGTCTGGCTGACTTGGAATTCGGGACCAATTTTTTGGCCGGTGGCATTCAGCCGCTGACCATACACGCCCCAATCCGACCCATCTTGCCCCGCGCTGGCCCAGACTGCGATCGAACCGCCGGCCGTGACAGCAATGGCCGGCATTTCCTGGGCGGCAAACGACGGCGTGTTGAGCAGCAACTCACCGGACGACGCAACAGCCGCCGAAACATGCGGCAAGGCGCTGCTTTGAGCCACACTCGCGTTGCTCGTCGCTTGATTGCTCAGATAATTAATGACCATCAGGGCGTCCTGCGCCGTAACCGAGCCTTCGCCAGACACGTCGAGATAAGGCGGCGGTACAACACCCAGCGCCAAATTCGGCAGCGTGCCGCCAGCGCCCGAAATCTTTGGATTATTCAGCTCGTTGATGACATTTAGGGCATCCAGCGGCGTGACCACCGCATCGCCATTCACATCGACCGGCAACAGCGGATTCTGCCAGTCAGCCGCCAGCATGTAGCGGGCCTCCAGCGGCTCAAAAAAATGGCGCCGCTCCTGACGATGATGAGCGCCGCGCCAACGGGAAAGGTGCCTGTATCGCTTGAAAAATTGCACAGTGACGGTTCCGGTGCGGGAATGAAGATGGGGCCATTCCGTTGGCTCGCGGCCAGGAAAAGTGGCCAGTATGCCCAGGCGCAAGGATAAAAGCCAGTTAAGTACGGGATTTTTGGCTGACGGTCGGGCTTTGTAATGTTCGGTACCGGACGCTGGGCCTTTTGCAGCGCCTAGAACGCTTTGCGGACCCCTCGATTAAGCCATGCGTGCGAAATCAGGCAGTTCGCAAACGTCCGCTCACGTGCGGTATGTTAAGCGGCGCAGCAATCGTCATTCGAAAATCACCGGAGCAAATCCATGTCGCGCCCGCGTAACTTTCACCTCATGGCCACGATCGCGTTCCACCTCGCTAGTTTGTTGGCCATACTGGTTCTCTCCAGCAGCGTCCAGGCTCAAGACGCCAAGAAGAAAACATTTCCCGAGCCCCAGTGGGTCGCGACCGACACCAGCGACGCCAGCGGCGCGAAATATCACACGTTTGCGAGCAAAACGCTCGGCGGCGAGGTGAGTTATCACATCTATCTGCCGCCGCAATACGACGAGCAGCCGACGAAGCGTTTTCCGGTCATCTACTGGTTGCATGGCCTCGGCGGCAATCAGCGCGGCGGGACAGGCACGTTTGGCAAACAGGCGGCCGACGCGATGCGCGACAGCGCGATGCCGCCGGCGCTGATCGTCTTCGTCAACGGCATGGTCAGCAGTTTTTATGTCGATTGGGCTAATGGCAAGCGGCCGATGGAAAGCGTGATCATCAAGGACCTCATTCCCCACATTGATGCAACGTATCGCACGATTGCCAAACGCGAAGGCCGCGCGATCGAAGGCTATTCGATGGGCGGCTGGGGCGCGGCACATCTGGGCTTCAAGTATCCGGAGCTGTTCGGCACAGTCGTCGTCGATGCTGGGGCGCTATTGGTCGAGATGGGCGGACCCAACATCAACGCGATCTACGAAGGGGCGTTTGCAAGCGACAAGGATCGTTTCAGCGCCGAGCATCCCACGCAACTTGTCACCAAAAACGCCGACCAAATCCGCGGCCACCAAAACATCCGCATCGGCTGCGGCGGCGAGGACGGCTTGTTGCCCCGCAATCGCGAGCTTCACAACCTGCTCACCAAGCTCAACATCGACCACGACTACGAAGTCGTCGATGGCATCGCCCACAACGCCGGCCAATACTACGCCAAGCTCGGCCCGAAAGGGTTTGCGATTTATAAGAAGGCATTCGTGTCGCTGGCTAGTTCCCCGTAGGTTGTGCTTCTGCACAATGGCGGGATCGACACACCAACCCGACGCGTAAGCCAGGGAGCTTTACCATGAACGACGCCAAACTGCCCGTTCCACCCCGTCCCTGGCGGTTTCAGTTCAGCCTAAAGCTACTCCTCGTCGCCTTCACCGCCTTCGCCATCGGCTTCCCAATTTGGTATCGCTGGCCGTATGAAGAGAGGGACCCCGATCCGACGGGCACCGTTGCGGTGAGTACGACCTGGCAGCGGCAATTTGGCGGTGGCCGCGTGAAACACGGCTTGGAGCGGCTCATCGCCAGTGGTCGGATCGTTGAATCGACCACGTACCGCAACGGCTTTCGCCATGGGCCGTACGAAAATCAAGGTCTTCACGGCCAATACGAAAACGACCTCAAGGAAGGCGTCTGGACCGAGCCATTGCGGACAACGACGTGGCATCGCGGCAAGCTGGATGGCCCGATGGAGGTGAAAACCTCGGCTACACGCCCGTCGAAACGCCTTCAGCCCGCCGGCAGTAAACCGCCGCCGCCAGAATGGCGGACGCTCCGACTCGTATTCTCGGAGGGCCGACTAACAGAATTCGACGGTAAGCCGATTGCCAATTCTCGCGGCAAATCTGCCGCCAACCGACTGTTCGAACTTCAAGGCACAGGAACCATCGACGCACGAACCGAAGCGGAACTCGGCAAGTTCACCACCATTGATGTCGTCGAAATGCCGGTCAAGGACGTGGCTCTGTATCTATCTGAAACTCACAACATGCACTTCGTACTCGATGCGAAGCTAGGTCCGAGCTGCGATTTGCCCATCACTTGCTCCTACCGCAGCATCGACCTCGGAACTGTGCTGCTCCTGCTCACCGCGCCAAACGGCCTCGGCTGCGATTACCGCTACGGCTGCATCTGGATTACGACGGCCGAGGACGGCAACGACTGGCACGATCCGACCGGCGTTTCGGAAATAAAGCCGCCCAAAGGCGGTGCCCTCGCTCTGGCCTGGAATGAAATCTCGCCGCCCGTCGATTGCGTCCAAACTCCATTGACCGAAATCCTGGCCTACCTCAAGCAGCCGCTGGCGATCGACATCGACACGAGCCAAATCGAAAAAACCACCGCCGATTCCTCGCCCCCGCTCATCACGCTCAGCCTCCGCGGCCTCCGCTTCTGCGACACGCTGGGCCAACTCCTCTACAAAACCCACTGCCGCTGTAAGTTAGACGGTGACAAGCTGGTCATACTGCCTAATTCCGATACTCCACCGGATCCCTGACCCCATTCTCCTCAAACCCCTTCAACCTCAGCAAACACGAATCGCAATGGCCGCAGGCCCGGCCTTGCAAATCGGGATCATAACAACTCGAAGTCAGCGAATAATCGACGCCGAGCGCTAGCCCCAGCCGAATAATTTCCCCCTTCGTCAACGAGATCAGCGGAGTATGAATTCTGACTGGCTGCCGCCCCTCCACCGCCGCCTTCGTCGCCAAATTCGCCATTCGCTCGAACGCCGCGATATATTCCGGCCGGCAATCGGGATACCCGCTGTAATCCAGCGCGTTCACGCCGATGAATATATCGCTCGCATTGCTCACTTCCGCGAAAGCCAGCGCAAACGACAGAAAAATCGTGTTCCGCGCCGGCACATACGTAATCGGAATCTCGCTACCGATCTCCGCCACACTCTCTTTCTTCGGCACGGCGACATCGCTCGTCAGCGCCGAGCCCCCAAACTGCCGCAAATCAATTTCCACCACGCGCTGCGCCGCCACACCCAAGCCCCGCGCGATCTTTTCAGCCGCCTTCAGCTCGACTTCATGCCGCTGCCCATACCGGAAGCTCAATGCATGGCACACAAACCCCTCGCTCCGCGCCATCGCCAGCGCCGTCGCGGAATCCAGACCGCCACTCAGCAAAACAATCGCCGTATGAGAAATTGAGTCCATCACCGATTATCATGTCACGACGTCACAATGCCTCAAAGGTCCCTGCCGCCTTCCCATTCTGATTTCTGCATTCCGAATTCTGCATTCCCCTCCCCATGGCCCGCAACGAACAGCTCATCCGCCAGCACAAGCTCCTGCAATTGCTCGAGCGAACGCGGATTGGCCTGACGATCGAAGAGCTGCGCGATGAGATGGCCAAGGAACTGGGGCTGACGTCGCTACATTTGCGTACTGTGAAGCGCGACTTCGAGGCCCTCCAAGCCGCCGGCTTCGATATTGAATCGCAGCGGCTGAAGCGCGGCAAAGTCTGGCGTCTGGGGCCGAAAACGCGGCAAGCCTATCGCATTCCCGCCACGGCGACTGAGCTGATTGCCCTCTCGCTCGGTCGCGACCTCCTCTATCCGCTCGCCGGCACTCCCTTCTGGCACGCCATCGAATCATTTTGGAGCAAGCTGCAAGATGAACTGCCGCCCTCCGTCTGGAAACACTACGAAGCCTACCGCCAGGTGTTGTTCGTTCGCGGCATGCCCGCCAAAAGCTACGAACGGCAGCACGGCACCTTGAGTGCGATCCACAGGGCTATCCTCGAGCGCCGCATCGTCTTCGCCGAATACGAGCCGCCCGGCAAAGACCCGCAGGAGCGAAAAATCGAGCCTTACGCTGTCGTCTTCTATCAAGGCAGCCTCTACATCGTCGCCGCCGCACATGAAATTCCACCCGGCGAGGATCGTATCCGCCATCTCAAGCTCGATCGTTTCCTGCGCGCCACGCCGCTTGATTCGTTCTTTCAAAAGCCGGCCGATTTCGACCTCGAAGCCCATCTCGGTTCCGGAATCGGCATTTTCTCTGGCGGCAAAGCTCGCGACTTCAAGATTCACATCAGCAGCCGCGGCGCTCGCTGGGTGCTCGAAGATCCCTGGCACCCTGCTCAGCGTGTCGAAAATCAGCCGGATGGCAGCGTCATCATCACTGTCCCAGCCCATCACGACCTGGAAATCATCCCCCGCGTCCTCGCGCTTGGAAGTGAAGCCGAGCTGCTGTCCCCCGCTTCTTGCCGGCAGGCCATAGCTACCATTGTCCGACAGCTCGCCGACAAATATGAGAAAGAACCAGCCGCGGCTACTTCTTCACTGCCACATTCTTCACTGCCACATGCTTCACTGTCACCCACGTCGCGTAATGTGTCCCGGCCAGTGGCAGGTTGAGCGAAAACCGCGCGGTGCGCGGCTCGGCCGATTCGCGAAGAGCGCGCCCTTCAATCCGAATCGGAAAGCCATCGGCCACCGCCGTTTCATCCGCCTTCACAATCAATTTGACGCTCGGTCCGCTCGCGGCGGGCGTGCTACTCCGCCGACTGCGGCGGCCCTCGCTGCCGGCAGAAGGCTGCGTCTCGCCGTTCGGCACAAACTTGACCGGCTCCGCCGTCACTCCCTGCGGCAAACCAATCGCCCGAATTTCAATTGCCTCTTTCAGCCCGTCACGAGCGTTCACGTTGACCGCAATCTCCAGCGGCTTGCCTTTTTCAATCACAAACGAATCCGCTGCTAAGGACAGAGAAAAATCCGGCTCAATGGGCTCGGCTGTCAATCGATACACCAGCCGCAAGCCGCCCCGATTGGCCAAATCGCGCACCGCCAGCGTATAGCGTCCATCAGTCGGCGGCAAAAAATCCAAAACCGGATCGCGGTCATCGCGATTGGCGTCATCGGCCTCCGCGATCGACTTGCCATCCTTATCCAAAACGGCAATTACCGCATCCGTCGGATAGCCAAGCGCTTTCGCCGCGACTTTGAACCGCAGCTTGTTGTCCTTTTTTGCTTCAATTGAATACAAATCGATCTGTCCAACTTTGGCCAGTCGCCCGCTGACGGTCATTGGCGGCGTGACTTCCGAAACGCCGGTCACCGTCGCATTCATTACGCGTGGAACAAGAACAGCGCCCGCGGATTCCGGCCGCCAAACCCAAACCATCGGCTCATCTGGCGGCGTCAGCAAACTCGCCTCCGCCGACAGTGGTGGCACGATCGCCGTCGTGATCGGACCCAAATTCCAACCGCCGAGTTGAACCTGACTTTCCTCCCGCGGCACGGCCAGCGGCAGCACATGATCGATAAACGGTCCCGTCGTCAGCGTTAGGCGATACACGTAATCATCACCGCCCGCAAAGCGAATGCTCTGGTCCGGCGTCGCGGGAAATGCGAACAAACGCACGAGATACGCGCCATCTCGTTCCGCCGTGAAAGCGATTTGCGGATCGAGGCCAACCGCATCGTGGTTTTGCCCAACGACGAATGCCTCCATCTTGCCATGCGATTCAACCAATTCACAAATCTGCATCACCGCATCCATGGGCGCACCCAGCCTACTATTCGCCTCCACAGCCGCCACCAAAGTCTGCCCGCGCTTCAAATCGAAGCGAAAACCGTCGACGTCGCCCGTCTTTCCAAGTTTGCCGTTGACAACAATTCGCGGCTCAACGGCTTGCGGTTTATCCGGCAAATCATTCGTCTCGCTCTCCATCACTTCAGGAAGCGTGCCAACCACAAATGGCCGCATCACCGCCGCGCCGTCGGCATTATGCATCCGCGCCCAATAAATCCCCGCTCCCGCGTCGCTCGCCGCCTCAACCTTGAACTTGCCCTTATCCTTCTCCGCCGCAAACGAAATCCCCGGCCGATCGACCCACACCTCCACCGGCCAACTCGAAAAATCCCCCGCCGCCGTCACCACCATCGACTGCCCTCGCTGGCAGCCGGCTGGATATAGACTATTGACTTTCGGTGGCGCGGCGAGCAGCACGCTGCCAACGAGCAGTAGGACGGAACCAGCGAGCGTAGTTCGCGCCGGCCCACCAATCGTCCTAAACCATGTACCGCGATCGCTAAGCCCTCTCACATCAACTCCCGAATTACCGTCGGATCGCTCACCAAATGCACGGGCCGCCCTTCATGCGTGTAATACATCTTGTTCGGATCCATGCCCAGCTTGCTGTAGATCGTCGAGACAAAGTTCTCGGGCGAGAGGACGCGTTCGATGGCGGCAAAGCCCTTATTGTCGGTCGCGCCAATCACTTGGCCGCCTGGCGTCTGGCCGCCAGCGAACAGCACGCTCATGGCGTTGGACCAATGGTCACGGCCGACGTCCTTGTTGATCTGCGGTGTGCGGCCGAATTCGCCCAAGGCAATCACCAGGGTTGAATCGAGCATGCCGCGCTCATTCAAATCCTCGATCAGCGTCGCGACGGTGTTGTCCCAGGCCGGCATGCGTTTGTTGAACTCGTTGAACAGGTCGCGGTGATGATCCCAGCCGCCGTCATACACGGTGATGAACGGCACGCCCGCCTCCACCAATCGCCGCGCGAGCAAGCACCGCTGTCCAAAGCTGCTGCGGCCATAGCGCTCGCGGAGCTTGTCGTCCTCGCGATGAATATCGAACGCCTGCTGCGCCTCGCGCGAGCTGACGAGGCTGTAGCCTTGTTCATAAAACCGATCGACATCGCGCACCGGATCAGCCGCGGCTTCTTCGTTGATCCGCACCATCCGATCGACCAGCTTTCGCAAGTCCTTGCGGCCTTCGAATCGGCCTTCCGACAGTTCGCGCGGAATCGCCACGTCGCGGACGCGAAAATCTGACTTATCGGGGTTTTCTTCCACGACGAACGGCGCGAACTGGGCGCCCAGAAAATTCGGCCCTCCAGACCGCGACATCTGCCCGAGCGAAAAATAGGCCGGCAAGCCCGGCGGTGCGGGGCATTCGCGCGCCGTCGCCGAACCCAGGCTGGGATGGAAGCTGACGAACGCCCCGCAGCCGACGGGAATCCGCGGCGGCGCGCCAGTCGTCATGTAATGGTTGCCCGCGCCGTGGTTGCCTTGATCGTGGCGGATCGAGCGGATCACCGCGAACTTGTCGCTCGTTGCCGCCAGTCGCTGCATGTGCTGTGAAAACTTCGCGCCCGGCGTTTTCGTCGCGATCGCCTCAAACTGTCCACGAAACTCGACGGGTGCTTCCGGCTTAGGATCGAACGTTTCGTAGTGCGACGGCCCGCCGTCCATCCAAATCAAGATGCACGCCTTCGCCTGCCGCTTAGCATTGGCCGCAGCCGCCGCCGTTCCGCGCAGTGCGCCGACGAGGCCGCCGGTGAGCAAGCCTCCCAGCCCCAGCTTCAGGCAATCCCGCCGCGACCAACCTTCACAATTTCGATGCAGCGTCATAACCATCTCCTTCTACTACTCACCTACTCACCACTCACTCAGTCCTTAAACATAAACTCCGGCGTATTCAACAAAGCCCACAACAAATCCTCACCAGCCTGCCGGCGACTGACGTCTTTTTCGGCAAACAATTCCTTCCCAATTTCAAGTTCGGCCGCGTCCGGCAGCCGCGAATACACGAGCAAATAGATTTCCTCGACAATTTTCTCCGGCCGCAGTTCACTAGCCGCCAATTTCGCTGCGCGGCCGCTATCGGCCGTCACCCGTTGATGCAAGAGCGGCGCATTCATCAAATGCAGTGTTTGCGTCACGGTTGTGTCGCTCGTTCGTTCGCAGGGCGGGTCCTGATTCGGATTTGGCCGCCCAAATGTATCGAGAAAGACCGACTGAACTCGCGTTGTCCAAAGCTGATTCGCCCGTGACCCCGCCGGCATCGCCGTGAACGAATCGCCGATACCCGTGATGTCGCTCACCGCGTCGAGCAGCACCTCGCCTCGCAGCCGCGTCCGGTAATGCCGCGAATAATTCTGCCGATCGCCCACGTTGCGTTCATTTGGCAGCGAACTGAGGCCATACACATACGATGTGCAAATCGTGCGGATCAAATGTTTGAGGTCGTATTTGCCCGCACGAAAATCAGCCGCCAGAGCATCCAAGAGCGGCCCGTTCGTCGGGGGATTCGTCGCCCGCAAATCATCGACCGGCTCTACAAGTCCGCGGCCCATCAATTCGGCCCACACGCGATTGACCATCACCTTCGCGAAATATGGGTTGTCGTCCGACGTGACCCACGCCGCCAACGCATCCCGCGGATCATCATCTGTAGGGAACGCCCTCTGTGGCGTTCCGGCTGTAGGATGTGACAAGCTCGCCTCAGCGAGCGCCGGCCCACCGTTTGTCTTCCGCATTTCCCCAAACAGCGGCTTCGCCTCCATAGCCTTCCGCGTCACCGGATGTTCGACCGTCCCCGACTTCTTCGTCAGCACAATCTCCTCGCTGCCGCTGATCGGCGGCGACAGTCCCGTGCCCTTGAAACCCAGCCGTGAGAAAAACGCCGCGAAACTATAGAAATCATCCTGCCCATATTTCTCAAACGGATGGTGATGACACTTGGCACATTCCAGGCGAATGCCAAGGAACAGCTGACTTACCAGCGTTGTGATTTCCTGCGGCTCACGTCGATCGCGAAATAGCACCGACGCCCCGTTGTCCCAGGTCGAGCCGCGGGCCGTAATCAGCTCGCGGACAAATTGATCATAGGGTTTATTTTGCCGAAAACTCTCGCGAATCCAGGCGTCATAGTTCATCACCGCCTTGATTCCGACGCGGTAGGGATTCGGTCGCAGCAAATCGGCCCACTTCGCAGCCCAATGGTCGGCGTATTCGGGCCGCCGCAGTAGTTCGTCCACAACTTGCGCTCGTGCGGCCGCGTTCAATTCTGAATTCTGAATTCTGAATTCTGAATTCATCACATACGCCCGCACCTCCTCCGGTGTCGGCAGCCGCCCGATAATATCGAGATAAACTCGCCGCAAAAACTTCGCATCGTCCGCCGGCGGTGACGGCACCATGCCGAGTGACTGCAACTTGGCCCATACCTGCTCGTCGATAAAATTCTGCCGCGGCAAAGCCGCATACACGTCGTCCGAAACCTCCCCCGGCAACGGAATCGCCACATGGCACACGGCAATGATGGTCATGTACCGGGCCATGATCGTCGCCTCGCCCGGAATCGGCCCAGCTTTCACCAGCCCCGCCGTATCAACCGCGCAAATGCCCATCTCGCTCGACTGAAATTGCGTGCGACCCGTGACATCGCGCGATGATCCGTCCGAATAAGCCGCCGTGACTTTTAGCCCGAACGATTCACCCGGCTTCAAAAACCGCTCTGGCGTAGGGTGGGCTGTGCCCACCATCTTTTCGCTGTCATTGGTGGGCACATCCCACCCTACAGTGACCGAGACCAATTTCGGCTCATCCTTCGCTCGCCGCGGCGCGCCCTGCGCTATCCACGACGCAATTACGTCATAATCCGCGCTGCCCTTTTCAATCCGCACTCCGCCGCCATGCGGCAACATCGCCGTCGCCTTTTCAAGCAGCAGGCTCCGTTCCGGCGCGGCGGGAAAAATCCGCCGCCCGCGAGCTTGTTGCGTCAGTGCCGCATAATCAAAATCCGCATCAAACCCGAGCAGCGAAAGCTGAAATCCGTTTTGCCCGCGCGACTTGCCGTGACACGCCCCTTGATTGCAGCCGCGAGCCGTCAAAATCGGCTGAACGTCCAACTCGAAGCTCACCGGCTTGATTGGCGGCGCAGCCACCGAGTCCTCCGCCCGCGCAGACCGCCAGCCCGACGTAAACGGGCAAAAACATAGCGCGAAAATGGCGAGCCGTCGCATGAAACAAACCGCAGGCGGGGAAAGCGGTTACTATAAGGTGAGCCCTATGAGTTTACCGCCGCCAAGCCGATCAACGCAAGCGCGCCGCCCTTGCCCTGAAAGGGCAACATTCGACAGCCCAGGGCAACGCCCTGGGTATCGAGGGCCTCATAGTCCGTTCCAAGCCCCAACGGGGCGCAATGTCGCTGATGTGAAGGACATTGCGCCCCTTGGGGGCTTCCTACGGATAAAGGCGTTTATCAACCCAGGGCCGCGCCCTGGGCTACCGCGTGTCGGCACTTTGGGCCAAAGGTTCTTTTTGCTGATTATCGGTTGCTCCCTGACCTCGGCCTCTGCCGCTGCCGACGACCTTTCTCTCAACGACCAGCCCCACCTCCGCCGCCCCATCGCCGCCGTGTGGATCGAGCCCAATAAATTGCTCGCAGTAGCGAATCAAAAGAGCGGTAGCATCTCATTTGTTCAGATCACCTGGAGGGACTTTGGGGGTCAAAAGGCTGCATTGCCGGAAGCCGTTGTTTTGGAAGAGCTCGCAGTTGGTGGTCGACTTTCGGATATCGCTATTCATCCCTTCGAACAATGGATTTTTGTCACGGATGAGCGGCGACATGAACTGATTGTGCTTGAGCGGGTCGGCACTGCACTGGCAGTCCGGGAACGGCATTCGGTTGGTCCATTTCCAAGAAGCATTGCAATTTCAGCGAACGGAAGTCGAATATCGGTCGCCTCATTGTGGTCACGAAAGCTGACCATTTTTGAGTTAACGGCCAATGGAACGACCGCGAGCAATGTATTGAATAGACTCGCAGTGATTTCGCTCCCATTCAATCCACTGGAACAGGGATTTATGGGAGGCAACAACATCGTTGTTGTGAAGGATGCTTTCGCAAGGCGCTATGTTGATGTTGACGTTGTTGACCGAGTAGCAAGCAACCCCTCTGGCAAAGGTGTTTGGCCGCCACTGCCCGCAGGTGACAATTACGGCACACGCCCCTATCCGCGTGCTTTAAATGATATGGGCCTTCGAGCGCAATATCGCGATGGCAAAGAAATACTTAATGGCTATGGCGTTTCTATCGTGCTCGGCCCTGCACCGCCGCTATCCCCTGCCGAACGCGGCGAGGAGCTTTTCAACAGTCGGGAATTATCGGCGAACCGCGAGAAAAGTTGTTATTCCTGCCACGTCGATGGCCACAGCACCTATCAGCTCGCCGACACGCTCGGCGACGACACCACGGGCACGCCCAAACGCATTCCAACACTTCTGGGCATCCGTCTGACCGATCCCTGGGCCTGGAATGGCAAGCAGCGCGACCTCAGCGAGCAAGTTCGCAAGTCGCTCGAAACGACGATGCACGCCAAGGAGTTCACGCAGCAGCAAGTCGGCGACCTGGTCGCTTATTTGCACACGCTGGAGCCGCCGCCACCCTTAGAGCCAGCGACAGACGATTCAGCCGACCAAGAGAAACTGACTCGCGGTGAAATGCTCTTCCAAAACCTCGGCTGCACCAAATGCCACGTCCCGCCGCTGACCTTTACATCGCCGGATGCCTACGACGTCGGTCTCATTGATGAAAAAGGCCTCGCCAAATTCAATCCACCTTCACTCCGCGGCGTGAGCCAGGGCTACACGTTCTTCCACGACGGCCGCGCCAAGTCGCTCGGAGAAGTCTTTACCGTCCACGGCCACATGCTCGACCGCGCGCTGAGCGATAACGAGCTCGCCGACCTTTTGCGATTTCTCAGGAGCCTATGAATCGCAACTTGCTCGGCATCATCGCCGCCATTTTGCTGCTACTCGGCGGCATCACGCTTTTCTTCGGCCCAGACAGCAATAATGCCGCCAGCGGCTTTGCCGGCGGCTGCATTCGCGTTGGCCTCGTTCTTGGCGCGCTCTGGCTCGCCCTGCCGCAAATCCTCGCCACCATCGCCCGTATGCCCGGCTGGCTTCTCGGCTTTGTATTTAAAAAGCCAACCCCACCGGCCAATTCCGGCCAGGAACAACAACCACCCCAGCCCGTCGTCAAACCGCCGCGACCCCGTCGTCGCAGCAACGCCTAATGATTCGCACAGAAACGGGGAAATAACCGCAACAGACGGGAACACTAATCTGCGCTAATCTTCGCTAATGAGAACGAATTAGTGTTGATCAGTGTTGATTAGTGTTCCGCTCCTTCGATGATCAGAAAAAACTGCATTAATCGTCGCGGCCGCTAATCCGCTTTTTTCTCTTCTTGCTTTTCGGCCGGTTTCTCGTCCGTCTTCTCTTCTTGTTTTTCTTCCTGCTTCGCTTCCTGTTTCTTCTTGCCCTTGCCCTTCTTCTTTCCTTCGGCCGGTGCGCCGTCCGGCGTTGCTTCGCCGGCTTTGCCTTCACCGGCGCTGCCCTCCGGGGCCGGCGCCGCTTCATCCGTGTCGTCAGTCGCCTTGGGCTGAATGGGCAACGCCTCCAGCGGCGGCTTCTCGTTCTTGTGGTGCGAGTTGTATCGCCGCGGCTCATCACCGACATAAATTACAGCGATGTAGTGCCGCCTCATGCCCAATAGCGGCACACTGCCCCACTTGCAGTAATATTCGACCTCGTAATGTTCGTCGGGGTGCTCATCGACCCACGTCGGCTGCCGGCCGAGAACATTGTGAATCTCTTCGGGCGTGATCCGTTTACTATCGGTTACCCCCTTCTTATTAAGCTCATCAACAAACGCCTCCAGTTTCTTGTCGTCCGCCTCGATGCCCGGCCCGGCTGACAGATAGTCATACGCCAACGCCCCAATCGCCACGGCCAGGAGGACCAAAAGGACGATCAGCCGCCCGACACCCGACTGGGCTGGCGGGGGATTTGTGGGTGTGGTGGACGATGATCGGGTAACGGGATTGCTCGACATAGGTACATCTAGCGGAAAATGAATCAACGGAACGAAAAAACAATAGCCGCTCAGACGGACCTGTCCCCCGCGCGCCCAAGCGAAGGCTTGCAGTTTACGGTCGCGGCGAATGAAAATCCACACGCGATAAAGAAATGCTGCAACTTGGCCGATCTAGCTCGCAAATATCTTGTCCATCCTTGCCGCCACATCCGTCAACCATGCCCGATCGCCGCCCTGAATCTCCGCGCAGCCCCAGCCGACGTAGCCAATCTTCTTCAGCTCGGCCATACACCGCGGCCAATCGACATCCCCTTCCAGCAGCTTGGCGGAAAATCCCGCGCCGAGGTTTCCACCTTCCGGCGGCCGCTTGTAGTCCTTGATGTCGAGCTTTTTGATGCGGTGACCCAGAATCGGAATCCACTCGTGGGGCGGCGAATACCGCACCGCATTGCCGATATCGAAATGCGCCCCAACGATCGACGAACCACATTCGTCGATAAACCGCGCCGTCTCTTTCGGGTCGGTCAAGAAATCGTTCCACACGTTTTCGATCAAAATCTGAATTCCCAAATCCTCGGCCTGCGGAATCGCCTTCTTGATCTCCGCAATCGACCGCGTCCAACTCTGCTCATACGTCGCATCCGGCGTCACCTTCCCCGGCACCAAGAGCACGCTCGTTCCGCCGATGTCCTTGCAATACTTGAGCGCGAACCGCAGCGCCTCCAAGCCCTTCGCCCGCACTTCCTCGCTCGGATCGCTCAGCCGCTGGTTCCAATGCACCGAATCGACAACTCCTGGCGCCTGCAATCCTGTCTCCGCAATGCATTTCTTTGCTTCCTCAGCCGGATATTTGCTCGGCGCATCCAGCTCGATCCCATCAAACCCCAGCTCCTTCAACAGCTTGAATTTCTCCAGCAACGTCTCGCCCTGCTTGACCATATTGATCTTCACCGCCTTCTTGAATTTCCGCTCCGACGGCTTTTCGTCTGCCGCGGCGAAATTCAATGGGCAGTACGCCAATCCGGCGACAGTTACGGAAGCGGCGGAAACAAATTCGCGTCGGGTGATTGGCATCTCACGTTCTCGCAGATTTGAGGCAGGGCTGATCGGGTAACTCACTATATAACTTTTGCACACGCGGCGCAACCATCTCTCGCTTTTAACGCAAAGGCGCAAAAATTCGTTAAGTGTTTCCTTTGCGACCTTTGCTTCCTTTGCGCCTTGGCGTTGAATACGATACGTACCGCACACCAATCCGCTTGGATTCAAATAATAGGCCCTAAACATGAATCGCAGCTTTTGCGTATCGCTTGGATTACTCGTCGCCGCCTCAATCATCGTACCGGCGCCAGCTCAAGATGGTAAAAAAATCACACAAGCGCCCAAGCCTCTCACCGACGCCGAGCTCGCCGACGGTTGGATCTCCCTCTTCGACGGCGCGACGCTCTTCGGTTGGAAAGCGGCCAGCAAGGCCGACTGGCAAGTGAAGGACGGCGCAATCCGCGTCACCGGCGGCGAAAAAGGCCTGCTCTGCACGACCGTTGAGTTCGACAACTACGTCCTCAAAGCCGATTTCCGCGCCGCTAAGAACACCAACAGCGGCATCTTTCTCCGCACGGCCACGGTCCTCGGAATGAACGACGTGACGACCAGGTGTTACGAGCTCAATATCGCCCCGCCCGACAATCCGTTCCCCACCGGCAGCTTTGTCGGCCGCCTCAAAGGCAAGTCGGTTCCGGAACGCGATGGCGAGTGGCAGTCGTACGAGGTCACTGTCGATAAAGCCAGGTCAACCGTGAAGCTCAACGGCGAAACCGTCCTCGAATACACCGACCCCAAGCCCATCGGCCGCGGCTACATCGGCCTGCAATTGAACGAAGGCCAGGTCGAATTCAAAAACATCAAGCTCAGGCCGCTCGGCCTCGAAAATCTCTTCAACGGCAAAGACCTCACGGGCTGGAAGAACCACCCCGAAAGCAAAAGCACGTTCACTGTAGAAAAGAATACAGCTACCGACAAAGGCGAAATCCACGTCACCAGCACCGGCCGCGGCGTCCTCGAATCCGAAAAGCAATTCGGTGACTTCATCCTCCAGATGGAAGCCATCAGCCACGCCCCCGAACTCAACAGCGGCATGTTTATCCGCAGCATCCCCGGCGAATTCGCCAACGGCTACGAAAGCCAGATTCACAACGGCATCAAAGATGGCGACCGCCGCCAGCCCAAAGACTTCGGCACCGGCGGAATCTATCGCCGCGTCCCCGCCCGACTCGTCGTCCCCAACGACAAGGAATGGTTCTACAAAACAATCGTCGCCGACGGCCCGCACATCTCCGTCTGGATCAACGGCTACCAGGTCACCGACTGGACCGACGATCGCAAGCCCGACAAAAATCCACGTAACGGTCTCCGCACCGAAGCCGGCACGCTTCAACTCCAAGGCCACGATCCCACCACCGACCTGTCCTTCCGCAATATCCGCGCCCGCGAATTGCCGGGCAAATAGCTCAAATTTTTTTCGAGTTCCGCCATCATCCTTCATAAGCCTTGTAAGACCACGGTTTAGTGGCCATGTAGCGTTGTCAGCTATTTGGGTTTCTCCTAAACTGAAGCTCGCTTTGGCACAGCTTTCGTGTTGTGTTCGGATGCTTTCCGGGTCCGCCGAACGACGCCAAGGCCGATGTTGTAAGCCACGACTACCACGAGGCTTACGGAAATCGGGGGATTAGCTCAGTTGGGAGAGCGCTTGCATGGCATGCAAGAGGTCAGGGGTTCAAGTCCCCTATCCTCCACTTCGCGGTAACGTCGGTTGTCGCCAGCTAAGATTTTGGTAGCCAAGAATTGTCGAAGACATGAACCGACCAACTGTTCTCATCGTTTCAACCGGCGATTCTTGCCGTAGCCAAATGGCAGCGGGCTTCCTGCGCCAAGTGGCTGGCGATCGTCTCGATGTGTTCACTGCGGGCATGCAGCCGTCCGGCGAGCTGCAGCCGTTGGCCGTCAAGATTATGGCCGAGGTCGCCATCGATATTTCCGCTCAAAAGCCAACCGCAGTCAGCGAATACCTGGGCAAACGCGACTTCGACTATCTCGTAACGGTCACCACCGAGGCCGAAGGCCAAATTCCGCAATCGCAACCGGGCGTCGGGCAGCGGCTGCACTGGTCATTCGACAATCCGGCGACAGCCGAGGGCGCCGAATTCGAAAAGCTGCGAATGTTTCGCTGTGTGCGGAACGAAATCGCGTTCCAGGTTAAGAAATGGGTTTACGGCGACCTCATTAAGGTCATTGCTAGCATGCAGCCAAGCTAGTAGTCAGTCAACATAAGGATTTGGGCTAGCACCGGTCTCGGCACACAAACCCGAAGCGTGAGCGAGGGACTCGGCATCCAAAACGTCCAGATTGTGGCGATCTTCATCCCAAAATGTTGGATTGACGGACTACTAGTCCTGCTACGCATCTTAAGTCGCCCGTAGCCAGCGCTGCTCCGCAAATTAGTCTGACTCGGTTAACCGATAGCCGCGTCGAGCTTGCTACTACTGAGAATTTCGGCTAAATCGTGCGCTGATCTCGCAGGGTTAACCCTGCGAGTAAAACCTGGCAATGCAGATCGCGCGTAAAAAGCGACCTGGTTTTTAGTGCAAACACGCAAAATCATCGCGACCTTCGCCAAGCTGGCGGTTTCCGCCTTGCTGATCGGCTATTTGTTCAGCCGGGCGCGAGCGGATCAGCATTTTGGCGAACTAATTAGCGGGCAGAAGAACTGGCCGATGCTGCTCTGTGCGCTGCCGATCTGTCTGTTCGCGGTCACGATTACCATTTTGCGTTGGAACCTGCTGGTCCGGGCCATCGGCCTTTCGTTCACAGTCCGCCAAACGCTGCGAGCCGGATTCCTGGCCTATCTCGCGAACCTGCTGCCTCTTGGTCTCGTGGCTGGCGATTCGCTCAAGGCTGTGATGCTAATCCACAGCAACCCGCGGCGAAAAACCGAAGCCATCGCTTCGGTGCTCGTCGATCGGGTTCTCGGATTGTATGCGTTATTACTTCTCGCGGCCGTCGCGTCGTTGTTATTGCCAGCTAAGCAGTTGAGCAGCCTTGGTGCAACCGAGCGAGCGGCAATCATGCGGCTGTGCTGGTGCGTGCAAGCCGTGGCAATCGGCAGCTCGGCGTTTTTAGCCGTCATGCTGATTCCCGGCATGACCCAATCGCGACTATGGGATCGTCTGGAGCATACGCCGGTCATCGGAACGATCTTGCACAAGCTCGTCATCGCCATGCGGGCTTATCGCTCGCGGCTGGACCTCCTGGCCGTCGCGATCGGCGTGAGCTTCATCGTTCATTTGTCGTATATCGCGGCGATCATGCTGATGACCGTCAGCATCGGCATTTCCGCCGAGCATCGGCCGCCGTTGGCCTCGATCTTCGTCATCGTCCCGCCGTCGATGATCGCCGGCGCCCTGCCCATCGGCTTTTATGAAGTCGCGATCACGCTGCTCTTCCGCGCTTTTTCACCGCCCGGCGCACCGCAAACGATGGGCTTACTGATCGCCCTCGGCTATCGCCTCATTCAAATCTCGATCGCGACGATCGGCCTGGCCTATTGGCTCGCCGGCCGTCGCGAGGTCGAAGAGCTGATGCACGAGGTGGAAGACTTGCCGCCGGAAGCCACCGACAGCCGCATGAATTGCGTCGCCTCGTAGTCGGCCGCTTCATTTCGCGCGCTTGCCGGCAAGCCACACGCCGGTTACTTGCCACAGCGCGGCAATCTCTCGCGTCGGATCGCCCGAGACGGCGACGACGTCAGCCACAAGGCCCGGCGCGATGCGGCCGCGATCGGCAAGTCGCAAAACATCCGCGTTGCCACTGGTCGCGGTTTTCAGCGCCGCGAGCGGCGTCATGCCATGCTCGACCATCAGCTCCAGTTCGCGGACATTTTTGCCATGAGCAAACACTCCGACATCGCCGCCAAAGCAAATCGGGACGCCAGCATCGAGAGCAGTGCGGAACGAAGTCCATTTGGCTTTCAGCCGCTCCGGCTCCGGCGTTCGGCCGCGCACATAGCCGCCAAAATATTCGGCGTAGGCTTCCGACGCCGCCAGCGTTGGACATAGTGCCACACCGCGATCGCGCATGAGTCGAAACACTTCCGCGGTTCCCCCGTCACCATGTTCGATCGTCGCCACGCCGGCTTCGACGGCCCGCCGCATGCCTTCAGCCGTCGTCGCATGAGCAGCGACCGGCCGCCCGGCATCCTTCGCCGTCGCCACCAGCGTTTTCAGCTCGTCGAGAGAAAACGTCGGACGCGCAGGTCCTGAAGCGCTCTACGCGTAATCGGCATACACCTTGATCCAGTCCGCGCCATGCGAGATCTGGCTCCGCACGACACGCGCGATTTGCTCGATACCCGTGGCTTCCTCCGCACCTTGCAGCGGCTCAAACGAATAGTCAGTTCGCCGCGGGGCATAGCTGCCCGTCGCGACAATCGCGCGAGTCGTGGCAATGATCCGCGGGCCGGAAACGATGCCCCCATCGATCGCCCGCCGCAATTGGGCATCAAAGTCTTCCACGCCCTCGGTGCCCAGATCGCGAACGGTCGTGAAGCCCGCCAATATCGTGGCCCGTGCATGGGCGACCGCCAAAACCATGCGATAGCCCCGGGGCTCTTTCAGCACCTGGTCGTCCCACAGCGCTTCGTTGTACGGATGCAAAAACAGATGCGAATGGCCTTCAATCAAGCCGGGGATGAGCGTCTGACCCGGCAGGTCAACACGTTCGGTGTCCGGCGGCAGCTTGATATCGGTCGCGCGGCCAACCGCTTCGATTCGGCCGCTCCTGATAAGGACAGCCATTCCGGATTGCGGCGAATCGCGAACGCCGTCCCAGACGGCGTCCGGTACCAGCAGCACGGGCGAACTCTTGTCCGGAGGCGCTCCCGGAGCCGCTGGTGTGATCAGCGCGATGAATAGAACGCCCGCCAATGACCTTGATTGAGCATACATGACGCAACTGCTATACAATCCTTCGCTGCTGAAATCAATTCCCTCTCCCACATCGCAGGTTTGCAATGAGCGATCGATTTGCCAGAACGTGCCGGCTATTGTCTGTTGTTCTGTGTGTTTTTGGGGCCGTACGCGTGCTCGCCCAGGAGAAATACACCGAAAACGCCGGCCCGGAAGGCAACGGCGACATCGTCATCGGTCCCGATTACAAAATCGATCCCGATCTGACCGACCGCGGCAATCCCAAGGGCAAGTCGTTCGAGTTTGCCATGAAACTCGCCGACAGCAAAATCTTCCCCGGCACCGACACCACGCTCGACTCGAAAAAAGAGGTCCGCACCCAGCGGAGAATTTTCATCTACGTCCCCGCGGCTTACAAAAACGGAACCAAAGCGCCAATTCTCGTCACGCTCGACGGTCCCGGCCGGCTCAACCTGGTGAAAAACGCCCTCGACAACCTGACGATTTCGACTGACCCCAAACGCAAATTGCCGGCGTTCATCGCCATCGCCGTTGAGAACGGCGGCAACGACGGCAAGGGCAGCGAGCGCGGCCTCGAATACGACACCATGTCCGATCGCTTCGCCCGCTTCATCAACGAAGAAGTCCTGCCCGCCGTCCTCAGCAACAAAGACCTCCGCGCCGCCTATCCAAACATCGCTTTCACCGAGAATCCCTGGGGCAAAGGCGTCATGGGCTGCAGCTCCGGCGGCGCAGCCGCATTAACAATGGGCTGGTTTCGCCCCGACCTCTTCCGCCGCCTAATCACCTATTCCGGCACGTTCGTCGATCAGCAAGACGACGACGCCCCGGACGAAAAAAAGTATCCGCTGGGAGCCTGGGAATATCATTCCAGCCTGAAGCTGATCGCGAACAGCGAGAAAAAACCTCTGCGGATCTTCACGCACGTCTCCGAGAACGACAATCGCGCGAAGGACCCGGAGGAGACCTATCACAACTGGGTCATGGCGAATGAGCGCACAGCCGCGGCGCTCAAAGCCAAGGGCTATGACTACCGTTTCGTATTCAGCAAAGCCACCAAGCACTGCGACGCCAAAGTGTTCGAGCAAACCCTGGCCGACACCCTCATCTGGATGTGGCGCGGCTACCACGGCGAGTAAGGACTGAAACTCGTTTAACCGCGGCCCGCCGATACTCGTTTAACCGCGACCCGCCGATACTCGTTTAACCGCGACCCGCAGGGGAGCGCTGTCGGGAAACCATTGCATGACCGATCTCAAGTCACCGCGTCTCATTATCGCAAAGGGCTTTCTCTTCCTCTTCCTCGGCTGCCTCGCAGCCGGGCTGATCATCGCCGAACTGCCGTCACTAAAGATAATTGTCCTTTTGGGACTAACCGTCTGGTCCTTCTGCCGCTTTTACTACTTCGCCTTCTACGTGATCGAACACTACATCGACCACACCTATAAGTTCTCCGGCTTAATGTCAGTAATGCGGTATCTGCTTCAAAATCGGAGCCCTCGCTAAGACAATCCTTTGCCGCCTTTGCTCCCCTTAGCGCCTTTGTGTTAAAAACAATCCGCGTCATTCGCCTGGATGGTTCAACTTCTGAGGGAAACGTCACTCAAAAATCCCCCAGCGGATTCCCATCATCCCGATCCGCCAGCCGCTTGTACGTGTTGATATCGACGTTGTCGCTGACCAAACGCACGCTACCATCGGCGAGCGCCACCTGCACTCCGCCCGGATGAGCCGAGACCAGCGGCGTATTGCACTGCACATTGACCATATAAGCCGCGACGCCGCGGGGATTGGGCGAATCGCGAATCGTCGTGGAAGCAAACGTCCGCATGTCGGTCGTGGCTCCGTTGGCGTCGTGTGAGCCGCTGGAGGAAAACGTGCCGTCGCCGTTGGGAATCCGCGTGTTTTTCACGCCCATCCACGGCCCGCTGTCAGAGAAAGCGTTGCGATAGACGTCCTTTTGCCCCGCGACCCAATTCGATTGCTCGCCCAGCATCATCGTGTTCGACGTGCCATCGCTCGCCTCCGCAAATCGCCGCGGATAAATGCCGGTGAACAGACCACCGGCCGAGCAATGCGTGCCGTTGGGCCCATTGTGATCCGTCGTCTGGTGTAAGTTACTGCCCGCGATCATCGGATACGTGCCGACCATCTGCGAGCTGTTCGAGATAACGCGAAACTTCGGCATGAGGGTGGACGGGCAGCGATACATTTTCACCGTGTAGCCGTCGAGTGCCGCCCGGATGAGCGGAGTCTTCGCATTCGCCGACGCCATCCAATAAGCCGACTGCGAGCCGAACCCAATCGCGGCCAGCCGATCGAACAGCGGCCCCTGCTCAAACATCGGCAGCGTCAGCACATACGCCGTCGGCCCATGCGTGCCCGTCGTCATCGTCTCCGCCGGCAAGACTTTATAAATCCCTTCGTAAACGTGAAACCCCAGCGCGATCTGCTTCAGGTTGTTAGCACATTGCATCCGCCGCGCCGCCTCGCGCGCCGTCTGCACCGCGGGCAACAGCAGCGCCACCAACACGCCAATGATGGCAATCACAACGAGCAGCTCAACGAGCGTAAAGCCCTTCAACCGGTACATTGAAAACTCCTCAGCCATAGAAGCCGCCGGTTCCTACTGCAAGCACGGCTGGAAGTATAACTCCGCGGGTTAGAAGACGACAACTTTGCCCGGACCGCGACCGATGGCGGCAGGGCCACGCAGTCTTTGAAAGTAGGCCGGCGAGGCCCCCCCACACCATCCCCAGCAGCCGCTCCCAACTCGGCGGCGGCCTCCCCATCCACATCACCAACATCCACGAACTCCCCGACGGCCGCGTCACCTTTCTTGTCGGCTACGAATTCGAATGACCTGCGTCACCACCTCCGCACGCCTTTGATCGTCATCAGCCGGGCCAATGACATTCGCCGGCGGTTGTCTGTGGGCCAACGGCCCTAAACTCGATAGCCTAGGGCGCAGCCCTAGGAAGGGTGAACCGTCACGATTGTTCAAGGCCCAACGGACAATCACCGTTTAACCATTGGTCCAACGGGACTTGGCTGGCGATGTCCTTGGGCCAACGGCCCTAAACTCGAAAGCCTAGGGCGCGGCCCTAGGAAGGGTGAACCGTCACGATTGTTCAAGGCCCAACGGGCCGTCCCCCCTTTATCCATTGGTCCAACGACATTGGCTGGCGAATGTCCTTGGGCCAACGGCCCTAAACTCGATAGCCTAGGGCGCAGCCCTAGGAAGGGTGAACCGTCACAATTGTTCAAGGCCCAACGGGCCGTCCCCCCTTTATCCATTAGGCCAATGACATTGGCCGACGGTTGTCTGTGGGCCAACGGCCCTAAACTCGATAGCCTAGGGCGCAGCCCTAGGAAGGGTGAACCGTCACGATTGTTC
>DASXLL010000050.1:0-14950 GCA_036496265.1 Pirellulaceae bacterium | reverse complement strand
GAGGCGCTGAAGTATGAGCCCTGGCCGCCGCAGCCTTCGCCTGATATCGAGCAGGGCACCAAGATGTTCGACATCATCTCGCGGCAGGACGTGCTGCTTTTTCATCCTTATGAGTCGTTCGATCCAGTGTTGCGGCTGATTGAAGAGGCGGCGGCCGATCCGGATGTGCTGGCGATCAAGCAGATCTTGTATCGCACCAGCCGCAAGAGCCCGATCGTGGCGGCACTGGCGCGGGCGGCGCAGCGGGGCAAATATGTGACGGTGATTGTGGAGCTGAAGGCGCGGTTCGATGAGGCTCGCAATATTGAGTGGGCGCGGAGCTTGGAAGAGCAGGGCGTGCAGGTGATTTACGGCGTGAAGGGACTGAAAACGCATGCCAAGACGTGTATTATCGTGCGCCGCGAGCCGCATGGGGTGGTGCGATACGTGCATTTTGGGACGGGCAACTACAACGAAATCACGGCGAAGATTTATAGCGATGCGAGCTTGCTGACGGCGAACGAAGAGCTGGGCGCGGATGCGGTGGCTTTTTTCAATGCGATCACGGGTTATTCGCAGCCGCAGCGCTATCGAAAGATCGAGGCGGCGCCGACGGGGCTGCGACCGCGGATTTTGGAGTTAATTGAAGCGGAGACGCATCGCCGGCAGCAGGGACAGCAGGCTTTTATCGATGCCAAGATCAATTCGCTGGTCGATCCGGAGATCATTAGCGCGCTATATGCGGCATCGCAAGCCGGTGTGCCCGTGCGGCTGAATGTGCGAGGCATTTGTTGCTTGCGGCCGGGCGTTGCAGAGTTATCGGAGAACATCAGTGTCGTTAGCATTGTGGATCGCTATCTGGAGCACTCGCGGATTTTTCATTTTCATCACGGCGGCGACAATTTGGTGTTTATTTCGAGTGCCGATTGGATGCCGCGGAATTTGGACCGGCGGATCGAGCTGTTGGTGCCGATTGAAGATCAGGCGGCTAAGGAGCGGCTGATCGCGATTTTGAACACCTACTTCGATGACAATGTGAAAGCCAGGCTGCTGCAGCCCGATGGCACCTACAAGCGACTGAAGCCAGGGCGAAAAAAGGCGCGGCGGAGCCAGGAGGTGCTGTACGAAGAAGTCCGCCAGCGCGTGAAAGAGGCGGGGCAGTCGAAAACGACGACGTTTGAACCGCACCGGGCACCGGGAGCCGAAGTGGAATGAGGCAGACGCGAGGAAGAGCCAGGAAAGAGAAACTAACGTGGCTGTGCTTTTTCGATCGCCAAGTCCTTAATGCCCCTCAGGTCGAGCTTGCCGGTGCCTAAAATTGGTATCGATTCGATTTCCAAAAAGCTGTCAGCGGCAGGAATAAACAAATTGGGCAGGCCGGCGTCGGCGAGGCCCTTGCGTAGCTCATCGGCCGATTTTTCGAGCTTCGTGTGCAGCACAATCAGTCGTTCGCCTTTTTTTTCATCGGCTATCGCGGTTACCGCCAAGTGTGGCTTGCCGTCCGGCGATGGTCCGGTGACCCTTTCCAGTTCCTCCTCGATTCGAACATGAGGCACCATCTCGCCGCCGATTTTCGAGAAGCGGCTTTCGCGGCCGGTAATGTGGATGAAGCCGTCTTCATCGATGAAGGCGATGTCGCCCGTTTTGTACCAGCCGTCGTGAATGACCTGGGCCGTTTTTTCCGGCTGATTGAGATAGCCTTTCATGACGTTGGGGCCGGCGATCCAGAGCATTCCCTTCTGGCCGGCCGAGAGCTCCTGGCCGCTGTCGAGGTCGGTGATTTTGGCCGTGACGCCCGGCACGGTGCGGCCGACGGAGCCTTCTTTGCAATCAGCTTGGAAATTGTCGATCGAGCGGCTGGGGGGAATGTTGACCGAGGCGAGCGGCGAGAGTTCCGTTGTGCCGTAGCCCTCGACTGGACGGGTGCCGAATTTCTTTTCGAACTCGTCGGCCAACTCTTTGGGCAATTTTTCGGCGCCGCAAACGACGGCGTCGAGTGTTTTCATCTCGTCTGGCTCACAGCGGCGAATCAGACCGCGGAGAAATGTGGGAGTCGAAAGCAGGATCGTGCCTTTTTGACTGGCGATCATCTTGCCGATCTGGCGGGCGTCGAGTGGGTTGAAGTGATACGTGCCGCCGATATCCAGGCTGGCGACGCCCCACATCGTGACCGTGTAACCCAGTGAATGGAAAAACGGCAGGATGCCAATGAGCACGTCCGATTCGCGAAGGTGAACGACCTGGTCGATGGCCGCGACGTTGCTGGAGACGTTGGCATAGGTGAGCATGACGCCCTTCGGCGTGCCGGTTGAGCCGCTGGTGAAAATGATCGTCAGCACGTCATCGGGTTTGACGTGTTTCAGGCCGAGCAATCGCTCCAAAATGCCTGCCGGCACGAAGCGACTTTGCAGGAAGCCAATCGCTTTATCGGCTGTGGTCGGCTGGTCTTTGAGGTCTTCGAGGTAGACGAGCTCCGCGTTCAACGACAAGTTCAACTTGTCCATGAACCGGCGGCTGGTGATGACGTGCTTGATGCCGGCCTGGGCGATGCAGGCGTTCATCACGTCGGACGAGACGGTGTAGTTGAGGTTGGCGGTGATGCGGCGGTCGAGCGCCAGCGCGATGTTGCCGAGGAAGGCGGGCACGGTCGGCGGCAGCAGGAGGCCGACGTATTTTTCATCGGGAGCGAGAATGCGGCGGAGCAGACGACGGATGATCAGCGCGCGAAGCAGCGTGTCCCCGCCGGTGAGCTCGACGCCGCTCGAATCGGCGATTTTGATTTTGCGCAACCGGCGCTTGCATTGGCGGATGAATGATTGGGTGACCAACTCGGTGTGTTGCATGCTGCGCTCGGTCGCCTGCGTGCCGAGTTCCAGCACCGCCTGGCGGATTTCGAAAATGTCGTCGGGCTTTTGAATCGGCCGCCCGAAATGGATGGACATAGGATAGGGAATTCTCTCCGGCCATTTCCAGAAGAACTTTTCCCCTTTGAAGCTGAAAATGCTGCCCCACAGGCCTTCCAAATAGACGGGAATGACGGGTGCGGACGTGCCTTCGAGAATTTTCATCAGCCCCGGCTTGAAGGTTTGGACCTGGCCGCTGCGAGTGAGACCGCCTTCGGGAAAGATGCAGACGAGGTCGCCGGCGGCGATCGCGTCGCGGGCCGCGCGAAAGGCCGTGATTATTTTTTTGGGCTTCAGCGGGTCGATTGGAATGGCCCCGAACAAGTCGGCCAAACGCTTGATCCACGGCCGCTTCTCAATATTCGGCGCCCAAGCAATCATTCGCACGGGTCGGGAACTCGTTAGCATCAGCAAGATGCCGTCCACCCAGGTGACATGGTTGGGGACGAGCAGCGCGCCGCTGTCGCGGGGCACGTTTTCGCGGCCGAATACGTGAACGCGGTAAATCGTCAGGCTGAGGAGCCAGACGACAAAGCGAATCGAGGCCTGCGGGATGAGCACGACGATGTAAAAGAAAACCGGAATTGTGCCCAGTCCGGCGAGCAAGAAAATCTGCTGCGGCGTGAAGAGTTCCGTAGGCGGTCCGCCGGTTTTGCTGGCGATCGGGACACGGAGAGCGGCGAACAGAAAGGACGCGGCGCAGACACCACTGAAGGTGAGGAAATTGGAGGCGGCGAGCAGGCGGCCGCGCGACTCGCGCGGGCTGCGGTCCTGAAGATATGCTTCCAGCGGAACGTTGAACAGCCCGGCGCTAACACCGAGGAGAAACAGCAGCAGGCTGGCCCAGGCGAATGCACCCGTGATCGGCGCGGCGGGCGAAAAAAGGTGCTCGGGGACTGTGAAAAGTAACAGGGAATTGAGCGCGACGCCGAAAGCACCGAGCGGAAGAATGCCGAGCTCGACGTGATCGTGCGACCAGATGCCGGCCAATACGCTGCCGGTGCAGACGCCGGCGATCAAAGCGAGCAGCAGCGGACTTTTGGCGGAGGCGTTTTGTGCGCCCCCTTCCGCGGCGAGTTGGTCGATGTTGAGTTGGGCGAGCCCGCCGACGGCGTAGAAAAAGGCAATGCCGAGGGCGACGCGAAAGAGCGGCAGATTGCCGGCGAGCAGCTTCAGATCCCGCCAGGTTTGCTGCGGAGCATCCCACGGGAAGGTGCGGTCTGGATTGCCAGGCGGGACGACTCGAATTGGCAGACTGGTCGCCGCGCCGATAGCCGCGACGCCGATCAGCACGATCGCCGACAGCCACCAGCGATCGAGGCCCTTGACGCCGGTGACGTCAACGAGCCAGTTGCCGATCACCATGCCGATGACGGTCGCGATGACGGTGAACAACGTAAACAGGCCATTGGCCTTCGAGATCAGCTCCGGCTTAAGGATTTCCGGAATGCTGCCGGCGCGAGCGGGCGAGAATAGCGCGGTCTGCGCGCCAAGTAGCGCGACGGTGACCATCATCAGAATCACTGCAAAGCCGCCGGTAAGGTGGCCGCACAGGATCGCGGCCACGCCGATGAACATGATGGCGATTTCCGCCAGCTTGCAACCGACAATGACCGTTCGTTTGGGAAACCGGTCCGCAAGGTAACCGGCCGGCGCGGTCAGCAGCAAATAAGGCAGCACTAGGCAGACGGTGCCCGCCGTTAAGATGGAGGCGTGCTGCGACGCGGGCACGTGTTGCTTGCCGATGCCGATCACGAGCCAGCGAAAGATGTTGTCGTTGGTCGCGGTGAGGAACTGTGTGGCGAGGAGGCCTAAAAAGCCGGCGGACCGGAGCGAGGCGCCCGATGGCGAGTGACCGGCGGGCTCGGCGCGGGCGGCGTCCATAGGCTGGCGATTAACAGTTAGGAGCGTGCGCGATGAGTGCCAATTGATGCAGCAGAGTAGCGCGATTTCGCGAGGATAGTGTATCGCGAGTGTTGAATTACGGCAAAGCGAGATGTCGTCAGGCGTCGCGCGTCAGGCTTTGGTCGAGCCGCACGCGAATCACAATCAGCGAGGTAAAGGCGACGCCGACGGCCACATCTAACGCACTGATTTGAGCCATACGCGCGACGGCCCGCCGCTGGATGGCCGGCCAAAATCCGATGAGCGGCGGCGCAACGGCAAGAAGAATCAGCAAGGTGCGAAGGCGGTAACGTAATAACATTGATCTCAGATTCTAGGATTGCACAATGAACGTTACAAGTTCATTCCAGCGGCTCTTGGCGTCTGGCTTGAGGGCGGAGAGACTATCAAAACTATGGTTCCAGTTCGCACGGCTCTCGTCGGCTGCGGCAAAGTTGGGCAGATTCATGCGGCGGCGCTCAGCACGCTGCCGGAATCGAGGTTTGTCGCGGTGTGCGACGCGCAGCTTTCCCGCGCCCAGGACTTTGCCGGCCGCTACGGCGTCGCGGCGTTTGACTCCGTTTCAGACATGATCAGTCGCTGTGGCGTGGAGGCCGTCACGATCTGTACGCCGCATCCGCTGCATGAGCAGCCGTGCATCGAAGCGGCCCGGGTTGGGGTTCACGTCATCGTCGAAAAGCCGCTCGCCTCATCGCTGACCGCCTGCGATGCGATGATCAATGCGGCCGAGAAATACAACGTCAAGCTGGGTGTTGTCAGCCAGCGGCGGTTGTTTGAGCCCGCGCAGCGGATGAAAGCCGCGATCGAGGCGGGCAAAATCGGCCGACCAGTTCTGGGAACGTTCACGGGCTTGAGCTGGCGCGACGAAGCTTACTACCGTTCCGATCCCTGGCGCGGCAAATGGGCTACCGAAGGCGGCGGCGTCCTCGTCAATCAATCGCCGCACCAGCTCGACCTGCTGCAATGGTTTTTAGGGCCCATTGACGAAATCACCGGCTGCTGGGGCAACCTCAATCACCCTTACATTGAAGTCGATGATACGGCGCTCGCGATCATTCGTTTTCAATCGGGCGCACTCGGCAACATCGTCACCAGTGTCTCGCAAAAGCCGGGTATTTACACAAACGTCCACATCCACGGCTCCAATGGGGCCTCCATCGGCGTGCAAACCGATACCGGCGCGACGTTTGTGGCCGGAATGACGTCGATCGTCGAGCCGCCGATCAATGACCTTTGGACCATCCCCGGCGAAGAACACCTGCTTGCTCAATTCCAAGCCGAGGATCGCGACCGCGGCAAACAAATTGACCCGACGACTCACTATCACGCGGTGCAAATTCAAGATTTCCTCACCGCAATTCGCGACGACCGGCCGCCGCTCGTTACGGGCTGCGAAGGCCGCATCGTCGTCGAAATGTTCACCGCGATCTACCGTTCGAACGACAGCCGGCGGCCGGTCAAACTGCCGCTCGCGTCCTGACCGCTTGCGGATAGGCGGGACGCCTATCCTACTTTGCCGCAACGATAGTCAATTCATTAACGACATTATTGACGCCCACCGTGTCGTGGGCGATTTGCTCCGCCTTTAGCTTGGCGGCGGCACTAGCGACGGTGCCTGATAGCACCACGACCTGCCCATCGCGAACGCTAACTTCCAGATTTGCGCCTTCCAGGGCTTTGTCCCAGTGCAGCCGGCCATAAACGCGGCCTTGGATCCCCATTTTTTCGACGGATTTGCGAACCTCGGACCAAGCCTGGCTTAATTCCGCGCCGATTTGGTTCAGCCCGCGATCGATCTTCTCGCCGATCTGCGCCGCGGGTCCTGGCTGGGAATTTGGCGGGGGAGGCGTTTGGCCGGCGGCTATTAAGCACGACGTAAGGACGGCGGAAAGCGCGAGAAGAAATCGCTTCATACCTTGGCTCCTGTTTATAACCCGCAATTCGTTGGCGGAGCGAAATTATTGCTACATTACTGCAAGTGCCGCGCCGCAGCGACTTTGCGGAGCTTGCGAGATGCGGCTCGGGCAACAAGAACCGTCTGGAAACCAACGCGTAGCCCAAGGACTTTGCCCCGAGCGCTCGTTTTACACAAATTCAGGTGCAGCGAAGGTTATTCTTTGCCGTCGAGCAATCGATCGACGATTTTTTTCACTTCATCGCCGATGTCGAGCTGAAAGGGCTCGTCGGGAATGCCGGCGAGGAGCTTGAATTTGACGAGCGATTCGCGAAGATCGTCGTCGTTCGCGGATTTGGGCTCGGAATTGGCGACTAGAATGATATTCGCGCCCGCGGTGTCCGGCGCTGGGTCATTACTGCCGTCGAAAATTTCTTCTGCATCCAGCGGAAGCACGGCGTATAGCTCTTCTTGCGTGAACTTGCCTTCATAGACGCCGCGCAGCACCGGAGTGCGCGTGATGGCTTAATTCAGGAACGACGACTAGCGGCCGCCGACGCTCCAGTTTGTGGCGGGAGAGTTCATCGCGGTGTCGAACAGCGATTCGAAGCTGGCGGAACGAACCGGCAATTGCTTGCGCAGCTTCCGCAAAAACTCGCGCTCCGGCTCTCGAATCTCGCGATCGGAATAGAGCATTTTGAGCAGGTAATACTCCTCGCTCGGCGTGATCTGGCCGTCGGCGAGGAAGACTTTTTCGAGCGTGGAGAAGAACAATTCGTCGAAATCAGGGCAGCGATTTTCAGAGTCGCAGTACAACTCGACGAGGAGTTTCACATCGTCAATATCCAGTTTGCCATCCGCTTCGATCTGCTGCCGGATGGGAACAATCTCGTCGTCGGTGATGCCACCATCGGCCTGAATTTGTGCCAGCAGTTGGTAGAACTGACTCATGATTGGCTCTCGGATTTGGTTCTCAGATTAAGTGGGACGGCGTGTTGTGGGCCAGCGCAGAGGCGCGCGGTGGCCCACTTAACCGTAGCATTTATCCACAGCCGTGCTGGGTTGCCTCTCCCAACCGAACAATCGACATGATTGGTGCGGCCCAAACGATCGTTTTCCGAGGCGGCCGGTCACCAAACCAGGGAAGGCGGAGAAAACATCGGTGCGGCGCAGATGCTTTTCTTGCCTCGGAGGCCATGGACTGCGTTATAGTATCGGCTAACTAGTGGTGAGGGCACCGCCATGCGGGATTCAGGATTAGCCGGTTGCAGCGAGTTTCGCAGTTCACGAAACTACTCACGCAGGGACGCGCTTCGGGTGGGTGGCATGGCGGGCTTAGGCGTGACGTTGCCGATGCTGTTTGAGCAGCGAGCACACGGGGCGGCTGCAGAGCAAGCGACGTTTGGACGGGCGAAGCAAGTCATTTGTTTGTTCTTGCATGG
Organism: Pirellulaceae bacterium; assembly: GCA_036496265.1. Lineage (GTDB taxonomy): Bacteria > Planctomycetota > Planctomycetia > Pirellulales > Pirellulaceae > CAYLLN01. The sequence continues at coordinate 6,827 of DASXLL010000050.1, read as the reverse complement.
TGGGCATCCGCAGCAGGAAACATTCGATCCGAAGCCGAATGGGCCGGCGGAAGTGCGCGGCGAATTTGGCGCGATTTCGACCAATTTGCCGGGCGTCCAGTTCAGCGAGATGCTGCCGCGGACGGCGCGGATCGCGCATCGTTTGGCGGTGGTGCGGTCGATGTCGCACAATAATGCCAATCACGTGACGGCTTGCTTGCCGGCTCAGACCGGGCATCACCATCCGCCGGGGACTCCGGAGACGGATTTTCCGCCGGCACCGACCGATTTTCCGCCGTTTGGGGCGGTGCTCGATTCGATTCGCCGAGCGCCGCGAGTGCCGACGTGGGTGCGAATTGGTCCGCTAATGCGCCGCAATAACGGCACTGTGCTGCATGGCCAGACGCCGGGCTTTCTCGGGCCGGCGCACGCGAGTTTCGACGTCGATCAGGATTTGCTGGCCGAAAATGTGCGGATTCAGGCGGTAGAGCGGGCGGCGGGGTTGACCGAGATCCGGCTGAGCGGGCGGCGCGATCTGCTGACGGAGTTCGAGGCGTCCAAGCGATTGATTGACAGCTCCCGCGAGGCGCGTGATTTGGGGGTACATTATCAGCGGGCTTTTGCACTGCTCACTGGGGCAGGCACGCAGAGGGCGTTCGACCTCGCGGCTGAACCGGCCGGCGTTCGCGAGCGATATGGCAAGACGGAATTTGGCCAGCGGTGCTTGCTCGCGCGACGATTGGCCGAGGCAGGCGTGCCCTTCGTTAATGTGAGCTACTGTCATACGCCGGTGGGCTCGTGGGATACGCATAGCCAGAATTTCAAACTGATGAAGGAGTCGCTGGGGCCGACGTTTGACACCGCATTTACCGCGCTGGTCGAGGATTTAGCGGAGCGGGGCATGCTGGATGAGACGCTCGTGTTTGTTAACGCGGAATTTGGCCGCACGCCGGCGATCAACAAGAATGCAGGCCGCGATCATTGGCCATTTGTTTATTCGCTCGCGCTGGCGGGCGCGGGAATTCAGGCCGGAACGATCTATGGCGCCAGTGACCACGCAGCCGCCTATCCGACCGATAAGCCGCACGATCCGAAGGATATGGCGGCGACGATTTATCACCTGCTGGGCGTCGATCCTGAGGCGCTCGTCTATGATTCGGTCGGGCGGAGTTATCCGTTGGTTATTGGCAAACCGATCGAGGGGATTTTAGCGTGACTCTCGGCTGAAACTGGTCACGCACTCTTTATACTGTCAAAGATTGGAGAACGGCCGCGGCATGAAGCGATGCGCTGCAGGCTGCTGGCTCCGGCATGACGAACTGCTCACTTTATTTCTACTGAATGGCCAAGATGACTGATTCACGGACACCGGTCGAGGTCACACTTCGCATTCCAGGACGATGGTCGCACCCGGGAGAGCTAGTTGAGGCGTTGCCGGCGGGCTATCGGTTGACGCCGGATGCATTGATCATGCCGGACGGGACGAACGTTGAATTCAACCCGATGCCGCCTGACGATCAGTTTGCCCAGATTTTTCGGTCGTCCTGCCGCCGGCCGCCGACGGAAGAGGAACTCAGGCGGATTGATGACTACACGGTCAATGTTGGCTTGAGCGGTCCAGGCGGTTCGCTCGAGGCGGCGCGGAGGATGATGGAAGCGGGGGCGGCGATTGTGCGAGCCGGCGGAATTGGCGTGTTCAACGACAATAGCGGACTGGCGCATGGCGGGCAGAATTGGCTGTATATGACGGACGAGGGAAGTCCGGACGCAGTGAGCTTCGCATTTGTGGGGATCGTGCGTGGTAAATCAGAGATGTACACGATGGGGATGCACGTGCTTGGGTTGCGGGATGTCTTGATGCAGCGGGCTGACGTCGAAGAACACGGCTTCGATATCGTCGAGGTCATCCAGTATTTGGCCGCGGGCGACAAACCTATCGGCGACGGTCACGTGATCGCCGACTTGAACGGCCCGTGTTTTCAGGCGGTTGTGGCGGACAGCCCGGCTGCATTCGCCGATAGCCCGATGCACAATCCGTTCGGGCGGTTGAAGCTGGTCAGCGTCAAGGATATTGCCGGGCAGAACTGAACTGGCCGCGGCAGTGGGCTTAGGACTGCCGACCGCCGACGCTCCAGTTTTTGGCCGGCGAGTTCATTGCGGTGTCGAATAACGATTCGAAGCTGGCGGTTCGTGTCGGCAACTGTTTGCGGAGCTGGCGTAAGAATTGCCGCTCCGGCTCGCGAATTTCGCGGTCGGAGTAGAGCATTTTGAGCAGGTAGAATTCCTCGCTGGGCGTGATTTGGCCGTCGGCGAGAATGACTTTTTCGAGCGTCGAGAAGAACAGTTCGTCAAAAGCCGGGCAGCGATTGTCGGCGTCACAATACAACTCGACCAGGAGCTTCACATCGTCGATATCCAGTTTGCCGTCCGCTTCGATGTGCTGGCGGATTGGCAAAACCTCGTCGTCGGTGATGCCGCGATCGGCCTGAATCTGTGCCAACAATTGGTAGAACTGGCTCATAAGTGGATCTCGGGATTGAAGTGGGCTGCCGCGCGGAGAATGCGCCTCCGCAGCGAGCAAAGCGTGGTTGGGAGCTTGACGCTCAACAACCGTAGCATGCAGGTAGGGCTCGGTTCGGCTTGAGAGGGTTGGTGGGGTTGTGCGAGCGGTATTGTCGGCATGGGAGGCGCCAGCCGAACTCTGGCAGGCGTTTCGCGGGGGCGCGGCGCGGGTTCGAGTTGGGAAGCGGCTGGCCCTCGCTGGCGCGTCGGGTTGGTGTGGGCTGCGGGCAATCTGGAACGCCACAGAGGGCGTTCGCTACAGCGCTGGAGCGTCCTGGTTGTCGGGTTTGTGACCGACGTCGAGGAGAATAGCGACTTGCATGTCACCCATGACGTTTACGGCGGAGCGGAGGCGGGCGACGATGAAGTCGATGCTGTAAATGATCGGCAGGGCGAGTTGGATCGCCGCGTCGGGGAGGCGGGCAGCTTTCAGAACGAGCGTGAGAATAATCAAGGCAGCGTGGGGGAGGCCGGCGATGCCCATGCTGCCGGCGAGCGCGGCGACGAGGATGGTGATTTGCTGGCCAAGCGTCAAATCCATGCCGAGAGCCTGGGCGATAAAGAGAGCCGTCATGGCTTCATAGAGCGTGATGCCGTCGTTATTGAAGTTGGTGCCGACGCAGGCAGAAAGGCGAGCAGAGGAATCGCTGATGCCTAATCGCTTGAGGGCGACGAGCGTAAGCGGAGCGGAGGCGAGGCTGCTCGTCAGAGAGAAGCCGGTGAGGATGGCGCTGCCCCCTTCCCGCAAAAAGGCCCGCGGAGAGCGGCCGCCGATGAGCCAGGCCGAGAGCAAGTAGTAGCCGAGCGCGTGAATTGCCAGCGCGCTGACCACGGTGACGAAAAAGACGGCCACCAGGCCGAACACCTCGATGCCGGCCGTGCCGACTGCGGCGGCAATTGCCAGGCAGATCACGAAGGGCACGAGCTCGATCAGCCAAGCCAGGATTTTGAAGACGATGTGGTAGCCGGCGACGATGATGTGATCGAAAGTCAGGAGGGCGGCCCGCAGCTCGCTGTCGGCAGTCGCTTTGAGAGCTCTGGCCGCCGCGCCGACCAGGATGGCGAGCGCCGCGACGGTAAGGATCATGTTATCGACGAAGGCCTGGGCGATGCTTTTGGGAATGTAGGAGCGGATGATGGCCAGCGGCGAGAGCGAGACTTTGCCGGCCTGCTCGGTGGCTTGGGGAATCTCCATGCCTTTGCTGGCCGCGGCGGCCGAGGCCATTCCTGCTGCGTCCTTTGAGAACTCCTCCTGCCAACTTCGGCCGGGCTGCCAGATATTTAGAATCGCCAGGCCGATGGCGAAGGCGACGGTGACATTGGCAGCGCAGATGAAGAACATCTTCAGGCCTTGAGAGCCGGAGATGTCCGTCTTGACGAAGGCCTCGATGATGGCCAGGAAAATGAGGGGCGTGGCCATCGCGGTGAGCAGTTGGATATAGAGGCCCGCGAGGATGCCGAAGTGGCTGTTGGTCCAGCCGAAGGCAATTTCGTCCTTACCGAAGACCAGGCCGAGCGCCGCGCCGACGATGACGCCGAAAATCAGACGAACATAGAGGGGCAGCCAGCCGGAGCGCGTAGTCTCGGGGTCAAGTTCAGTTTTTTCGGCCGCGTCGGACACGAATGCCTCGGGGAGAAGATCGCAAAGACACCAACTCAGCTTTGCGCGTCAGCCGAGGTGATTTTCCATGTTGCGTTTGAGAATCACAGCTTACTTGTTGGCGCGCGGGTGGCAATCACGGGGCCGAGGATCGGGGAGATCAGGATTGGCCAGATAATCGGGTGGCGCGGGAAGGGAGGAATGGACTGGCGCCTTGAATTCGCGCGGGCAACCGCTTTTCGGAGTAGGGTTTTATGCGGTAGGCGCTGCGATAGGTGGCTGCTTCGAGGCTCTGGAGGGTGAGACCATGCAACTGTGGCTTTTGCTGACGTGCGGTTTGGTTGGCGTGTTTGCGGTACCGTACCTGGTTGGAGCATGCCGGATCTATGCGGCTCGCCAGCGCCGGCGAGCGGAATTGCGGCAAGTGCTAAAGACGGTCCGGGAGTATGAATTTATTCCCGTCCAAGTGGAATCGCTCGCGGAGACGACGCGGCGGCAGTTCGAGCGACATACGCCGGCTATGCAGCAGCTTGGTTTTTTGCCGCAGGGCGACTTTCGCATGAAGCCGCAGCCGGTGGAGGTGCACAACCGGTTTTTCCTCAGCCCGGACGGTGACGTCCTAGGGAGCATCAGCGCGCTGTTAGACAAAGGGGGCGTGACGTTTATTTCGGTGCTGGCGGACGGCGTGTGCATCAATACGACGTCTGCCAAAAACCCCCGACCGGACCGGACCTTGGAAGAAACCGATCAACTGCTGCTCACTTATGCCGGCAATGACAATGCGCTGGAGCTTTATAACCTGCATCAAGCGAATTTGGATGCGGTCGTCCAAGGCCGAGGCGCGGAAGCGCTCTGCTTCTCGGCTGATCAACTTCGCGACTTGATGGTGTATGACCAGCGGCTGTTCAATCGCTGGCGATACCGACACGGCGACTTCGCGACTGAGCCACCGGCGGCGGATTTTACGACACTGCAGCAAAGTCCTGTAAATTCGGCCCGCGGCGAAGGAGAGTCAGGAGTCGGAGGGTCCGTTGAAAGCGGTTGCTGTTGTTCCTGACGCGGACGAAGTGCGCACTATTTGCGCGGCGCGAAATTCACTGTGGTGTTCGTGTTGGCGACCTTGCCTGATTTCGTAATCGCGACGCCGCTGACTTGCACGCTCGCGCCAGTGGCTGCTTTCACGTGGTTATGGCCGCCCGGCTTTGTGAAGCTGAGGAACACGGCGCTGCGCGGGTCGGTGCCGGCGTCGATCTCATTATTGCCTTGGCCGTTGACGGTGATCGAACCGGTTCCCTTGGATTTGATGTCGTTGTTGCCATTTCCGTCCACTTGCACTTGATTATTGCCTTTGTTGGCTTGGATGTGGTTGTTGCCGCTTCCTTGGATCCACACGATGTCGTCTCCGTCGCCCACTTCCACGGAATTCGACCCGTTGCCCGCGATGTCCACGATCGCCGTTTTTCCCGCCTGATCGTGAATCTTGACATCATTGCCGCTGCGGTTGCCGCCAATGGGCGGAATTGGCGTAAACAGACCGCCAGTGCTCGTATCGATCGTGTAACTCCAGCCGAGTAAGGCGACAGTTCCCGCCGGCGTGACAACTCCGCCTTGTAGAGCACCTGCCGAGGACGAAACGGTTGCTGACGTAACTGCGCCGCCTGGCGCGAGGCCGCCGGCGCCATTTTGCAATCCCGCGCCGAGATCGACGTGGTTGTGTCCGTTGCCAGCCGCAACGCCAATGTCGAGCGCGTCGCCGACGTGGATATCGTTGTTGCCGTTCCCTTCGCCGACGCGGATTCTTACTTGCGCCAGGTTGTCGATCGACACCTTGTCGTTGCCGTTCTGCAGGTCGAGCGTCACGCGGGTGACGGGATTGCCAGACCCTCCGAAATTGGTCGGCTGGCCATGATTGACGAGGTTGGAACGCACTTGCACGCCCGTGCTGCCGTCGTGCGCCGCTCCGGCCGCGACGATTTTCACGGAATCGTTCGAGTTGGCAGTATCGGCGTGGATGATGAGCACGCCAGCGTTGAACGTAAAGCTCAGAACTTCACGCGTTTCGAGCTGTTCCACGACCAAGCGGCGGCGGCGAGGCATTGTCGTCGTTTTGCGCTGGGATGGGAAAAATCGAGGAAGGCGGAACATGGTGGCTCTCCCGGGGTGCTTGAAGTGAGTTTTTATTGGCGGCGACGAGCCGCGGAGGGAACGAACAGACTGGCTTCGGTTTTTCAGCGTTTTGCCGGCACAATATGATTGCATCGAGTTGGCCTACTCCGCAAGCGACGACCAAGGGGCACGTTGCCATTTGAAGCCGCTCCATTTTTCGGCATCATTAAAACCGGGTGGCTCGACGTTGCATCGCCCCGACTGTTCGTTCACAATGACGGCGTTGCGGACTGCCCACGGGGCGTCCGCAAATCGACTTGTCTGAAAGCCGGGCGGTTCTCGCCTGGTAATTATGGTGTGGGTTTGTGGTTGGCTGCTTGTAGGAGTGCCGCACATGCGCCCCAACTGGAATGCGAGCGAGCGTCGCCGTCTCGGCTTTATCTCTGTAGGGGCTGTGTGTCAACGGTTGGATTTCGGCGGTGGTTGGTCCGTCCTCCGCCGGTGGGCGGCGGGGCGGGTGGATTCATCTCTGCGCAGTCACCGGACGTGGTGGTCGTATTGCCGTCACGTGTGTTCCGGG
>DASXLL010000049.1:0-3435 GCA_036496265.1 Pirellulaceae bacterium | reverse complement strand
CCGCTTTGTAATTTCCAGCGCCGTCGCGCGGCCAGACATGGATCACATCGGCATCGAAATTCTTCCCGTCGTGATCCGTTACGCCACGCGGAGAGCAAACCAGCGAGGATTGAATAACGTGCGGCTCGCCGTGATCGGCGCATACGAATTCCTGGCCCAATACATCGCGCCCGCCAGCGTCGCCGAGATTCATCTCTATCACCCTCAGCCGTATCGCGATTCCACGAAGCAACGTCGGCGGCTGTTAACACCCGACTTCCTGGCCCTCGTCCACCGATCGCTAGTCGCCGGCGGGCTCGCCGTTCTGCAGACCGACAACAAAGCCTACTGGCAGTACCTGCGGCAAATCGCGCCGCTATTTTTCGATTTTTCTGAGTTGACTGGCCACTGGCCAGATTCACCACACGGTCGCACGCGCCGGGAAATCTATGCTCGCAGCAAGAAGCTGCCCATTTTTCGCGCCCAAGCGCGCCCCAAACCCGAATTGACGGCCCAAGCCCTACAGCAGATTGTCCAAACCGCCCCGCGCCCGAATTTTAACGCCTGATAGGCATTCAACTTGCCGCGATTGCCGATATGGGAAAGATGGTGCATGGGAAGCCATAGCGGCTGTAACGAAGATAACGTCCTAGCAAAAGTTAGAGCTCGATGAGCTGGGTTGACCCAATTCTCGATCGACTCGCGGAAGCACCCGCCGTCGGCTATTCGCCGGCCGGCAAACCAGCAGCCGAGCCCACAGCGATCGCCGCCCTCGCGCTTTTAGCTCACGAGCGAAATTCGGCGGCAACGGCCATTGCCGACAAGTTGGTCCAGATGCAGCAAGAAAACGGCGAAGTCGCCGTTCGTCCGGGCGAGGAATGGCCCGGCTGGCCAACAAGCCTCGCGATAAGCACCTGGTGCGCAATTACACATACCGATCGCGCTGTAGGGAACGCCCTCCGTGGCGTTCCGTCCGGCGACGCCCCCAATTTGGAAAAAACTTCCCTTCTTCACGAACGAATTTCGCGCGCCATCGAATGGCTGCTGGCCAACCGCGGCCGCGGCGTGGAACGTTCCGGTGATTTCGGCCACAACACCGAACTCGTCGGCTGGGCCTATGCCGAGGGCACGCACTCCTGGGTAGAACCAACTGCCTTCGCCGTCCTGGCGCTAACAGCGGCCGGCCGCCAATACGAAGCCGCTGCCCGTGAAGGCATCGCCGTGCTCGTCGATCGCCAACTTCCCGGCGGCGGCCTCAACTACGGCAACACCTTCGTCCTCGGCCAGCAACTTCGTCCACATATCCAGCCAACTGGAATCGGCTTGCTCGCACTTGCCGGCGAAGCAGATGCCACCGGACGAATTGCAAAATCGATCGCCTGGCTCCGTCGCAGCATCGGACCACAAACGACGCCCACGTCGCTCGCCTGGGCCACGCTCGGCCTAAAAACGCACGGCGTCACGCTCCCTGAAACCGATCAATGGCTTGAAAATGCCGCGGAGCAAGTGCGGAATCGAGATGCATCGCCATACAAGCTCGCGCTCTTAGCTCTCGCCGCGAAAGGATGGCCCCAATGAGCGATGCGCCGCTTCAACCTCAGCCTTCTGCAGAAGGCTGCGAAGTTGCTCGCTTGCTGCATAACCGCCGCGCCTGGCTCATCGGCGGCGGTGCCGCCGCCGCGCTCGTCGGTGCGGGTCTCGTCCGCCATTGGCGACGCGAAAAAGCCCCCGTCTTCATCGCCAAGAACCAAACCTACCAGGGCGACCTGGTCCGCACGATCAAAGACGGTTTAGCCACCTGCGGATTCGTCGCCGATTCGGTGCAGGGCAAAAACGTGTTGCTCAAGCCCAACATGGTTGAGCCCTTCCGCGAATCGCCCCACATGACGACGCACCCCGCGATCGTGCTCGCTGCCGCCGATGCCTTTCGCTCCTGGGGAGCAAACGTAATCGTCGGTGAAGGGCCCGGGCATCTTCGCGACACCGATTTAGCACTCTCGGAATCCCGCATTGGCGAAGCTCTCGACTCCGCCAGGCTGCCCTTCGCCGATTTGAACTATCAGGAAGTCGCCTGGACCTCCAACGCCGGCCGCAAAAGCAAGCTCGGCGGCTTCTACTTCCCGCAAGCCGTTGCCGAGGCCGACCTCATCGTCTCGCTGGCAAAAATGAAGACCCACCACTGGATGGGCGTCACCGCCGCGATGAAAAACCTCTACGGCACCATCCCCGGCTGCAAATACGGCTGGCCCAAAAACGTCCTCCACTACAGCGGCATCCCCGAAACCGTCTTCGACATCAATGCCTCGCTCCCGCGCACCATCGCCATCGTCGACGGCATTGATTGCATGGAAGGCGACGGTCCCATCATGGGCACCGCCAAACACATGGGCCTCGTCCTCGTCGGCACGAATCCCGCCGCCGTCGATGCCACGGTCTGCCGCTTGATGGACCTCGATCCTTGGGCTGTGCCCTATCTACGTCTCGCCGCCAACCGCCTCGGCCCCATCGACGACGGCAGCATCACCCAGCGCGGCGAACCCTGGCGACCGTTCAAACAGCCCTTCACCATTCTCGACCGGCCCCATCTCAAGCCGCTCCTCGCCCGCCGCGGCATTCTGGTAAGCTGACCCCACGATTTACGCGTTACCAGTTGTCGTTTAACGGGGAGCCGTAGGCGACCGCGACTCTCCAGCAGCCTACGCCTTCGGCTATGCGTTAAACGACATATTGGTAATTTGATAACGCAGGGTTCAACAATAGCCGGGAGCAAACCTGCTCCCGAAGCATCGCCAACTCCGCAACCATCCCATGCATCGCCGCAAATTTTTGCGCACGGCATCGACCGCAGCGCTAACTACCAGCCTCTCCAAAATCCTCCGCGCCCAAGACCCTCCCCCCATCATCCGCAAGGGCGGCGCTCGCCCCACCACCCCCCACGGCACCGCCGCCGGCGACGTAGCCCACGATCGCGCCATCATCTGGAGCGCCTCCGACCGTCCCGCGCAAATGCTCGTCGAATGGGACAAAACCGACCGCTTTCGCGATCCCACCCGCGTCCTCGGCCCCGCGGCAATCGAAGCCACCGACTTCACCGGCAAGCTCGACCTCCGCAACCTCCCTCCCGGCGAGCGCATCTTCTACCGCGTCCTCTTCCAAGACCTCCGCGACCTCAAAACCTGGAGCGAACCCGTCACTGGCTCATTCATCACGCCGCCGCGTCCCGATGGCCAGGCCCGCGACCTCAAAATCGCCTTCACCGGCGACGTCTGCGGCCAAGGCTACGGCATCGACCTCGCTCGTGGCGGCCTGAAAATGTTCGAAACGATGCGCGCCGCCGAGCCCGACTACTTCATTCACCTCGGCGACACGATCTACGCCGACAACCCCATTCAGGCCGAACAAAAGCTCGACGACGGCACCCTCTGGAAAAACATCACCTCCGAATCCAAAGCCCAC
>DASXLL010000048.1:0-5812 GCA_036496265.1 Pirellulaceae bacterium | reverse complement strand
CTTAAAAAACCTCACCGTGGTCCCGTCAGCCGGATCGGGCGCGATCGTCAAACCGCTCGACGACTGCGTATTGATGTACGTGACTCCATTCTCAACTTGTGGTGAGTGCAGCGCCGTCGTCGGCGGAATGACGATTCCCGGGCTGAACTCCGACGTGTTGCCCGCCGCATCGGTAGCCGTCGCCACGATAAAATCGCCCGCCTGCAACGGCGTGCCCGCCGGAACGTTCGTTGTGAAAACCGTGGCCGTACCCGCGGTCGCCGTCGTGTACGAATCGGTGGCCAACAACTGCTGCCCTTCCTGGCCCGCGCTGTCGGCTTTGAAAAACTCGATGTGCAATGGATAGGCGGAGCTCGCCGTGGCCGACGGCACGAGATAATTCACCGCCAGCGTCCCGCTATTCAGCGAAACCGTGCTGATTTCCGGAAAATTCTGCAGGTTGTTGGCGCCAGTATCGGAATCATCCGGGTCGTTTGCCGCCGCTCCAAATGGCGCCAGATCGATGCCCAGATTGCTGTTGTTAAAAATCGAATTGCCTTCGATCAGGTTTCCCACGCCGCTGAGCACGACAATGCCGCTGATCGATGGGTTGACGGTCGCCGGACCGTTGAAGGCCACCGTGTTGTTGCTGATATTGGTCTTCGACGCGTTTTCGAGCCGAATGCCGATTTGCTGATTGCCCGCAGCCAGCGAACCCGACACATCGGTTCCGATCAAGTTGCCTTGAACCGTCGTCGAAGTCGCGTTGAACAGATTGATGCCGTTCGTTTTGTTGCCAGAGACGACGTTCCGCGCACCGCCTGGCCCGCCAATCGTATTCGCGGCTGATGTCACCAGAATTCCATCGCCGCCGTTGGGCACGGCCGACTTCCCGCTGCTGCTCGTGCCGATCAAGTTGCCTTGAACCGTGTTGCTGACCGCTGCGAGTTGAACGCCCTGCAGGTTATTGCCAGAAATCACATTTCGGTCGGCGGGCGTCGTGCCGCCAATCGTGGTCGGAGACGCGTTGACAAAAATGCCGCGATCGTTGCCGAGGCTCGTGCTGCCCGTGGAGTCCGTGCCCAAAAAATTCCCGGCTAAGAAAACACCATTGGATTGCTGTACCAGAATCCCGTTGCCCTGACCCGGCGTTCCATTGCCGTGAAAGCGGTTGATGACGAGCCCGCTGATTTTCACGTTGCCGTTCGGGACTGCGATCGTGAGACCATTGCCGCCCGTGACATTGGCCCCATTGATCTCGATCAGCAGCTTGCCGTTAAACCCACGCAGCGCCGGATCGGGATCGTCGATCGCGCTGGTGTTGCGCAGAGCGCCCGGCTCCGTATAGCCATCGATCGTGACCGGATTGGCGATCGTCGGCAGTGGGCCACTCAAATTGATGGTCTGCAAACCACCGGTTGTAGAAATGCTGAATTGGATCGCGTTCGTTGGGCTCCCCGGGGTATCTACCACTAGCGCGCTTTCTTGCGCCGTAAGCGACGTCTGAAGCAACGTTCCGTTACTGATGTCGATCGCCTCGCGGAGTGTGAGAAAGTTATCGGGTGTCTCGATATCGGCATTCGAATTGACGGTGATCGTCAGCGCAAGTAACCGGCGATCTTCGAGCGGCTCCAGAAACACCCGCCGGCAGCGAGCCGCAGCGCGGCGCAGCCGGCGTCTGAACTCGCGCGACGAGCCACGCATTACGCCGCCGTTAGAATTCCATCCCTTGCGCAACCAATCTAGAGCGCTCCACCTCGACATGCGATCTCGTCCCCGTCAGCTTGAAAGGCGCATCCAATTCCATGGATGGCGACAAACGGCCCGCGCAATCACCCTAGTCGAATCGTGCCCTGGCAGAAGCTCTGTGAAAGCGGGCCGCACCCAGCGAGAAACCTCGCCGGGCGGATGGGACCGGCCACTTCTTCATTCAAGCCGCGATGAGGCTTAGCTTCGCCTTGCGTCCGCTCCTGCCAGGCGCTAGGCGACAGTGTAAGCAGTCACAACCAGCAATAATAGAGAGATAGTCTCTGGAAAACATAGATTTTCGACTTTTTGGCTTTCCAGGGCTATAGTGCGCGAAAAACCTCGCCCGCCGCGGCAACCGTGGCATCAATATCGGCTTCCGTATGGGCCACCGAAACGAACAGCGCCTCGTACTGGCTGCACGGCATATAAACGGCACGATCCAGGAGGCCCCAGAAGTATTTGGCGTATCGAGCGGTGTCGCTCTTGCTCGCCGAATCCCAATCGGTCGGCCGCTGCGGATTGAAAAATAGCGTCAGCATGCTGCCGACGCGCGTGATCGAATGCGGAACGTCCGCCTGCTTAGCCGCGGCCTCCAGGCCGCGTTCCATCCGAGCCGACAGGGTCTCCAGCCGTTCATAGAGCGGGTTATCGCGCAATTCTTTCAATGTCGCGATTCCGCACGCCGTCGCCACCGGGTTCCCGCTCAGCGTCCCGGCCTGAAAGACTTTTCCGGCCGGCAAAATATGCTGCATGATCTCCCGCCGACCGCCGACCGCGCCAATCGGCATCCCGCCACCGACGATTTTGCCCAGCGTCGTCACATCCGGCTGAATCCCCAGCAGCGCCTGCGCACCGCCATAAGCCACGCGAAAGCCCGTCATCACTTCGTCGCAAATCAATAGCGCGCCGTGCTTGGTCGTCAGCGCTCGCAGCGCCTGCAAAAATTCGCGCGTCGGTACCACGCAGCCCATGTTGCCGACAATCGGCTCGAAAATGACGCCGGCGATCCGATCGCCATGCTGCTTGAAGATCGCTTCCAGTCCCGCAACGTCGTTATAGCGAGCGATAATCGTATCTTTCGCCGCACCGGCCGTTACACCCGGCGAATTCGGCACGCCTAACGTCGCCGCAGAGCTGCCTGCCGCAATCAGCAGGCTATCGACATGCCCGTGATAATTGCCGGCGAATTTGACGACCGCCTCCCGGCCCGTATACCCACGGGCCAGCCGAATCGCGCTCATTGTCGCTTCCGTGCCCGAGCTGACCAGCCGCACCATCTCAATCGACGGCACCGCGGCGCAAATCAACTCCGCAATTTCATTCTCGGCCGGCGTCGGCGCGCCGAACGTGAACGCCCGATCGACCTGCGCATGAACAGCCGCGACCACTTTCGGATGCTGATGTCCCAAAATCATCGGCCCCCACGAGCCGATGTAGTCGATGTAGCGATTCCCATCGACGTCGAACAAATACGCGCCTTCCGCTCGCTCAAACACCACCGGCTCTCCGCCCACCCCGCCAAACGCCCGCGCCGCGCTATTCACGCCCCCCGGCATCAATTGCTTCGCCCGCTGATAAATCTCGTGGCTGCGACTGCGATCCATTGCTACTTTACTGCCTTCCTCTGTGTGCTCTGTGCCTCTGTGTGAGAATTAAATACGGGAATCTCACACAGAGGCACGGAGGCACAGAGAACGATTAGAATGAGGGCGACGATTCTGATTGAGCATAGCAATTTTTCCGGGGCTTGTTCGATGCATATCCGCATGTCGCTTTTGGCAGTTGTAGCTGCGATCGGTTTTTTACTCTTTGCGGTCGAATCAAATGGACCTGCGGCCGAGCGGCCCAACGTCGTCATTTTTCTCGCCGACGATCTAGGCTACTCCGACCTCGGTTGCTACGGCGGCGATATTCAAACGCCGAACCTCGACGCCCTCGCCAAAAATGGCCTCCGCTTCACGCAGTTCTACAATACGGCCCGCTGCTGGCCCACGCGCGGCGCGCTCTTGACTGGCTACTACGCCCAGCAAATCCGCCGCGACACGGTTCCTGGCGTCCGCAGTGGCGGCGGTGGCACGCGGCCGGCCTGGGCCAAGCTTTTGCCGGAAATGCTCAAGCCGCTCGGTTATCGCTCCTATCATTCCGGCAAGTGGCATGTTGACGGCAAAGTCCTCGACGGGGGCTTCGACCGCTCGTATCTGATGCAGGACGCCGGCCGCTTTTTCAGTCCGCAGAATCACCAGGAAGATGATCAGAAGCTGCCGCCAGTCAAGCGCGACAGCGGCTACTATTCGACAACGGCGATCGCCGAACACGCGATCAAATACCTCAAAGAACACCAAGAAAAACACGCCGACAAGCCGTTCTTCGCCTACGTCGCCTTTTTGTCACCGCATTTTCCCCTTCAAGCGCCGCAAGAAGACATCGCCCGCTACCGCGGCAAATACGATCGCGGCTGGGAGCTGATGCGCGGCGAGCGCTGGCAGCGCCAACAGGCAATGGGCCTTCTCAGCGGCAAGTTATCGCCATTCGAGCGTGAAGTCGGGCCGCCCTACTTCTTTGCCGACGCTTACGAAAAGCTCGGCCCGGGCGAAGTGAATAAGCCGTTTCCCTGGGGCGACATGACGAGCGAGCAGCAGGCATTTCAGGCGACGAAGATGTCGATCCACGCCGCGATGGTCGATCGCATGGACCGCGAAATCGGCCGCGTCGTCGATCAAGTCAAGGCGATGAACGCGCTCGACAATACGCTCATCATGTTTCTCTCCGACAACGGCGCCAGCGCCGAAATCATGGTCCGCGACGACGGCCACGATCCCAAACTGCCGCCCGGCTCGGCTGGAACGCATCTCTGCCTCGGCCCCGGCTGGTCCACCGTTTCCAACACTCCGTTCCGCATGCACAAAACCTGGGTCCACGAAGGCGGCATTTCGACGCCCCTCGTCGCCCACTGGCCGGCCGGCATCAAAGGCCACGGGGAACTGCGTAAAAATCCCGGCCACGTGATCGACTTGGTCCCAACAATTCTGGAAGTCGCCGGCACAAGTAGGTCCCGCCTGCCGGGCGGGACCTCTCCCGCCGCCTCCGCTAATACCGCGAGCCCAGGTTCCGCCGGGCCGGCGGAACCTGCTCGCCCCGGCAAAAGCCTCGTGACCGCTTTCACCAAAGACAACACCGTCTCGCGCGACTACCTCTGGTGGTCGCACGAAGGCAGCCAGGCCATCCGCGTCGGCGACTGGAAGCTAGTTGCTGCGGCACCCTCCCTCCGCGGCCGTGGCGCAGCCAAAACCGAAAGCGACCAACAGGGTCCGTGGGAGCTCTTCGATCTCTCCACTGACCGCGCCGAAACTAACAACCTAGCCGCCAAAATGCCCGAAAAAGTCCGCGAGCTGGCAAATCTGTGGACAAAAAAGCAGGACGAATTCTTCGCCCTCGCCAAGCAGGACCTCGCGAACAAGTAATCTCTCGGCTCTAGCGATTTCGTCTGTTAGGAACGCCCTCCTTGGCGTTCCGAGCTTTCCGTTGGGCTCACCATTTGCACCCGTATAGCCTGCGGAGCAAGTCCAATGGGTACCATTCCTTCAGCGCCCCGAACCGCCCCCCAGCGTGCCCGCTGGCTCTCCCTTCACAGTTGGCATCCCTCGCCAGAATCCCGCGGCCTCCGCTATCTCATTTTGCCTGCCTTCGTTGCGGTCGTCCTTCTGATCATCTGCCTAGGGATCGCCGTCGGCACCGCCGCCACCGAGATGTTCCAGCTTTATTCGCAGTGGCTCCAGTCCTTAGCCAGGCCGGGGCAGTGAAAATTAATAGCGTCGCCGCGGTTAATCTGGCTCGATAGAATAGGATGCACTTCATCCTGTGGAGGATTCCGTGTCAATCGCCGAAGCGCCTCGGACCATGACCGTCGAAGAATTCCTCGCCTTGCCGGACGACGGCGTGGAACGATGGCTCATTCGCGGAGAGCTGCGTGAAAATCGAGAGGTCGATATGAATCGGCGCAATCCCGACCACAGCGGAACGATGGCAAATCTGGCGGGTCTTTTGCGCGACTGGCTTAAAAGGCAACCTAAGCCACAGGGAAGAA
>DASXLL010000047.1:0-3647 GCA_036496265.1 Pirellulaceae bacterium | reverse complement strand
AGCGTCCCGGCGAGATTCCTTCCGGCATGTAGATGCGGTACGCGAGGAAATAGTCGCGGCGGTGATTGCGGCAGACCTCTTTGTCGAGCTGTAGCTGACGCGTTGCAACCTCTTGGCCACTGGAATCCATAATCACATAGGAACCCTGCAGCTCAGTCTCGAATCCGGCACCACCTTTGTGCTCCGCTGAGAAATTTTCGACCTCGGCATACAGGATCACCTGCTGCCGCGGCTGAAATTCTTTCCGCGGAAACTCGCTATACCAGCCAAAGTGATCGACGCGTTCGCAGAACACGAGGTTTTTCACTTCCAGCTTGCCGGCCGCGGCGAGGTCTGTGGTGGCATCACGCAGCGAGTGGAGCACTTTCGCGCTCCGCAGCGGCGGCCGCCGGGATTCATCGGGCGAGAGCCAGACACCGAGGCCAAACATCAGGTTTTTGTAGGCTTCGCGCTGCGTCGGGTCGAGCGACTCGACGCCGGCAACCGCATCGTCCAGCCGCCCGGCCGAGACATATGCCAGTCGCAATTGCTGTTCGAGTCGCGGCAGCTCTTCGTCCGTCGTGCTTTCGGCGCGCCGCTGCTTGATTTCGGCATCCAGGGCCTCGATTAGCGACGTCCGGGCTTGTTCGACCTGTTGTCGTCGATCGCTCGACAAATCGCCCTTAATCGCGGTTTCCGTTCCCGCTTTGACGACTTCGTTCGCGTCCGCAATGTGCAGATGCTTGCTAGCGGCACTTGCCAGTGTATTCGATGCACTGGCATTCGTTTTGTCGCCCTCAACGCTTTGGGCCACGCTCGGGGGGGCCCAGTTCGTCGCTGGTGTCAAATCGACCAGTGTCTGCCGTGAGTCGATCATCGATGCGGCGACGGGCCGTGCGGCGGCGGATGTCGCACGGACCAACTCGGGCGGGATGACCGCCAGAGGCGTGGTGAGCGGGTGCGGCGGATTGTTCCGATGGGGGCTTGGGGAGCCAGCGACCGGCGATGGCTGCTGAGAAGCGTCAGGCTGGTTGGTGGCGTTACGGACGGCCGTCGGATACGGTGTCGCCGACGAATGAGCTGGCAATTCAGCGTCCACAATTGACCGATCGAGCAGTCCACCACCCGCGCAGCCACTGGAAAATGCAATCAGCGCAGCGAGTCCCGGGTAAAAATAGGGACTGGCCGCCTTGCTGCCGGAATTCATTGCTGTGGCCCGCCGCGATGCCCTTATCGCCGTTCGCGCAGTCGATTTCGGGCCGCGGATAGTAGCTACCGCGGTCCGGGGATACAAGTCTTTCATAAGCAAATGGCCGTTGCTGGCAACTGGCACTTGCGCAAGCACTGCTGCCACAATCAAAATCTTCAGCAATCGCTATTTTTCCCGCAAAACGAGCCCGTGCCCGAACCAACCGCCCTGCGTATAATGCCGTCATGCTTGACCCCAAGCCGGAAGACCGCTTCGCTGAAGTCAGCTACGTCTATATCAACGACGTGCATGACATCGAGCAGCGAGCTAAACGCCGGCGGCACTATTGGAGCGAAAAGGAAATCGTCGATCCATGGTCGTACCCGGCCAAGATCGGCCAGGGCACGCTCCGGCTGCCGATTTTGGAATTCCGCATTCTTCAATTCCTGTCCTCGCGGCCGAATCAGGCACTTTCCCGGCAGCGGATTGCCGCGGCCGTCAGTTCGCGGCGGCATTCGGTTAGTGCCGAGACTCTGGGCCGGCTGATCCATTCTCTCCGCGGCCATCTGGGCTTTTACAGCGACTATATCCAGTCGGTGCCGTATATCGGCTATCGGTTTAAGGCCTAAACGAGCCGCGTCTTCCAATGCAGCCGAAATGAGCTGCTGTCCCCGGGCCGGCGCGGTCGTGCAGCGCGAGGGGGTCGGGAGTCGATTGCGGCTCAAATCCATCCAACTGGAATATCGCTTTCGCAATCGACTCCCGACCCCTTCGGCGTCCACCGCAATCATCCAAACGGGCGAACGCAATTCTCATCTAACGTGGCCTGGGTTGGGCACGTAAAATAGGGCGATGCGTTACCGTCTCCGCACGCTGCTGATCATCTTGGCGCTGGGGCCACCGATGCTGGCTGGAATCTGGCTCGGTTGGAAGCATCATTTAACCATGACTCGCCAACGCCACATCAAGCAATTGCAGTCCCGATATGACGCGTTTTCCGCCCGCTGTAACGCCTCGTTAGCAGAACTGGAGCAACTCCTGGAAGAAGGTTATCGCCTGGAAGCACTATCGACCGGCGCAACGATCATCCCGGTCAAAGAGCGGGTTTTAAACTCCAAATTGCGATTTCCATCTGAAGTTGAGCGCGCCATGCTGCTTGACGCGGCTGCCGGAGAGTAACTATCGGAAAGGCCCACGCAATGCTCCGCTTCACGATCCGCGACTGGTTATGGCTGACGGTGGTTGTCGCCCTCTTGCTCGTGATGTGGCGGGATCGGGCCGTATTGCAAAAGGAGCACCAAGCAGTGCAAGCGAAGAAGCGAGAAGTAGATGCACGGTTTCTCAGGATGGTTAAACTCACAGATGAACTTCTCGAACGTCATATGAGTCTAACTCGCCCTGCCCCAACGAATAATCAAATGCAAGCAGAGCCTGGTATCTATTTTCTCGGCCCAGAAGTCGTGAATTCCACAGAGCTTCAATAATCCATGCTTCGTTTTACGATCCGAGACTTGCTGTGGCTGACGGTGGTGGTGGCGTTGGCAGTTGGGTGGTGGCTCGACCACCGACAATTTGATTCGTTCGACAGAGCCATGATTCTGTCTCTCAAAAAGCAGAGACTGGAGGGTCGTGAGTGGGGCGAATATCCGCAGTTGTCGCCGAACGCCGACTCAAATCCGCCAGCAACGCTAAATGAACCATGACCCTTTGATGCGGCCGGTCAGGCGGCTTGGGCATTGGGTCGGGATTGGTGGGCTTGGAGAGTGGTGACGATATAATCCGCCGCCCGTGCTGATGCGCCGCCGGTGGCGAGGTGGTTGCGGAGAGCGTGTAGGTGCTGAATGACTTGCTGGCGGCTGGATTCGTTGGTGAGCCAGCGGATGGCGTGGGAGGCGATTTGGTCGGAGCAGTCGCGCCAGGTAGGGAACTCGGGGAAAAGGGCGTCGTCAGTTGGTTGGTCGGAGGGCGGGGTTGTGGCGGAGCGGCGGAGGGGCTGCTGGCTGTAGAGCAGATTGACCAGCGTGATATAGCGCGCGTTCATGAGATGGCGCACCACCTGGTAGGTGAGCCAGCCGACGCGATAGGTGACTACGGCGGGCTTGGCGTGATAAAGCAGCTCGAGCGAGACGGAGCCGGAGCAGGCGAGGCAGCAATCGGCGGCGGCGATGAGTTCTGGCGTGCGGCTGACGAAAACGTCAGCCGCCAGACCCGAGGCGGTTACCAATCGTCGCGCCGCGTCCGCTTGAGGCTCGTTGTAGCTGGCGATTGCGAAGCGAACGTCGGGACATTGGCGTATGATCTTCGCGGCGGCTCGGAGCAAGTCGGGCAAGTTGTATTTGACTTCCTGATTGCGCGAGCCGGGCAGAATGGTTACCAAGCGAGAAACGCGGGACTGCGTTTGTTGGAGAGTGAAGGGGTCGGGAGTCGATTGCGGTAATCGTTCTTCAAGTGGCACAACAGTTCCGCAATCGACTCCCGA
>DASXLL010000046.1:0-9409 GCA_036496265.1 Pirellulaceae bacterium | reverse complement strand
CAGTTGAAAGAAGGCGGAATGAAAGACAACGCCGCCGTCGTCGCTGAGTTGGTTTATGCATGGCTCGACAGCCGCCTGCCAGAGACTTTGCGCATCGATCAGAACGCCTCGGTGGAAGAGCGAACGCGGGCCGTGGCTGCGGTGAAACCGGTGATGGTGGAATACAAGTCGGGCGTCGCGGAGCTGGCGCCCGGCGGCAAACCGCTTGATGACGCGGGAATCTTGCTCTTAAAGCTGGAATATGACGCTTGGGTAAAGCAACTTGGTGCGCGGGAGGTGCTGAGTCGCAGTTTTGCCACGCTGGGAATGTATTTGGCGCTGGCCGTCCTGTGCGGCTTTTACATCTATCACCGGCGGCCCGTGCTGCTCAGCGATTTTCGGCAGTACGTGACATTGCTGGCGGCCGCGGTTTTGGCCGTGTCGCTCGGATGGATTTTTGCCAGCGACAATTTCCGGGCTGAAATCATTCCGCTGTTGATTTTTGGAATGACGGCGGCGATTGCCTATGAGAAGGAGCTGGCGCTATTGCTCGCGGCAGCGATCGCGCTGGTGTTGTCATTTGCTCTGGGCCAGGGACTCGCGCAGTTTGTCATTTTGGTCTCGTCCGTGGCTGCTGCCATTTTGCTCCTGCGGCGAATCCGCAGCCGGACAAAATTGATTTATGTCGGTGCGTTTACGGGGATGGTCGTGATGCTGACGACAATCGGCGTCGGCACGCTGGTGGGACAGGCGTTTGGGCCGACGACGCGGTTTAGCACGTGGATTCAAGAGAATTTTGGCGCCCAATATCAATCTTTTCCAGTCACCCTTCTGGCGGGGGCGGTATGGTCCGGTTTCTGCTCGCTGCTCGCCGGCGTGATCATGACCGGGATGCTCCCGTTCGTGGAACGGCTGTTCGACGTGCAAACGGATATCAGCTTGCTGGAGCTGGGCGATGTGCAACATCCACTCCTGCAGGAGCTCGTGCGGCGCGCGCCGGGGACTTACAACCACTCGATCAATGTCGCGTCGATTGCTGAGACAGCGACGGACGCAATTGGCGCGAATGGCCTGCTCGTGCGTGTGGGCGCGTATTTCCACGACATTGGCAAAATGCTGAAACCTGCGTATTTTGTGGAAAATCAGGGGCCGGACGGCAATCGGCACGAGTCGCTGCAGCCGGCGATGAGCACGCTGGTAATCATTGCCCACGTGAAGGACGGAGCGGACCTCGCGCGGCAACATCATTTGCCGCAGTCGATTATTGACTTCGTCGAGCAGCATCACGGCACGACGCTGGTCGAGTATTTTTACCGCCGCGAGGCGATGCGATTGGCGAAGGAAGACCCGGACGCCGATGATTTGGATGAAACAACATTTCGCTATCCGGGACCCAAGCCGCAGACCAAGGAGAGCGGCGTTTTAATGCTGGCCGACGTTGTGGAAAGCGCCAGCCGCGCATTGATTGATCCCACGCCGGCGCGCATCGAGAGCCTCGTTCACGATTTGGCGATGAAGCGGCTCTTGGATGGGCAGTTTGACGAGTGTGGACTAACGCTGTCGGAGCTGAAAACGATTGAGGATTCGCTCGTGAAGAGTTTGACAGCCGTGTATCACGGACGGGTCAAGTATCCGGAGCATCAGACGGTATAATGAAAACGGTTTTGGTCATGTTAGGTAACAATTGCGGTAGAAGAGATTGACGCGGAGCCCACTCATGTCCACCGCAGCGGAAGTCTTGCAAACGGCACTTTCTCTTTCACCCCAAGAGCGCGCGGGCATCGCTCAGGAGTTGCTACAAAGCCTGCCGGGTGGTCCCACTCTATATGAAACGGAAGAGCAACTTGCGGCGGAACTTAATCGCCGCCTAAAACGAATTGAGGATGGACAGGAAACGTTTTTTACGGTGGAGGAGACGATTCGACGCGCTCGCGAAGCCTTGGCGCGGAGTAAAGCGTCGTGAGGATTCGTACAACGAGCATCGCAGATGCTGACGTCGCAGAGTCAGCACTTTTTTTAGAACAAACGCAGCCAGGACTTGGCAGCACGTTTCTGGATGCCGTGGATGCAACCTTCGCCAGCATAGTGGCTGCACCGCTGGCCTGTCCCACCATTGTTCTGCCTGACATAAAATTCAAGTTCCCGCTACGATTTAAGCAGGTTGATCGCTTCCCTTATCGAGTCATCTTTACCGTGGTCACCGATGAGGCGGCTGTCGTTTCTGTGCTGCATTCGAATCGTGATCTGGAATTCATTCTCCGAGCTCGCGTGGGCGTTTCTTAATCAGCAAATCTATGTCTTTAGTGACCACGCACTTTGATCACATTCAGGCCGTATTGGTGGCTGGTGGCGTCGAAGCAGCGTTTGATGAAACGGCGAAGCTGTTACGGAATCAGAAGCGATTTCACGAGCTCTTCGAAGTCCTGAAAATGCGGCTGCGGCATAGCTTGGATTTGCCGCTGGTGGCCATTGAGCCGGTGGAAGGATTGACCGAGGAAAAGCGGACGAAGCTGGAAGATGGTTTGATTGCCGCCTGTCGGGAAGTAGGGGCGGCTCTGCTTGCCGAAGGGCAGATTCGCGAAGGCTGGATGTATTTGCGACCCGTAGGCGACAAAGCCGAGGCAGTAAAGGTCTTGTCGGCGATCGCGACGACCGACGAGAATTTTGAGGAATTGATCGAAGTTTGCTTGCATGAAGGGATCGACACCGGGCGAGGTTATGGTCTGGTGCTGGAGCGGTTCGGCACGTGCAATGCGATTACGACGTTCGATTCGTCCCTCGCGCGGCGACCGCGAAGTGACCAAGCGCCGGCGGCCAAGTTGCTGTTGCGGCAAGTGCATAACGAACTCGTCGGCAGCGTGCAGGCGGATATTGCCCGCCAAGAGGGGAAGCAGCCGCGAGAAAGAATGCTTCGCGACCTCGTACACGATCGCGACTGGTTATTCCAAGACAATTCGTATCATCTGGATACGACCCATCTGGCCGCCACCGTAAGGATTGCGCGAGCTTTGTCCGACGTCGACGATTTACGATTGGCGCTGGACATCACCGAATATGGCCGCCGGCTGAGCCAGCAGTTTCAATATCCGGGCGATGAGCCATTTGCCGATATGTATCCCTCGCACGCTCTGTATTTTCAGGCGCTGCTCGGTGAAAACGTCGATGACGCAATCGCGTATTTCAAGGCGAAGGCCGACATGCTCGATCCGCAGCATCATGGTTACGCGGCGATTGAGACATACGTCGATCTGCTGACGCGTTTGGGCCGTGACAAAGAGGCGTTTGAGGCCGCCGCAAAGTTCGGAATGGGAAGCATTCAGCCGCTGGGGAATGCTTTGCCCCTGGTAGAGTTGGCGCAGCGGGCTGGGCAGGTCGAGGCGCTGCTGAGTCACTGCCGCGAGAAAGGCGACTTGCTCGGATTTGCCGCGGGCCTCGCGCAGGCAAAAAACGGTTAGAAGCTACATCGAGCGGTTGATCACAAAATCAGCCATTATCGCGAGCGTGTCCCGCGCGGCGCCAGGCGGAAGGCAGTCCAGACGGCGCTTGGCCCGTTCGGAAAAAGCCTTGGCGGTGGCGCGCGTGTATTCGATGGCTCGATAGCGGACCAGGAATGGCTGCAAAAGCTCCGGCTGGCGGGCATCGCTCGTAAGAATCTCGAGCATGGCTTCTCGGTCGGCGGCGGTTGCTTGTGTTAGCGCGTGAATAATTGGCAGCGTCGGCTTTTGCTTTTCCAAATCCGTGCCGAGCGACTTGCCAGTGGTTTTTTCTTCGCCTTGAACATCCAGAAGATCGTCAGCAATTTGAAAGGCAATCCCTAAATCTCGGCCAAAGCCGTCCATCTGCTCGGCAAGCGATTCGTCGCCGCCTGCGAACAGTGCGCCCAGGCGGCAGCTTACTGCGGTCAACTCGGCCGTTTTCGCTTCGACGATATCGAAGTACTCTTGCTCGCTCAATTCAAAATTTCCGCGGCTGCCTTTCTGCCGCAGTTCGCCCTCGCATACGATATTCGTGGCGCGGCCGATGAGCCGGCAGCCAATGACATTGTCCAGCGTGCTGGCCAAATAGAAGGCGTGGGTGAAAAGAAAGTCACCGAGCAGCACGCTGGCTTCGTTGTCCCAGCGGGCGTTTACGGTCGCCAGGTGCCGCCGCATTACCGCTTCGTCCAGCACATCGTCGTGAACCAGAGTGGCCGTATGGATCATCTCCACGACGGTGGCGAGCGTTAAATGAGCCGGCTTCACATTGCCGCTGACGGCCTTGGCCGTGAGTAATAGCAGCGCGGGCCGCAGTCGTTTGCCGCCGAGCATGCAACCGTAACTGACCAGCTCATTGACGAATGGGTGCTGGCTGGAAAGCTCCGCTCTCAGCAATCGCTCGACTTCTTTGAGCTCGTCAACAATCGGAGCGAAAAGCAATTGCAGCAATTCCGCAGCCGACGCGACATGACTCGCTGAGTGGGGGCCGGCTGCGGTGGGCTGCTTGGTGGCGGGCATCACGGCCGGCATAGGGGCAACGCTCGAAACTTGAGACGTGAGGCTGAAAGCTAAGATGTAGCTGTTATTTTAACCGCAGTCGGCTATTTCGCTTCACGAACAAAATGGCCGCTCTTGCCGCCCAATTTTTCTTCCAGCCGAATTTCCTCGATTCTCATCCCGCGGTCAATGGCCTTGCACATGTCATAAATGGTTAACGCCGCCACACTTACGGCCGTTAATGCTTCCATTTCAACTCCCGTTTTCGCGGTTACGCGAGCCTCGGCTTCAATGGCGACGCTCGAGTCGTCTGGGAAAGAAAAAGTGATTGCGACCGATTCGAGCGGCAGCGAATGGCAGAGCGGAATCAACTCGCTGGTGCGTTTGGCGGCCATGATGCCCGCCAGGCGAGCGACTTCCAAAACGTCGCCTTTCGCAAAGCCGCGATCCTGAATACGCTTCAGCGTCTCGGGCCGCATGACGACGCGTCCGCTGCCCCGGGCAATGCGATTGGTCGCCGGTTTGTCGCCCACATCGACCATACGGCTGGCGCCGGTCTCGTCGAAATGGGTTAGTTCGGGCATGGCATGAATGCGGTGATCGCGTTGATTCTACTTAGCCTGTTCCCGGTTGGAAGGTGCGAGGTTCGGGCATATCCGGCGTAATAACTTTCCAGCTCTCCCCCGTTTCGCAGAAGGCGCTAAAGTCTTGCGGCGTGTAGGAAAATCCCAACTCAGGCGTCGCAAGCGGCTTACCACCCTCGGCGCGGGAGTGCATCGATGCATCGAGGATGCCACTGGTGAGCAGTGTCCGTTCGACCGGATAAGGTGACTTCCCCGTCCGGAAAAAATGGGCGATCGCGCCGCTCAAAGCATTGAACAGATTCCAGTTGCCCCACGGCCCGCTGTAGTAAGCCGTCGCGAACGGCTTTGCTTGTCCACGCAGTTTGCAAGCAAAGTTCCAGCGGTCGCCGCCGCTGCCAATTGTCAGCGCTGTCCCGCGCGTGCCATCTTTATAGGTGACCAGCACCGCATGGCGCGGCACAAACGGTTCATCGGGAAAACTCATCCGCGGACGGCGCTGCATCCCACCGTTTTTTTCGGCATACATGGCGGCGTTAATCAAATCGCGCGAAATGCGGCCATCGCTGACAGCGTCTTTCGCCGCATCCCCTTCCAGCAATTGAACCTCTTTGACACCCGTCTCGCCACCACGACGAAATTCGATCATCGACTGCATGACTTCCAGTGCATGAAAATCATACGACTCGATCCCGCCGCCGTGAATCGAAACGGCTTCTTCCACCACCGCATCTTTCGGAAATTGCACCGGCGGCCGCCGCTCGGCCAGCGGCACACTGCTGCCAGCCATCAGCGGAATTTTCAAGCGCTGCGCATCGTCGTACATCGCTTTCGCCCAGTCCCAACGATACGAGAGATGCTTATCGTTGAAAACTGGCACCGGCCGGCCGCTGCGCTCAATGACCGCAACGATCTGATCGAAAAATTCCTTGCGGGGATACATGTGCTGCCCAAGATCGTTATGCGGATAGCGGCCATGCTCACCGATAAGTAGCACCGCATCCACCGCCAGCTTGTCGCCACCCAAGCAGAGCGCTTCGGCGATGGTTTTGTAAATCGGGACCTTGTATTTCTCCGACGCCTCGCGCGTCATGTCCCCCTCGGGAAATTGATCGGCATAGAACGAGACAACATCGACCCCCGGATCGCGCCACTCGCCGCGAAACAAATACTTGCCCATCAAGCTCGTGAGAAAGTGATGGGCGTGCGACCGTAGCCGAAATTCGGTGTAAATCGCTGCCACTTTCGGACGTGGAGCGTCGGCAGCATTCGCCTTAAGCGGCAAGAACGGAACGACGGACGCAGCACTCGCGGCAGCGAGCCAGTTGCGGCGATTCATTTGCGTTCGCGAAAGCATGGAAACGCTCCCAACGTGTGGAGAACACAAAAATCAGGCATTCTCAATCAGCTTTTGTACAAGTTTAACAGCCCGAGCCAACTCCGGTGCGTTGCCAGCACAATGGATGGCCCGCCAGGCTTTTTCCGCAGCTCTCGCCCGTTCTTTGTCGTCGCGCGAGTCGCAGTAATTGTCATAGACGTCGGCGAGCTTAATCAGCCGGGCCTGCCAACTCGCCGCAGCGACCTGTTGATCGTACGTTGCCTCGCGCTCATCATGCGGGAGCCGACCATCCTTACTGACCGCGGCCACCACACCGGCGACCGCGGAGCCGAATTCGTGGGCGACTTCGTCGTAGTCTGTCTTGGTGTCCTCAATCAGATCGTGCAGCAGAGCGGCGGTAACAGCCGTTTCGTCATCGACTTCAAACAGATGCCGCACGATGAACGCCACGCGAACTGGATGCGCCACGTACGGTGTTTTGCCGTCTTTGCGCAGTTGCCCATCGTGCTGGCGGGCGGCAAACGAAACGGCGCGTTGCCAGGGTTTTTCTCGCTTGGAATCAGTCATTACCAGCGTCCTCCGCAACGGTGAGTTTAGCAGTTGCTCGTATCCAAATCAGCGGTGAGCGCGTGCAACGCGAATGCACGCGGGTTTAGAATGGTTTTCCATGAAGCTCGCCATTTTTTTCGGCGTTTTGTGCTTTGTCGCTGAGTGGGCTAACGCTCAAGACGGCGACCAGTTCCACGCTGCGAAGGGGGCGGAGCAGATTCTTGCCAACATGCCCGTGAACGTCGATCATCGCTGCCTGGGTATCTCCCTTGTCGCGGCCGCGCTCTTGGAAGGAGAAATTGCGGCCGATGACGACTGCGATATGGTAGAAGATCTGAGCAAACGGATTTATGAAGCGGAATTCACGAAGGCGCGAGTTCGCTATCATTCCGCGTTGTGTCTCGACGGTGATCGAGTAGCGATTACGTCACAAGCGGGACTTAACGCGTTGGCCATCGCGGTCTTCGAGCGCTACAAGCAGCGCCACCTTGAGCTGATAGCCACCGCAGACGGCATTAAGAAAATACGCGACGCAGAGCAACAGTTCCTGAGAAGTCGGCGCGCAATTGCGGAACTCTTGGAGGCGGACCCCGACCATATCATGCCCTTTGCTTTGCTGGGCGAGCGGCGCTTTCCCGATGGAAAAATCACCGACAGCAATCACGTGGTTCTGCTCGCAAAACTAGCCGACGGCGAAATCATTGTGTACGACCCAAACGATCCCGGTCGCCCAATTCCCTGTCGATTCCAACCTGCGAGCGACGGCATTCTGATCACATGGACCTGCGGCTACAAAGACCCAGGCATTGTGACAACCCAGCAATACCGAATCATCGAGCTCGATCGCTTTTTCCGTGAGGCGCTGGCGCGAGACTAACCAGACGCAGCAAAAGGCTACGGATACGTAAGGTGCACCGTCTTTTCGCTGCCATACTTCGTAATCTCAGCGAGCTGTGAACCTTTCGCTGCTTCACTCAGCGGATTGTTGCCGACATACAGCCGCCAGAACGGCGCAAATCGCTTTTGCCCTTCAAAGTCCTTCTTGGCTGCTTCGGCGAGCGGCGCCAGATCGGTGATTTTGTTGTCGTTGATGAACAGATAGCGCCATTCCGTCAGTCCGGCCAGCGGCGCGACGTCGCTGATGCCCGTATTGCGAAGATCGAGCCGCTCCAAATTCTTCAAGCTGGCCAACGGCTGAATGCTTTCCAGCGGATTGCCCTCTAAATACAGCGAATAAACTTTCGGCGTGTTCGTCAGCGGTGAGAGGTCTTTGATCTGGTTGTGCGAGGCATAGAGGTTGACGAGTGATTTGATGTTCGACAGCGGCGAAAGGTCGCTGATCTGATTGTCGCTAATGACGAGATACTGAATGCCCGTCAATCCGGCCAACGGCGAGATGCTTTGAATTTTGTTCTTGCCCAAATTCAGCGATTGGATCAGTTTGAGTTCCTTGATCGGCTCCAGGTCGGCAATTTCGTTGTTTTCCAAATCGAGCAGCGCGAGGCTCTTGCACTTCTCCAGACCTGCCAGGCTCGCGATCTTCTTGCCTTTGCCGACGACCGTCGAAATATTGACAACATCGGCCTCAACCAGCGGATCGGGCTTGTTTCGTTTTTCGAAAACCTGCTGGCGAACGGCGGCCTCGAGGTTCTTGTCCGGGAAGAGGTCGTCGGCCTTGGCGACGTTCAAGAGGACCAACGCCAGCGGCAGGCAAATCAGGCAAGCGAGTTTCATGACGATTTTGGAAACGAAGGAGAGTCGCGATGGAAAAAGCAGCCGCTCCGGCTGCGATTAGGTGGGTTAGCCCCCAGAATACTTGCCGCGCCAGCGGTATTCCAGCACCCGCGCCGGTCGGCAGCGTGAGCGGGCAGTAACGGAGGCCTTCCAATCTTCCAACCGCCTGCGTTGCGGGTATAAACGCACTTATGTCGCTAAACATTGCTATCCAGCAGATCGAATTCGCTCGCAGTTACACTCTCTCCCTATTGGCCGAAACGGACGAAGCCGACTGGTATCGCGTGCCCGCCGGCTGCCCGACCCACCTCGCCTGGCAGGTCGGCCACCTCGCCATGGCCGAATACGGCCTCTGCCTCTTCCGCCAGCGCGGCCGCCAGGAGATCGACCGCGAAATCATGCCCAGCGACTTCCGCAAAGCCTTCAGCCGCGGCAGCCAGCCCGAAACGGACAGCACCAAATTGCTGCCACCCGCTGACATCCGCGCCATTTTCGACCGCGTCCACGCTCAAGTGCTTCAAGAATCGCCTTCGTTCACTGCCGACCAACTCAAAGAGCCCGTCGAAGCTCCCTACGCCATCGAACCCACCAAACTCGGCAGTCTCTACTTCTGCTCCCATCACGAAATGCTCCACGCGGGGCAGATCGGATTGATTAGACGACTTTTGGGCAAGGACCCCGTCCGGTGATAGAATACATTCTGCCTATTCGGAGATGCTTCGATGGTTTACCGAGGACACATTGAAAACGGAGTA